>JAHELS010000074.1 GCA_024644085.1 Rhodopirellula sp.
CCGGCTTGCGATTCTTTACCGTCTATGGACCATGGGGACGCCCCGACATGGCGTTGTTTCTGTTCACCAAAGCGATTCTCGAGGGCCGGCCGATCGACGTTTTCAACGAAGGCAAGATGCAACGCGATTTCACCTACGTCGATGACATCGTCGAGGGTGTCGATCGGGTGTCACAGCGAATCGCCGAGCCGTCGGCCAAGTGGAACAGCGACGATCCGGATCCTTCGATCAGCTCGGCTCCCTACCGCGTTTACAACATCGGCAATAATCAACCGGTCGAACTAGGTCGATTCATCGAAGTGATTGAACAGGCGCTCGGCATCGAAGCAAAAAAGAACTTGATGCCGATGCAGCCCGGGGATGTACCGGCGACCTACGCCGACATTGATGCGCTCGAGTCCGCGGTCGGTTTTCGTCCCTCCACGCCGATCGAAGAGGGAGTTCGGCGGTTCGTCGCATGGTACCGCGATTATTTCGGGGTTTGAGTCGTTGCCCACGCTGCGTCGCGTCGGCCCGGCACTGGGTACTTTTCCCGCCCCGAGCTGCCGAGCCGGGACGCGCACGCTCGGAGACCCGGAATCGTCCGGCGAACCTGGATTTTGCTTCGGCGTCCTTCCCGTAGCGGCACGGCGGGAGTTTGGCCGCCGTATCCCCCCGGCATCGCGTCGAAGGCTCTCGCCGCTGGGAGCCGTTGACAGTTGGCGGCCGAGAGTTGACAGTGAGTCTCGGTAGTCTGTCCCCTTTGGAAATCCTTTTACAAATGTCCCCCGTCCAATCGTCCGCCCCGCGGACCATGCTCGAGAAAATCTGGAGTGACCACGTCGTCCACGCGCCCGAGACCGGCCCCACGATCCTCTATATCGATCTGCACCTGGTCCACGAGGTGACGAGTCCACAGGCGTTCGAAGGATTGAGGCTGGGCAACCGACCCATTCGCAGGCCCGAGCGAACGATCGCGACGCCCGACCACAACGTGCCGACGTCGGACCGAAGTCTTCCGATCGCCGACCCGATCAGCCGCAAACAGATTGAAACGCTGCGAGCCAATTGTGCCGAGTTCGGCGTGACGCTGTTTGATATCGGTGATGTGCGCCAGGGGATCGTTCACGTCATCGGACCCGAAAACGGGTACACGCAACCCGGGATGACGATCGTTTGCGGCGACAGCCACACCGCGACGCACGGCGCGTTCGGTGCGCTGGCGTTCGGGATCGGCACGAGCGAGGTCGAGCACGTGCTGGCCACTCAAACGTTGCGGCAGTTCAAGCCCAAGACGATGGAGTTGCGTGTTGACGGCGAACTACCCAAAGGGGTCACAGCGAAGGACATGATTCTGTATCTGATCGGCAAGATTGGAACGGCCGGCGGGACAGGCTATGTGCTCGAGTACACCGGCGATTGTGTTCGCGCGCTGACGATGGAAGAAAGAATGACCGTTTGTAACATGTCGATCGAGGCCGGCGCACGCGCCGGGATGATCGCGCCGGACCAGACGACGTTTGACTACCTTCGCGGTCGCCCCGAGGTGCCGTCCGATTTTGATGCGGCAGTGGAGCGATGGAAGCAACTTCCCACCGACCCGGGAGCAACCTATGACGTTGCGCTCCTCTACCGCGGCCAGGATATCGAGCCACAGGTGACCTGGGGCACCAATCCGGGCCAGGTTCGCAGCATCAATGACCACGTTCCCGATCCTGCGGAGTTCGATGATTCGACCGAACAGAAATCGACACGCGCCGCGCTGGAATACATGGGGCTCAACGCCCACACGCCGATTCGTGAGATCTCGATTGAGCGGGTTTTCATCGGCTCATGCACCAATGCCCGCATCGAGGATCTTCGAGCGGCCGCTGCGGTGGTTCGAGGTCACCACGTATCGGATCGCGTTAACGCGATGGTTGTCCCGGGCAGCGGCCAGGTCAAGCAACAGGCTGAACGCGAAGGGCTCGACCAGATTTTCAAGGAAGCGGGATTCGATTGGCGCGAGGCTGGTTGCAGCATGTGCTTGGCGATGAACCCCGACAAACTCGCGCCCGGCGAGCGGTGTGCCAGCACCAGCAACCGCAATTTCGAGGGACGCCAGGGCAAGGGCGGCCGAACCCATCTGGTCAGCCCCGCGATGGCTGCCGCGGCCGCCGTCGAAGGACACTTTGTTGATATCCGCGGTTGGGATTACCGGGGCGAGACATCATGACCGACGCGGATTGACCGATCACGGTGTGCGGCCGTTGTGCGTGGTTCCTCGGTTTTTGGGGCCCGCATTTTCTTTCTTGTAAGTTGAACCGAAATGCAAAGCTTTACCATCCACAGCGGCGTCGTGGCAACGCTTGACCGGGCCAACGTCGATACCGACCAGATCATCCCGAAACAGTTTTTAAAGCGGATCGAGCGAACAGGTTTTGGCCAGTTCCTGTTCTATGACTGGCGGTTCCTCGATGACGGCACGACTGAGAATCCCGAATTCGAACTCAATCAGCCGGCGGTCCAGGGAGCATCGATTCTTGTCGCCCGACAAAATTTCGGCAGCGGCAGCAGTCGCGAACATGCTGTTTGGGCGCTGGATGATTACGGATTCCGCGCGGTGATCGCTCCCTCCTTTGCGGACATCTTCTTCAATAACTGCTTCAAGAACGGAGTGCTGCCGATCACGTTGGCCGAAACGGACATTGACGAGCTGTTTGCCCGCGCGGCAGAACATGCTCCCTACAAGTTGACCGTGGATCTGGAGAACCAGAAGGTCAGCGACGAGCGTGGTTTCGAGAGAACCTTTGAGATCGATGCCAGCCGGCGCCACAACCTGCTGCACGGGCTTGACGACATTGCGCAGACGCTGCAGCACAAAGAAAAGATCGACGCCTACGAGGCCGCGCGGACCTGGTAGCACGCGCATCGGCGGGCGTGCTGGCGATGCTCACCATCGAGACTGACGCTCGTGTCCCGGCTGGGTCGGCAAACTCGTGCTGCGGTCAGCATGATGAGTTTGCCCCGGGACGAGCGAAAGGAGTCATTTTTTCGACGCCGTCGCCCAACGTCATGTCTTAGTGATGAATCGCCTTTGGCTGGGCAGCCAACTCCATGTGTCCGAATAAGGTTTGTTCACGGCGTACGAGGTAAAACTTGGCACGGGGACCGCGTTGAATGTCTGGATGTTCGAGAATGCCGGCGAGGTCCTTCATGCTCGATGTCTGCCATCCGTGGATGCCGAGCAGGACGTCGCCGGGAATGATTCCCTGTTCATCGGCCGCCGAACCGGGTCGGACCGCGGTGATGTAAAGTCCGCCACGGTATTTTGTTCGCATGCGTGAATTGAGCCGACGCATGGTGGTCTCCGCGACCGGCTTGGCTTGAACTCCAATCACCGACCATGCTAGCTCGGGAACTGACAGAGCTTCGCTGGGTTGATTTTGGGTTGACATTGCCAAATCGAGCTGGCGGCCGTTTCGGTTCACACCGATCTGAAGCTGGTCGCCCGGCCTGGCATCGAGCAGTGCCAGCGCCATGTCGAGACGATCGTCGACGACATGGGAACCAACGCGGACCACGCGGTCACCCGGCTTCAATTCTTCCCGTGCGGTAGAACTGCTAGCGGAGACATTGGCGATGGTCACGCCATCACCGTCGCGGGGTCCGCCGCTGGTTCGCAAACCGGTAGACAGACGGATCTCGTTGTGCTGTTCAATCATGTCGGTCACGATCGCGATCACCTGGTCGATCGGGATCGCAAACGCGATTTGTTGTGCGCCGACGCGGACTGCGACGTTGACTCCGATAATTTCGCCGTCGATGTTCAACAACGGCCCGCCGGAGTTGCCTGGATTGATTCCAGCGCTGATTTGAATCAGGTCCTCGTAGTCCTGTGTTTCATTTACCGGAACGTCGCGATGAAGAGCGCTGATGATGCCTTGTGTGCTCGTATGGACGTAGCCAAACGCGTTACCAATCGCGATTACGCTCTCGCCGACCATCAAGTCGCTGCTGGTGCCCCGCGGGATCACCGGCAACGGCTGGTCAACGTTGACCTTGATCAATGCCAGGTCGCTGCGGATCCGAGAAGCAATCAAGTCCGCCGATGTGGTCTCGCCGTTGTGCAGCGTCACACGAATGTCATCGACATCCTCGACCACGTGATAGTTGGTGATCACGTACCCGCGGGCATCGATCACGATCCCGGTGCCCATGCCGTTGACTTGTCGGAACGAATCGGGACCACCTGCACCAGCCATCCCGGCGGCGGTGGACCGTACCGTCTTCTGACCGTGGATGTTCACAACCGCTGGCGACGCACGACGGATCGCCAACACAGTCGGAGTTTCCCGGGCATCCGAAATCCGTCGGGACGGGTGTTGTGCGGCCAATCGATCTGTCACGCAGCAATGGCCAACCAACAGGGTGACAACAGCAAGACAGGTCGCGGCGCGGGAAACTTGGATCGTAGGTCGCATATATTCCCGAACCCGAATCTTTCGGATGCTTTGATTCGGCAGAGATTACGTTCCCCCGCCGACGACGTACCGGCAACACCGGTATGGCCCTTTGCATCGGAATAATTTGCCCTTACGCTTGACGGGCGAGAGGGTACGCCGCAAGGTTTGCCGAGCTTAACAACCAGCAACCCTCGTTACCGTCATTGGCCCGACGACCTGTACAACGAATTCGCTGGTCCCGCGCGGAAAGATTAGCCGCCGGCGGGTGCAAACCCGGTGGCGGGTCCGAACACCGGACGGGTCGGAACGGGATGAAATCGCGGCCACGGGATCTCGGGCTGCTTGCGATTTCCGTCAACGTCCACGGAGGGATCAAAAGGATCGACCTCCAAAGGACCTCCGTCGATCAATACACCCTGGTGCATCACGCCATCGTGGACGGGGTGGGCATGTGGATCGCAATGACCACCGGGCAGGGAACTGCCATCCGCACCGACGTCGTGCGGTTGAAGGTGGGATCTGCCTCCGCTGCGCCAATGGCCGAACAGCCCCCCGTCGTCGCCTGGATCGCCGAACCGCTCGCTGGGGATGTTCAGCGCCACACAGCCCAGCTGCGGGGCAACCGCGGCAAACAGCAGCAAAAGTGCGACGAAGCGTTGAGGATTTGCCATCGAGTTTCACGCCTGGGACCCCTCGCGAGGTACCACATGTCGATCGAGTATCCCCCCACGAAAGACCTTCAATCAGATAGATCGTCGTTTTTACATTCGATTCTCCAGTAAAAACTGCCGAACCCCGATCTACGATGTAAAGAGTACGATTTACCGTCCTTCGGGGGCGATCGCGAGCCACCTATCGTCGCGGGGCCTCCTCGCGGCTTTCAAAAAGTTCTTGCCAAGATTCGATTGCCATCGTCGAATGGTTTAGAGACCCGGAATTTTCCATCATCATTGGCCGGAACGTCAGTCCTGGAAGAATTGTGGCCGAACCGCAAACGATACCTACCGATCCATCGTCGCCGCATGAAGATTCGCCCAGTGAGACGGCCGAGCAGGTTGAACCTGTCGCCGCCGAGCTGGTTGCCCCTGGAATGACAAGTCTGAACGGGAGTCCGGCGGGGGCAGCTCAAGCGGTGGTTGTGGCGGAGTTGGTTGACGGCGCCGTTTCTCAGGGTGATGGCCCGGCCGCCGAGGCTGCCCCGCGACCGCGAGTCGGTCTGGTGCGGGGGGTGTTGAACGTTGTCTCTGCGACGACGCGCGTCTGTTTTTGCCTCGCGTCGTTGGTCGTGTTGTTGGCGGTTCTGACGGCGATCCCTTTGTTGCAATTGATTGCGTTTGGATACCTGCTTCATGTTGCTGGTCGATTGGCCAACGGCGCGACGCTCGGTGATTCGTTGCCCCATTTCAAGAAAGCGGGTCAGATTGGCCTGGCTGCGAGTGCGGTGTTTGTCGCAGCGCTTCCGACACAGTTGTTGGCGCACTGGGAATCGGTGGCCTACTTGATCAATCCTGGATCGGGTCAGGCGGCGGCGATGCGGATTCTCGCCATCGCATCGTCGATTCTCGCGACCGGCTATCTGCTGTGGGCTTGGGTGCGCGGTGGCAAGTTGCGTGATTACCTATGGCCACAGCCGAAGCGATTCATTTCCGATGCGTGGCGGTGGAGTACGTGGAAGGATGTTCCTGATCGCCTTTGGGATTTCACGACGTCACTCGAGTTACCCAGGTTCTTTTGGCTCGGATTTCGTGGCGCGGCGGGCACGTTGATCTGGTTGATTCCTGCGATGATCATCGTGGTCGCGTTTCGCGAGGGCGAGACTGGCTTGGCGGGTCTGGTCGGTTTCGTGGCATTGATGTTTCTGGGCATCGGGCTGCTTTACCTGCCGATGTTGCAAGCAAATTTTGCCGCCGAGAATCGGTTTTCGTCTCTGTTCGAGGTTCGGAAAATCCGACGCGATTTTCGCCGCGCCCCGTGGGCGTGGTTGGGAGCCATGATCGTGACCCTGGTTCTCACACCGATCCCGTTGTACCTGTTGAAGATCGAAGCGACTCCGCGCGAAGTGATGTGGTTGCCATGCCTGGTCTTTGTCGCGTTCATCTTGCCAGCGCGGATCGCAACGGGAATGGCGCTGCGGCGTGCCCGTCGCAGGCCCGATCCGACTGGAATGTGGGCGATGTTCTCCCGCTGGAGCGTTCGAGCCATGATGCCGGTTGTTGTCGGCATTTACCTCCTTTTCGTCTACGTCTCCCAATACACCAGCTGGGATGGGCTGGCCACGTGGGTCCAGCAGCACGCGATCCTGATCCCTGTGCCATTTCTCAGCGGCGTCTAAGCGACTCATTGCTGAGGACGAGGCTGTGCGACGGCCGGCGTCGCTGCTGCCCGGCGTCGCTGCTGCCCGGCGTCGCTGCTGCCCAATCGCGGACGGTGGCGTACAATCGACAAATGAATCGTCCCCGTCGAAGGGCTGTCGATGCCGCCGGGCTATCCATGCCGCCTGAGGGCGATTCGTGCCTCCGGCATCCTTTCATAACTCTGGTACCTCTCAAGCATGCCGCCTCGCAACCTGAACATCATTCTGATTGCACTTTGCGTCAGCATCCTCTGTTACTTCACCCAGCGCCGCGCCAAGACGGCGATGTTGGTCGGAGATGCGTTGCAGCTGATTGACACCTATTACGTGGATCCAGTGGACGACGACCAGTTGTTGATTGCGGCCATGAAAGGCATGACGTCAACCCTCGACGAACACAGCGAGTTCATTCCACGCGACGATTACGAGTCGTTCCAGGACAACATCAACCAAGAGTTCGCGGGGATCGGAATCTTTGTTGAACAGCGTGAGCTGGGCAAACCGGTTCGAGTCGTGACGCCCCTGGTCGGGTCACCGGCATTGGCCGCGGGAATGCTACCGGGCGATCTGATCATCCGCGTTGACGGCGAAAACGTATCGGAAATGGAACTGCACGATGTCAGTACGAGGTTGAAGGGTAAGATCGGAACGGTCGTGCAGTTGGTCGTGTTACGAGGTGACGAAGAGATCGAGATGTCGGTGCGCCGGGGGAGGATCTCGCTCGAGTCCGTTATCGGCGACTACCGCGATTCGGAGAATCGATGGGTGTACCGGTTGCGCGACGAACCGTCGATTGCCTATGTGCGATTGACGAGCTTCGGCGAACGGACCGTGAACGAACTCGAGAAAGCTTTCCTCGAACTCGACAACGACTTCAGCGCCTTGGTGTTCGATTTGCGAGGCAACGGTGGCGGGCTGTTGCACGCCGCAGTGGATGTCAGCAACATGTTTTTGAATTCTGGTAAGATCGTTCTGACTCGCACCCGCGGCGGCAAGATGGAAGAGCGGTTTAGCGCCGAACCCGGCACGCTTGTCGATCCCAGCAAGCCGATCGCCGTGCTGATCGATGGCAATTCGGCCAGCGCCAGCGAGATCGTTGCTGCCTGCCTGCAGGACAATCATCGTGCCGTAATCGTGGGGACGCGAAGTTACGGGAAAGGCACGGTCCAGAACATCCTGCCGCTGCAGTACGGCCGCAGCGCGTTGAGATTGACCGTTGCCCGGTATTACCGACCCAACGGGGAGAACATTCATCGCGACAAGGACGCCGGTGAAGACGAGCAGTGGGGAGTACGCCCCGATGACGGGATGGAAGTGGAGCTTGACGAGTCGAGCCTCGAAAAATTGGCCAAGCGATGGCGCGAAGCATCCTACCCATCCCTGGCCCTGTTTGACACTTTGAACGGCCAGAGGGGTGACGATGTCGAGCCGGGTGACGATGTCGAGCCGGGTGATGGGGGTGATGACACGGCGGTGCAGGACGAGAATTCAATCGATCCTCCGAAGGCTTCGGTTGAATCAGGATTGATGATTGATCCACAGCTGCGGCGTGCGGTTGAGTACCTCCGCGAGATGATCGAGATTCGTTCCGGCGCCACGGCGGCCTGATTGCTTGGCGTGGGTCGATTTGACGCGAACGATGGGTGATTTGTGCGGTCGGTGCCGTCTACGCGCGATCGCGTCATGATTGCTAGGATGGGTTGCTCGGAAACCAACGTCGGATCACTTTCACGCACGGGTCTCCCATGGGACTTTACGACCGCGACTACGGACGGGATGAGCGGACCCCCTGGGATCGCATTGAAAATCCGCGCAGCATTACGATCACCTTAGTGGTGATCAACGTCGTGGTGTTCCTTGCCGACATCATCTTTGCGCGTCGTGTCGACGGGGTCACTCAGAGTTTGATTGCCGATTGGTGCGCGGTCGACGGGGACACCCTTGTGCGCCCATGGATGTGGTGGCAATTGGTGACCTACGGATTTGTGCATGACCTCAGCGGAATCACCCACGTTCTGTTCAACATGATCGGCCTGTATGTGTTCGGACGGGACGTTGAGCATCGATTGGGAAGAATGGAGTTTCTGAGGTTCTATCTCGTTGCGGTCGTTGCCGGCGGAATCATCGGCGGGGTGACGAGTCTGATTACCAACCCGGAGATCGGAACGATCGGTGCCAGCGGGGCTGTGATTGCCACGGCGGTCCTGTTCGCCTGTTATTTTCCCAATCGCGAAATCCTGTTGATGCTGGTTTTTCCAGTCAAAGCCTGGGTCCTCGCAGTCTTTTTCGTGATCACTGATTTGGCGGGTGCATTCGGATTCATTTCCGGCATGGGTGCCGCTTCCAACACAGCGTTCACGGTTCACCTGGCGGGTGCATTTTTCGCGCTGGGGTATTATTTTCTGCACTGGAACCTACGCTGGCTCGATTTTACGGCCATCGGCGAGATCCCGGCGCGGATGCGCCGGCGTTCACGAAGAATGAAATTGAAGTTGCACGATCCCGACAAGAAAATTGAGCGTGAAGCGGAAGAGGCGGATCGGATTCTTGCCAAGATCCACGAGCGCGGCGAGTCAAGCTTGACTTCATCGGAGCGAAAGACGTTGGAGCGTTACAGCCGGCGGCAAAGAGAAAAGAGGGAACAATGAATGCACGAAGAACGATGCGAATGACCAGCGGCCTTCGATTCTTGCACTTTCGCGCGGTCGCGCCGCGATGTCTTTTCGCGCTGCTGCTTTGTTGCAGCATGGTAGGGACAATTCGCGCCGACGAGGATGACGAAGAACAGATCAAGCAGCTTGAGGTCGGCGATCGGGCCATCGAATTCGATCTGCCGGTTGTTGGCGGCGAAGATTATCTTTCGCTCCGCGAGCAGTACAAACAGGGCCCGGTCGTCGTGGTCGTCTTGCGAGGCTACCCGGGGTACCAATGCCTGTTGTGCAGCCGCCAGGTTGCTTCGCTCTCCAACCGGGCCGGGACGTTGGCCAAGCATGCCCAAAAGGTGATCCTCGTCTATCCAGGCCCAGCCACCGCACTTGAGCAGCATGCCGAGCAATTCATGGGTTCGCGGAGTCTTCCCCAACCGCTGGTGATCGTGCGGGATGAAGGGATGGAAATGGTCACTCAGTGGGGACTTCGTTGGGACGCGCTCAATGAAACGGCTTACCCGGCTACTTTCGTGATCGATCGCAACGGCCGCGTTCGTTGGAGCAAGGTCAGCCATTCGCATGCCGGCCGCAGCACGGTCGAGGAGATTCTCAAAGAGCTCCGAAAGCTGTAGAAAGACCGTTCGCGAGCCGATGTCGGTTTCGCACTCGATTCATACGCCCATCAGGACAGGCTCGCCTTGGCTGCTCGAATACACATTGTCGGAATTGGGGACGACGGACTCGATGGATTGACCGGACACGCACGCGAGCTGGTTGATCGCGCCGAAGTCCTGATTGGAACGCGGGCGATGCTTGACAAGTTCCCGGGATCGTCGGCCGAGCGTGTTCCGGTCGTTGGCGACCTTGAGGAACTGAAAAAGACAATCGCGGATCTTGCTGATCGTCCGACGGTGATGCTGGCCGGCGGTGATCCGCTGTTCTACGGTATCGCACGCTACCTGACCGAGGCCTTTGGCAAAGATCGCTTTGAGGTGGTGCCGCATGTCAGCAGCATGCAGTTGGCGTTCGCACGCGTCAAGGAAAGTTGGGATGACGCCTATCTTTCGAATCTGGCGACACAGTCACTCGATCGCGTGGTTGACAGCGTTCGCACGTCGGATCGGGCCGGATTGTTTACCACCGAAGCGGTCTCACCGCCGGTCATCGCCGAAGCATTGTTGGACCGTCGCATCGATTACTTCACCGCGTACGTTTGCGAAAACCTTGGCACGCCGGACGAAACAGTGACCCAGGGAGATCTGGAATCGATTCGCGAGCAGTCCTTTTCGCCAATGAACGTCATGGTTCTGGTGCGTCGTCATGGCGCGGCCGACCGGCCCAGCGGAAGCCAACAGCGTCGATTGTTTGGCAATCCCGATGACCTGTTCCTGCAATCAAGGCCCAAGCGAGGGCTGCTCACCCCGTCGGAGGTACGTTGCATCGCGCTGGCCGAGTTGGACCTGACACGGGAAAGCGTCGTTTGGGACGTGGGTGCCGGCAGCGGCTCGCTGGCCATCGAGGCGGCCGCGATCGCAAACAATGGAAAGGTGTTTGCGATTGAAATGGACGCCGAAGATTACGGCTTGATGATCGAGAATGCAAAGTTGTTCGACGTGCCGTCCCTGGTCCCGGTGCATGGACAGGCGCCCGAAGCCTGGAAAGATCTTCCGGACCCTGACGCGATCTTTGTCGGAGGCAGCGGGCGGATGGTTCCCGATCTGGTCGCGAGCGCATTGACCCGATTGAACGAAGGCGGACGGATCGTTGTTACGGTCTCGAGCCCCGATAATCTCGTTGCGGTTCAGGGAAAAATCGAAGCGGCCGAATTGCGCAGCGATGTCCGGATGATCAATGTCGCGAGGGGACAATACCAACTCGACCGGGTTCGCTTCGAGTCACTCAACCCGATCTTCCTGGTTTTGGGTCGCAAGTAATGCCGGTCGAAAACTTGTTCGTTTCAAACGGCTAGTTCTCGAGATTCTCCAGCCGTTTTTCGAGCGCCTCGATTCGTTCGTTCACGGTATCGAGCCGCTCAAGCAATTGGTCGACGGCAGTCTTGTTGACGCCTGACGAGCTCGAACTCCGCTCCCCGGGTGACTTCGCAGAATGTTTCTCGATTCTGGCTCCGAGGTACTGGCGTTCCTGGGGTGGATAAAGCGTGTGCGTGAATGTTTGTCCTCGGCCCGGCGGCGTCAGTGCTTCGATCAGTCCCTTTTCGATCAGGCCGTCGACGACCGACTTGGCGGCACCTAGATCCTCCAACGCGTGCATCCGCGAGGCCCGGGTGCGAATCTCACCGATTGTCTGAGGTCCACGGAGCATCAACTCGGTCATGACCGCCGCCCCGGGGCCGTCGAGGTCAAGCCATTCGTAGAACGCGTGACGGTATTTGATCGCGCGACCACTCCCCTGCACTTCACGGGCGGCCCCGGCTTTTCGCAGTTCGTCCAACGCCAACAGAGCATCGTCTTCGTCGAGATCCATCTGCGGGTCGCGATTCGACTTCTGGTTGCTTGCCGTCACAATCGCAGCCAGTGTTAAGGGGTAGTTCGATGGCGTCGTTTTGGCCTTTTCGACAAGGACTCCAAGGACGCGACGCGCGGCCGGTGAAAGGGGGACCGGCGATTTTTCCAATTCGGTCGTCTCGTCGTTCATCGTCGGAGCCACCTTGGAAAAGCGGGCATAAGTTCAATCGGGTTTGATCTTGATCCATTGTCGCCGCTGCCAGCCGTCCATCGCAACCCACTGGTCTGGATCCCATTGGTCTGTATCCCATTGGTCGTGTCCCATTGGTCGTGTCCCAGTGGTCATGTCCCAGTGGTCGTGTCCCAGTGGTCGTGTCCCAGTGGTCGTGTCCCAGTGGTCGTGTCCGGGACTCGTGACAAACGCGGATCGCCTCGGGTTAAGATATCTGCCGTCGAACTGACTCGGATTCTCGTTTCTCGAACCAACCGACTCATGAATCAAGCACATTACCTGGCAACCTTGCTTCTCGCGTTCATTTGTACCTTCGGCCAGGTATCCTCCGCGGGCGAACGTCCTCACATCGTGATGGCCTTTGCCGATGACTGGGGACAATATGCCAGTGCCTACGGGAAACTCGACCCGGGCGGTCTGAACGATCACGTCTCGACGCCGAACTTTGATTCCGTTGCCGACGAAGGAATTTTGTTCACGAGAGCCTTTGTCAGTGCTCCCTCCTGCACGCCGTGCCGAAGTTCGCTGTTGTCGGGCCAGCATTTCTGGAGATGCGGCCGCGCCTCGATTCTTCAAGGCGCAATCTGGGACATGTCGATACCCACTTACCCGTTACTACTCGAATCCGCTGGTTATCGAATCGGACATACCTACAAAGTGTGGAGTCCCGGATCGCCGATCAATGCGCCGCACGGTGGTGCCGAGCGCGCGTTCAACCGACACGGCACCCGGTTCAATGGGTTTTCGCAATCGGCGATGTCGAATCCTGACCGAGAGGCGGGCAAGGCGGCGTTGCTCGATGAAGTGCGCAAGAATGTTCGATCATTCCTCGATGCCGACAGCGACGCAGAGCTCGATGGCAATGCTCCGTTTTGCTACTGGTTCGGACCGACGAACTGTCATCGCAAATGGATCGCGGGAAGCGGAAAGGAGCTATGGGGAATCGACCCGGACGATTTGAAGGGAAAGTTACCTCCATTTTTGCCGGACGTGCACGTCGTGCGCGAGGATTTTGCCGACTACCTGGGCGAGGTCCAGGCGTTCGATGCTGCTTTGGGCGTGGTCATCGATGAACTCAAGCGAGTTGACGCATACGACAATACGATCCTGGTGGTCAGCGGCGACCATGGAATACCCGGCATCACGCGAGGCAAATGCAATCTGTACGACTTCGGAACCCAGGTGCCGCTTGCCATCCGTTGGCCGCAGCGAGTGAAAGCGACCGGTCGAGTGGTGGACGATTTTGTTTCGCTACCCGATCTGGCCCCCACATTCCTCGAAGCCGCTGGCGTCGAAAAGCCGCCGTCGATGATTGCGAAGTCTTTGTTGCCAGTGCTCGAAAGTGAGAAAGCGGGGCAGGTTGATTCATCCCGCGACGCGGTTTTCACGGGCCGTGAGCGGCACGTCGCACTTGCGCGAAGGGGCAACAAGCCGTATCCCCAGCGAGCCATTCGCACTGACCGCTACCTTTACATCATCAACTTCGAACCCGATCGTTGGCCAATGGGTACCGGGCCCGGTTATGGTGCGGCCGATGCCGACATGCCCTCGTATGAACTCTTACGGGACGACACGTTTGTCGCCTTTGGGGATCTTGATGCCAGTCCCACCAAGGCATGGGTCGTGACCCGGCGCGATGACAATCCAGATTTGTTTCAGTTCGCCGTCGGGCGACGGCCGCGGCACGAGTTGTATGACGTCCGCGAAGATCCGCATTGCATGAAAAATCTTGCCGATGCTCCGGCGTCGGCCGAGGTGCGACAGCGACTTCATGATCGCTTGATGGATGAGTTGCATCGAACGGGCGATCCGCGCGTCTCGGACCAGATCATCTTCGAGGAATTACCCTTCACGGGAGATTGGAAACGCGGCAAACCGAAACGAGGCAACAACAAGCCTGTCAAGATTCAGCCCGCGTTGACTCCGAAACCGAGGTGATCGCGCGGCCCTTTGCGACGACGTGGGGGAATTGGCCGATCAGGCGGGCCGCGTGAAATCCCGTCGTGCGCGGTCGACTATTGCCCAGGCGTGACAGCCCTTCAAGTGATCGTTGACAATCCCGGTCGCTTGCATCAGCGCGTAACAAGTCGTTGGCCCGACGAAACTCCATCCTCGTCGCTTGAGATCTTTACTCATTGCGATTGACTCGTCCGTTTTCGCAGCAATCTCGCTGCGTTTTCGGATCACGGGTGTGCGGGAGGGTTCGTAATTCCAGTAAAAGGCGGCGAGCGAACCGAACTCTTCGATCATTGCGATCGCGCGTTTTGCGTTGTTGACCGTCGATTCGATCTTCCCCCGGTGCCGAACGATATTCACGTCCTGCACCAATCGTTCAATCTTGGTTGCAGAAAATCGCGCAACCTGCTCGAAATCAAACTGACAGAACGCTTTGCGAAATGCTTCGCGTTTTCGCAGAATGGTGATCCAGCTCAATCCGGCCTGAAAGCCCTCCAGGCACATCTTCTCGAAAAGCCGCCGATCGTCGTCGACCGGCATGCCCCATTCGCGGTCGTGGTAGTCGACGTATAACGGATCATTGCCGCACCACCAGCAACGCGACACTCCGTCGCTCCCCTTGATTGTCTGCGCTTCGGGCATCGGTTCTACGACTGGATTCGAAATCGCAGGTCGGTCACCTGGCTTCCCGGAACGTCGCGATCGATTTGCTTCAGGATTGCCCGCTTGCGAAAATTCAGCTCTTGAAGAGTGACCGAATCCGAAGCGTAAACCTGGAGGACGCCGCGACGGAGATTGCCGATTTGAAAAGCGGACGCGAGTTGGTCACCGATGGCCGAGGCAATCGTCTGGTGCAATTCCTCGTTAGCGAGAACTTGCGCGTACCCACGTCGTGAGATCAATTGATTGACCAGCGATCCGATCGGACGAACGCGGGGCTTTCCGGTCGGCGGTGGATTGCGATGAGGGTGATCGATCACCGGAGCGTGCTTCCTTGTGGGTGAGGGGGAGATTGTAATCGACAGCCTGCTGCGATCCAATCCATGCTTTTGCGAGGTTTAGGCGTGCCAGTCGACCTCATCGCTGGGCAACCAGCTCGGTACGCTGGCCGAAAGCTGCCGCCGCAAAGGGGTTGAACATCGGACACGTCGGCTGCGTAACCCATTGGCACGCTCTTGTCTTTTTCGAAGTTCTTACCAGGTGCATCTGATGGCGGGCGAACTTTCCAGCGCGGCAAGTGACGCCGCCCCGATTGAGGCCAGCTTGGTGAGACCGGTACAGTGGCGTGAGGTATCCTCGGTTCTGCTCTGGACCTTGCTTGCCGACCTGTTGATATTTCGGGCGTTTGGCCTCGGTGGTCCGGCAGTCTTTTTCGCGCTGGTACCGCTGGTCTTTCTGTTTGGCATTGAGGACGTTCGGCGCGATCGGGTGTGGATGGTGATCGTTGGCCTGCTCGCAGTCGTATCGATGCGGCTTGTTTGGGCAGGCTCCGCTCTGACCGTCTTTTCAGGCGTGGCATTGGTGGTAGCTCTGGCGATGTCATCGGCCGGCAGCGTACCGTTGGTGTTGGAAGGGTTTGTCCTGGCGGGGCGAGCCGTTGTGGACGGTGCAAGGCGGTTGGGCCTTTATCGTCTTCCTCGCAAGCTTCGAGCAAAAGCTGGATCGAGTGGTCGCGTGATGGCATGGACTCTACCCGCGGCAGCTGTGGTCGTTTTCGGTTCGATTTTTGTATTCGCGAATCCTGATTTGTTTGATTGGGTATCGACTCGGGTCGCCCGGCTCGGTGACTCGATACGCCTCTGGCTTGCGAATTTTTCGTTTTGGGAAATTCCATTTTGCGTGCTGGCGTTGTTGCTCGGCGCCGGATTGTTGCGACCCGCGTTCCCGATGTTTCGGATCGGTCCAGTCGAGCCGGAAACTGCGCCTCGGGTCAACGGTGCGCGATCGATGTATTTCGTGGCGTTTCGCAACATGTTGGCGACGTTGATCGTGCTGTTCGCGGTGTATCTGATTTTCGAATTCGTGACACTGTGGAAACGTGAGTTCCCGACCGGGTTTTACTATGCCGGTTACGCGCATCAGGGAGCAGCCTGGTTGACCTTCGCACTGGCGCTGGCAACGGCTGTGTTGTCACTGGTGTTTTCGCGAGCCACGCTGCAGGACGACCGGCTCGATCAACTTCGCCGACTTGCGTGGATCTGGTCCGCAGAGAACCTTTTGCTGGCGGTCGCGGTCTACAACCGCCTGACGATTTACGTTGGCTACAACGGCATGACCCGCTTGCGGACGGTGGCATTTTTCGGCACCACGGTCGTCGTGGTTGGATTCGCGCTTGTTGTTTACAAGATTTGTCGCAATCGCGGCTTTTGGTGGTTGATTCGCGCACAACTCATTGCACTGTTGATGACGGTGGTCGCTTACAGTGTGTTCCCGGTGGATTACATCGCGCACCGCTACAACGTCGCTACGGTGGCGTCGGGCTATCGTCATCCCTCGGTGATGATTGCGGTCAAGCCGATCGACGACGAAGGCGTTTTGCCGCTGATGAAGTTGACGGATTTCGAAGATCCAATCATTCGTGATGGCGTCCGTGCGCTGTTGGCGCAACGTCAACACGAGATTGAAGCGGCAAGACCACAGCATTGGAGTGAGTTTCAGGGCTCGCGCGCCGTGCTAAAAGAGCGACTGCTTGAGAACCAGTCACGTTGGGCCGAGTTTCGAACCGATGCCGGTGCACGAGCGCAGGCGTTGGCGCGTTTTCGCGACTATGCAATGCGGTGGTATTGATCGAATCGGCGTGGATTCAGAACATGCCACCACCGCCCATTCCGCCACCACCCATGCCACCGCCCATTCCGCCACCTCCTGCGCCACCACCCATGCCACCCCATCCGCGACCGAAGTTGGGTTGCAGGATTGGATCGGGGCCGAAATGCGTTTCGCGCAAGGCCTGCAGCAGTTTTTCCACCCGCTCATGCACTTCGTAGGTCGAGGAAACGAGGATTGCAGGTCGAACAGCAGCCACGGGCGCCATTGTCGAAGGCCCCCCGAGGGCCTCCCAGGTGTCTGGAACAATGCTGGTCTGGATCAAGTTCATGACCGATTGAAAGTCTCTCTCGGCGACACCCGTTCCTTCGAGCCAGTAAATTCGGTTCAACAGGCTTTGCTCGGCGTTCTCGACGGTCGTGATCTCCAGCGACTCCTCGCGAATGTTGTAAGTCAAATCGAGATCGTTCAATAGAATTATCAACGCGGTTCGCAGAGCGACTTCGCTGATCGTGATCGTGACCGGCTCCTCTCCGGAGAGCCCGATTTCCTCCAGGGCGCGGCGGTCGATCCGGATCGGCAGGTCGTGCTGCTGCGAGAGCCGGCTGACCGCCTCGTCCAACGGCAATTCAATGAACTCGATTGTCGTTTGTTGATTCAGCGCCTCGGCAATGCGTTCCGCAGCGTCTTGGTTGACATTGATCCATCGCGAAACACCGATGCCCCGGTGAACCAGTGCGGCGGGATCGGCGGTGATCACGAGGCCTTCCTCCTGGATGACCGCTTTCAATCCGTGCGGGTGAAGCATTTTGTGCAGCGCCGTACGAAGCGGAACACCCTCGTCCTGGAGACTGACCTCGACCTCGGCGGCTTTCTGGTTGGTGGCAAAGTCGACACCACGCTGGTCGAACAAGACCGGAACGCCAATCAGATCGCGAAGCACCGATGGGAGTGCTTCCAACGGAGTGGCAACGTCAAAGTCGTGCTCCTGGTCAAGGGCAGCAGCAGCACGCTCGGCTGTCGGAGACGTCAGCGCCGGCATCACGGGCTGTTGATCCGAAGACGTTTGTTGCCGACCCATGCCTCCGAACATCCCGCCACCGGCACCGAATCCGCCCTGCTGGGCACCGGACGCAGCTTGGTTGGCGTCAGGCGCCGCCACATCCGGTGCTGCAAGCTGTCCGAGCCGGCTTTGCTCTGTGGTGGCCGAATGAATCTGGGCAACAACGGGTGAATCTCGCGATGCGAAAGCAACTTCTGCGCGACCGCTCGCATCACCGGAAGATCCCGTGCCCAGCGGCAACATCATCAACGCGATCAAGGTTGATCCGCCGATCACGCCGGCGGAAGTGTAGATCGTTGGCATCAGTCGAACTCCGGAAGCAAGCAAAGATTCGAGAAGCGTAGTTTCGACGGGCGGATCGGGGAGTTCGCCGTCGCATGCCGATTCGACAAACGCGTCAGCCGCTCGAGTCGACTGCGCCGTTGACACCGTCCAGGCGTTGGCGGCGGCAAACGCGAACACCGGTACGATGCCGCGCCGCCGAAGTCGTCGCGCGAGCAATCGTTTTCCGCGCTGCAATCGGCCGCGTATGGAGCCCGAAGTCGTTTGGAAGTCTTCCGCGAGACGCGCGATCGTCTGGCCCTCGCAAAGGTGCAGCACGATGACACTGCGATAATGTTCGGGCAGATCCGCGAGTTCTTCATCGAGGACGGATGCCTCGTGCCGCTGCGTCAGTCGGTCGAGCGGATCGCCGGGATCCTCGGGAGGATCAACCATCGGTTCGCCGTGCCGAAGACTCTGCTTGGTCGTCGCAACGGCGGCCCGTTGGGCGACCCTGTGGAGCCAGCCTGCGAGGCGTTCACGATGACGGATAGCGTGTGCGTTGCGTGCGAGATACAGGAACGTTGTTTGAAAAGCGTCTTCGGCATCAGCCTCGCTGCGGCACCGCCGACGACAAACACTGAGCACCATCACGCTGTAACGCTGGACCAACACGGCCAAAGCCGTCTGGACACGATCTCGCGACCAGGCTTCGAGCAGGTCGGCGTCACAGAACGATACCAGCGACTGGGGATCACTCGGCCGCCTGGACACGGATTCGATAGGTTCAGCGAGAAGATTCATTTGGCAAAGACAAGGGTGTATACAACAGTAGTGCTTCGGGGCATCGTGGTGGCGCGCCGAATCGGCAAAACTTCCGCAAAAAAAGCTCAAAACATGCGTTCTCACGGTGAAACGCGTTTGCTTCTCACGCTCAGCCCCGGCGGCTGATCACGATCACCGGGCTGTGGGTCTTTTGCGTGATCTGCCGTGTGAACCGACCGAACAGTTTCTGCTTGGGGCCCATTCTCTGGACGCCCAGGACTACCAATCCACTTTGATCTGCACGCTCACAGATCGTCGCGATGGGATCGTCGCTCAGGACCACTTCTCTTTCGCTACCGCCACCGACGTTGTCGCGGGCCATGCGGTCCAGGTCCCGCTTGATCCGCTTCAAATCGCTCGCTGGCGTTTTCGTCGGCACGACTCGCAGGAATGTGACTTGACGTTTCTGTTTTCGCGAAAGGCTGCCGAGCAAACGGGCGAGCAGATAATCGTGTCCGCCGCGCCCTCCAACGGGAACAAGAATATTCTCGGTATGTGCCAGTTGCCAATTCTCGGTTGCCCTCAAAATCACAACGTCAGTGTTCAACCGGCTGAGCAAACCTTCGACCGGCGAGTCGTCGGTATCGTGTTCCAGGTGACTCAATCCGAGTAACACCGATTCACAGCGGTGCAGGTCGGCCACGCGCACGATCTCCTCCATTGGC
The DNA here is from genome assembly GCA_024644085.1 of Rhodopirellula sp. Classification (GTDB taxonomy): domain Bacteria; phylum Planctomycetota; class Planctomycetia; order Pirellulales; family Pirellulaceae; genus Rubripirellula. Next base: position 19,659 of record JAHELS010000074.1, read on the forward strand.
TGGGGTGACACGGTCGTCAAGGCTTCGACCGGGACTCCCAACTTGGACGACGCACGCAGCAGTTCGAGTAGTACCTTCTGGGCGCGCTCGGCCGGGGAAGGATCGACTTCCGGATCCCAGTCCTCCTTAGCGACCACAATCGTTTGCAACAGCACGCGACCAAATTCGGCTGGCACGAGGGTGTCGGCAAGCGCGATCATGGCCTGGGCGTTGTGCGGATTGGCAATCGGCACCAATACCAACGGTGTACTGCCGCGAAGTTGCACAAGTTCGGGATTCGCCGCAATGTTGGAGACATCCATCAACCGGGCGCGTCGCGCAAAGAGACTGAGAAAAAGTACCCCGCCGATGCTGAGCCAAACCACTGCGATCAGTCCGGCCGACGGTACGGCGAACCCCTGGAATACGGCCAGCGAGATGCATGCCACCCCGCCAAGGAGCGGCACAACGGGAAAGAAAGGTACACGAAACGGCGGAGGTTTTTTGATGCTTCGCAAACGAACCAGCACGCACAACCAGTGTGCAATCGCAAACGTCATCAAGAAAATCAAGCTTGACGCTGCACCGGCGGCCGCGACGTCGGGAAGCAGCGTCACCAGAAGTGCCACCAGTGCCGACGTTGCCAAGATCGCATTGACCGGCGTGCGCCGATTGGCGGTTACTTTGCTCAGCGGCGTGGGCAAAGTGCGGTCACGCGACATCGCCATCGCGATCCGCGAGGCGGCAAACAGATTGGCCTGCAGCGCCGTGAACATCGATAACACCGCGGCGATGATTACCAACCAATAGCCCGCCGACCCGAGAAAGTTTCTGGCTGCGATCGCGACAATTGCTTCGGGGTCGTTCGCCGCCGCCTCGGCAATGCTCTCGCCCTCGACTGTGCCGACGGTCGTGATGATGAACAGCAGTGGGATATAAATCAGCAGTGCGATGGCCAACGACAACAACATGGCGCGCGGTATGTTGCGGGCCGGATTTCGTATCTCGCCGCCAACCGCCGCGATCAGGTCAAACCCCTGGAGGGCGATGAAACTGTATCCCATCGCTTGAAAGAGGCCGACCATTCCCGCCGAAAGAAAAGGTTTTAACGACTGGCCGGTGTCGTGAATTGGTTGCCGTGAAACCGCCCAGAAACCGCCCATGATCAATACGGCGAAGACAACCACTTTCCCGACGTTGGCCCACGGACCTCCGCCGGCCGATTTCAGCATCAGGTGAATCGAAAGCAGCAATGTGCCGCCCAGGGCGATCATTGTCACCATTCGCGAATCGCCGGCCCAGGCGGGACGATAACCTCCCGCCGCCAATAGGTCGCCGACCAGGATCAAAAAGAAATGCCCGAAGCCGACAGCGTACAGCACCGCCGCGACAATCGAAGCGAACCAGACGACCCAGCCGACGGTGAAAGCGGCTTCGACCGATAACACCTTGCGGCTGAAAGTATACGTTCCGCCCGACTCGGGAAACTTGGACGCCATCTCCGCGAAACTGAGGGCGGTCAACAGCGCAATCACGCCGTTGAGGCCGAAGGCGAGAATTGCGCCGGGCCCGGTTGTCGCGAACGCAACACCCGCCAAGGCGAGAATCCCTCCGCCGACGATCGCGCCCACGCCGATGCCGGTCGCCGCGAACAACCCGATCTGTCTCTCTTGGTCAGCGATCGCCGTGTTCCAGGTCGTAAGTGATTTCCGTTCCAACTAGCCGGCATTCTGTCAACAATTCGTCTCCCGTCAATCGCGTGGAGAAACTGTCAATCCGAGGCGCTACACACGTGGTTCCCAAGTCGGTGCGTACTCGCGGCCCCACAGCTTCTCGGCGTCGCTGTTGTTCACGATGCGTCCGTTCTCAGCCGACGTGTTGAGAGCGCTGCGCGTTCGATAGGCAATGTTTCCCAAATGGCACAGCAGCGTGCTTTGATGCGCGATTTCAATGTCGGCGTTCGGTTCGCGACCGGTGCGGACCGATTCGAGAAAATTGACAAAGTGATCTCGATCGCCCGCATCGCCACTTCCGCTGGCGACCTCGTTCATTTTCATGTCAAAGATCGTGTAGGTGGCACCGCGAATGACGAGCGAACCTTCCGTCCCGTGAAAACTGATCCCGAAGCCGCCCTCGTGCGGACCCAGCGGTGACCAACTGAGGCCCTCCCAGGTGATCATTTTCTTTTCCGGGAATTCAAAGGTTACCATCATCGTATCGGGAGTTTGCTGGTCGTCGTCGTGCCGGTACTTTCCGCCACCGGCAGTGACCCGAATCGGATAGGTCACATCGAGTCCCCACCGTGCAATATCGATTGCGTGGACGCCGTTATTGCCGAGTTCACCGTTGCCCCAGTGCCAATGCCAGTGCCAGTTGTAGTGAACGATGTTGTCCTTGAAAGGCCGCTCGGGCGCTGGGCCCTGCCAAAGTTGCCAATCGAGCCAATCGGGAACGGCGGCCGGCTTGCCGTGTCCTATCGATGGCCGCCGGTTGTTGTACCAGGTCCGCGAGTAGAGGACCTTTCCGATCGCGCCGCCATGCAGTTTTTCCATCGCCTCGATGATTCCCGGCCAGGAACGGCGCTGTGTTCCCATTTGCACAACGCGTTGGTGCTTGCGGGCCGCGGCGACCGCCAATTCGCCTTCCTCGGGCGTATGGCTGCAAGGTTTTTCGACGTAAACATGCTTGCCTGCGGCACACCCCAGAATCGTCGCCGGAGCGTGCCAGTGATTCGGCGCCGCAACGACCAGCACGTCGACCGCGACATCGTCGAGGATCCTGCGAAAGTCCCCGACGACCTTGGGCTGCTTTTTCTGAACCTCGCCGACCAGATCGCCGGTGCGCACCGCGGCACGTGAATCAACGTCACAGATGTAGCCGATTTCAGTGTTCGACAATGCCATCATGCCACGGGCAATCGCGCCGCCCCGACCGTTGACCCCCATGACCCCCATCACGATTCGTTCACCGGGTGACGGCTTTGCGGAATCGTTCTGCGCGGATGATTCACGATGGGTCACGGATGTTGCCGCCAACGCGGCGGCCGACGTGCCTGCCTTCAAAAAAAGCCGACGATCGCGATGAACGTTCATGCGTGTCTCGCAGAGAGCGGATACGGAGTGCCAGGAAGCCGCGCGGATCAAAATGAACACTGCATCATAACAGATACGAGCCCGATTTCGGCGTTGTCTCGCAACCCAATTCGACCAATTGCCCGAGCTTCAGTCTCGTTGCGATCGAGGACACTGCGTTAGAATCAAATTCTACGACGCGGGTTCGCGGTCGTTGTGATGAACTTGTGACCGAATTTCTGGAGCTGGACGACCGTGAAGCAATTCAAACGTATTCTCGTTGCCACCGACACTCGTTTGGAGGACCATCCAATCGTCGCCGAAGCGGTTGAGATTGCTGCTCTTAACAAGGCGGCGCTGTGCATTGTTGACGTGGTTCCCGAGTTCCCCTGGACCGTACGGTTGACGTTAAAGGACCACGACCAGATTCGCCGATTGATCGCAGAGGAGAAACAGGACAAGCTCAGTCGCATCGCAGCGCCGATACGCGAGCGCGGCGTCGATGTTTCAACCAAGGTGTTGTATGGCAAGACATCGCTCGAGATCATTCGCGAAGTTCTTCGAGCCCAGCACGATCTGGTCCTCCGCGTGGCGAAGGGAAAACAGAGCCGTCGGACAGGGTTCTTCGGCAATACCGGACTGCGATTGCTTCGGAAGTGCCCCTGCGCCGTGTGGCTGGTCTCACCCGCCACCACGCCCGACTTCGCCCACGTGCTCGGCAGCATCGATACTTCGACCGGAGACCCGATCGAACAGGAACTCAATGAGGAAGTATTCGATTTGGCACAGTCGATCAGCCAATACCACGAGGGCAGGTTTTCAATCGTGCAGGCCTGGTCCATTTTCGGTGAGCAGTTTGTTAGAGGACGTTTGCAGCCGGACGAGCTCGAAAACCTGGAAAAGCAGAATGAAGAACAGGTATCCACGTTGCTGGACAATTTTCTGCAGCAACATGGAAGCAGCATTCGTGATGAGAACGTTCACCTGGTCAAGGGCGAAGCTCCCGACGTGATCCCGACGTTCGCAAAACAAAACGGCGTCGAATTGGTCGTCATGGGCACGGTTGCACGATCCGGAGTATCGGGGGTCGTGATGGGCAACACGGCCGAACAGATCCTGAATCGGATCGAATGTTCCGTCCTGGCCATCAAACCGTCGGGCTTCGTCTGTCCCATCAAGTTGGAACATTGACAATTCAATGCGTCGCGGCTGGTTCGACCCAGGTGGTTAAAATTCCTCGCCTCGGTCGTTTACATTTCCCGCCGTATCGCCGCAGCGTGGTGCGGCTTGTCCGATTGAACCACAGCCAGACTTTTACTGCGATGAAACTCTGCCGCGATTTGATTCGCGTCTGTCGGGACCACGTGATTGGCGTGGGCGTGCAACAGGTAGCGAAAAGTCGTCGGGGTTTCACTCGAGAGCATGATGTTGCTGTCGCGACAAATCGAGGCTCCCATCCATCCGTCATCACGAACATGCCACTTGCTGGGAAAGCCGGGGTTGGTGGGATGGTCGAAGTAGGTGATCCCTTCGGTAATGCCGGGCATGATCGAACCGCTGTAATCCATCCACGCCGATGGCTTTCCGAATAGGTTGGACTCGGTCTGTTGGCCGGTGGCACCGGTCAGGATTCCGTCGCCGAAAACGGCGGAGATCGGTTTGGCGACGCGAACGGCCAATAATCCAAAATTGGTTTGCGAAAGCTCGAGTGAATCGGATGTCGATGTCAACGACGTTTGAATTTCCACGAATAATCCGTCGTCGCTTGCCGGCGCAATCGACGCGATCATCTCCTGTTTGATCAGCGGCTGCGGATCGTGCCCGTCGTACCAGTACAGTAGCACTGCCATCCGCGCGTCGTCCTCGCCGTCCTCCATCGCTAGCCACTGATGTTGGCGAATGACTGCGTCGCCGGAGTCGGACCAGAAATCGATTCCGAGCACCTTGTGATGGGCGAACCAGATCGAGCGATGATGATCATGGTTCGGGGCACCGGGATGACCCATCCGTGTGAGCGAAAGTCCCGAGGGCCCAATCAACGGAAAGAAGAATGGGCGCGGCGCGTTGTCGCCGGCATGCCAGCGAATTCGCTCGCGGCCATCGATGCCGATCGCGAATTGGTCGCCGGGCAGAGGCAACACCTGGCATCTCGGTGATTTGGCAAACACGCGGAGTTTCTTTCAGGCGGGGAGTTGCCGATTCGGATCGAAAGGATTGTGCGGAGGCAAGACGTGCCGAGACAAAGATTGTACCAGCCGGTGGGGGCATCGACGCGGCGGTCAGTCACCATCATCTACGTGCCATGCGAAAAATCCGCCGCCTCCTTTTTCTGCCTGGCACCACGATTTGACCAGACGTGTCCGTCCCTCTTGCCACGATCCGCGATCGTTTCCAACACCCGTTTTAAGAGGTACACGATGTACGATTTCGACGAACAACAATGGGATCAAAAGAAGGCGGAGAAATCAGATTGGCGTCGTCCGCGCCAAGGGTGGCTGATCGCGCGGGCATGCACACGAGATAACTTTCATGTTGCTTCGGACGACACGGCTTACCTCCAGATTGCCACGGGCCAGTGGTGTCGAGCCGACCGGGCCACTTTGTTTCCGCTCCGCACCACGGCGATCGTCTACGCCAAGGAATTTGGCTTCGCCGTTGGCAAGTCGGTTCGGATCGTGGCCCATCGACGTTGATACGCGAATTGGACATCACTGGGCATCCGGTGTGGGCATCAGGCGGGGGGCACGTGAACGTGAACAAACCAGCAGCTACAATCGGGCGCTGACACTGACATCTTTCCTCCATTGGTTTCCCATGCTCGCCCGATCCTTTACCGTCCTGCTGTTTCTTTTGCCCGTGCCGTTGCTTGCCGTGGCACTCCCGGCTGCAACAGCAGCGGAACCTTCCAATGGCAGCGAGGAAAGCACGTTGGATCCAGTCCCCTCGGGACACAGTTATCACGGTGAAGCGTTCAACGAGGGGCCACGCCAGGGCGCCGTGTTGATTCCCGGGATGGCGGAGATCAACTTCCCCACATCGGCCCGCAATCCGACCGCCCAAAAGTTCTTCGAGCAGGG
>JAHELS010000075.1:0-3769 GCA_024644085.1 Rhodopirellula sp.
GTTCATATTTCCGGATCGAAACCCATCCGGATCAATCGTCACGCTCTGAAATCCGCAGGCCAGGATTGCTCGCCTCACCATCCCCTCGTCATCCAGGTCCATCAAGCGGGGAATCTCATCTTTGGCAACTTCGATGCGAGCGGCATCGCCCGCAAGCAGCCGCACGCGAAGTTCGGTGAACCCCTTTTGACGCAGCCAATCCTCGGCTTGTTCAATTTTTCGCAGCCGCGACGGTGTGACCTCGGTGCCGTAGGCAATCCGGCTTGCCAGGCAGGGGGACGCCGGCAAGTCGGCGTTGGAAAGGTCGTACCAACGCGCCAATTCACGCACACCCGGCTTGCTCAAGCCAAGATCGGCCAACGGAGTGACCACGCCGGCTTGCCGGCCCGCTTCGATACCAGGTCGGTAGTCGCCGAGATCATCGGAATTAGTTCCAGACACCAACACCCGCCCTTGGAACTGCTCTGCGAGTTCAGCGAGCGTCCAGTACAGGGTCTGCTTGCAATGAAAACAACGCCTGGCGTCATTGCGACGATAGGGCTCGAGTTCTCCCTCGCGCGTCGGCATGATTTGATGTTGAATTCCGATCTCGGCAGCGACGCGTTTGGCAACCTCGATCTGCCACCGCGGCACACTCGGCGACGTAGCGGTGACAGCGATCGCCGTCACGCGATTGGCGCGGTGCGCCGCTGCCGCCACAACGCTGCTGTCGACGCCGCCGGAAAAAGCGACGACCACATGGTCAAAGGCTGCCAACATCGTTTCAAGCTGCAGCGCTTCTTCTTGCACGGAACGATTCACAGCACTCACTTTGGCCACGCGTTGCACACCGATGCGATCCCGCGGCTCGTAGGTAACCGGGCCAACGTGGACGGATCAATTTGAACGAGATTCAACGCGGACGTAGAACCCTGTATCGAGTGTTCGTCCGACCGCGTCCTCTAATTGTGACCTTCCCGAATCGAGAAGCAATCCGGATGCAGCCTCGGCGCCCGCGATAAAATCGCTTTGACGCAGAAAATCGACGACATCCGATTGATCGACCTGCGGCGAGTGGCCGGTCACGAGCAGACGAAAACGGCGACAATCCATCAATTGGAAACAAATCCCCAGCAGGGGCCAGAGGTCCCGCTCAATCCGCCACGACTTGCCGCCGGGTGCATGACCGTACGCCGGGGGGTCCATGACGATCGTATGGTATTGGCGTCCGCGACGGATTTCCCGATTGGCAAACTTCATGGCATCGTCGACAAGGTACCGAATCGGTGCTTCGCCGAGCCGATTGCGTGCAGCAGCGGCCCGCGCTGATTCGACACTGGGTTTTGACGCGTCAACGTGGGCCACGCGGAAACCGGCACGTGCCAGGGCAAGGGTGCTCGCCCCGGTATAGGCAAAAAGATTGAGCGACTCGGGAGCATCAACCTGGTCGACGCTCGCTTCGCCGAGCCATTTCCAATTGTCCGCTTGTTCGGGGAACAACCCGATGTGTCCGAACGGGGTCGGCCGGACCGGCATTCGAAATCCGCAGCATTGGATATCGAGAACCTCTGGCCACGGACGCCGGTGAGTCCACTTTCTCGCGTCGGGATCATATCGAGCGTCGGCAAGGTGCCATCGTGATGGGTCCCTTCGCCTGGCATTCTCGGCCGCGGGCGACGGCCGGTCGATCAGATGACCGGCGAGTGATTCGAGCTTGCGTCCCGCTCCGAAGTCGATCAGTTGATAACGATCGTTCGACACCGGACGTGTTGCTCGCGTTTTCTATCGAACGAAATCATCGCTGGAGCACCGACTCTTCTTCATCGGGTGACTCTGCGATGTCCACCGGAACGTCCTCGGAGGAAAACCCGTCTTCGATCACGATCGTTGGGTCATGGTAGGAGGGAATATCCAGTGGCGGCATTCCCAGCATATCGTCCGAGAACCCGCCGTCATTCATGACGGGCCAACCATCTTTGAATCTGATTTCCGCAGTGTAGTCGACGTGGGGCCGCTCGAAGAACCGGGCGGGTGAACCGGTTGAACTTTTCTCGCCGAAGCGAAGCTTGCTGCCGGCGAGTTTCGTCTGGTCGCGGATCGTTCCACCCTGGAAAGGACCGATCCCCAGCACCCACGTGTCACGGGCCGTTGCCTGAGCACTATCGACGCCCGACTGCCATATGACCGCGCGTGTTTCGCGGTTGTAGGCGAACGCGGCGATCTTGGCGGCGGCTTCTCGCGCCTCGCGTCGAGCAACGGCGATCTCCGGCAAACTTGGAATGTTCGGGGCACCAGGAATCAGTGAAGCCGCAGACGCGAAGGCGTTGTTCTCGGGGATCCCGAAGGTCACCCGATGATCGTCCGCGCCGAGCGTCCCGATCCGCGCTTCGATCACCACCTCCGACTCGGCGCTGGAATCCTGGATCAGACAACCCGCCGCGAGAATTTGTTGACGCAGCGCGCTGGTCACGTACTCGCTGTTAACAAAACCCTCGCCCTTGACGTGTCGCAGGTAACTCGTATCGAGATAAACCTTTCGCCCGCTGAGGGGACGAAAATCGATCGTCGAGACGCTGCGATCGACCGCGTCACTCATGACCAGTTGCTGGGTCGCTTTGTACTCGCGCGTCGTCCCACAGCCGACCGCCAACAATAGCGCAGCAGACAACACGAACGTTGCTGCGCCCCGGTGATCACGATCGATGGGTCGATCCATCCAGGCATCCGGCTTCGCGGAATCTCCTTCCAATCCCCGTGGCAACACGGGGCTACTGTCAGGTTCAATAGCCAGCGAATTGCCCTTTCGGCAAGGTCAGTTTGCCCTCACACCCGGTGCCGGGGGTGTGCCGAGGGGAAGTTTCACGACCTGCGATTCGGCTCAGACCTGCGACGCGGTTTCCTCGGCAGCGGAATTGCTCGCAACTTCGCTCTTTGCCGTCCGGCGTCGGCGACGACGCGGCTTGTTCGTACCCCACTCTTTGGTCAGAGTCTCGAACACCTCGGGAGATTCGTAGCGAACGATGTTCTTGCCTTCCGGCATGGGCCCGATCAGTCCGCGGAAGATTGGTAGACCGCGGAGTGCCAAATCGGTGCTGCAATCGTCCGTCCCGATCTGTAAATGCATTTTTAACAGCGGATCACAGTTCGGATAGTCACGGATCAGCAGAGATCCGTCGCTGCCTCGAGTGACAACTCGAAACGTATCTTTTTTGGCCATGGGTGCCTCGGGAGGGTGAGCGTGTCAGGGAGGACTCGATGCAATCCGCACGACCATCGCTCCACAAGAGAGCCGAGCGTCAACGCAAGCCAGAACATCGCGGCGGAGGGAGTTTCACCGCGAGGGTTCATTAATCAGGACTGGATTACGTCGACGCTCGGACTCTCGCAGACATCACATGGGAGGGAGGAAAGCGATGGTCTTGGATTGGGTGAATTGCTATCGAATAACAAGCTCATCGTCGCGCACCAGCGTGGAGTGCGAACAAAGTTTCGCGAGACGGCATACGGCAATCGACAGTCGCAACAAGCACACTCCGCATCTGCAGTCCTCAGCGGTCTCGATCCACACCAATGGCTTATCACTCAACACACTCGCTAACCAAACACTCCGAACAACCCAATCCTCGATGACGCTCACGCCAGGCTCTGGCGCGTAACTGATGACGGGCGAATTGGTGAGCCGACGGCGCTAGCCGCGGGCCGCAAATCTGAACTGTTTTCAACGGAAGGCCCGACGCTAGCGCGCAGGGCTCACCTTTGCGGGCGCAGTGCCTAGCGTGGTGCCCAATCA
>JAHELS010000075.1:3869-19198 GCA_024644085.1 Rhodopirellula sp.
GCTAGCGCCATCGGCTCAGAATTGCCCGTGGCTAGCGCCATCGGCTCAGAATCAGGTGCGAACGGAGCAGTTGATGGCGCCATCAGCACATCCAATCCGGAATCCATCACGCCGAGCGTATGGGTACTTTGTACGATTTCGCGGCTGGGCCTCAAGGAGGCGAGTTTCACGCCAAGGGGGGCCAGAAGGTGCAACGAAGATTTTTGGTTTTCAGCAGGACCGAGTGAAGATGTAACGGTTTTCCGGTCGATACCGGTTGTGACGAGGAATATCGGAACGGATTCCGATCCCTTCCTCAGATGCGATCCTCCCAGAACTCGCCAGGATGCGAAGGCAACCACGATGAACCGCAAAGCCAACACTCGACGTTACTCCGCAAGCATCGTTCTCGCGATTGCAACTGGATTCTGTCTGCTCGGCGCTACCGGTTGCCAGGTCTCCTTGAACGGACAAACATTGCCGAGCCCCTACTACCTGCAAGACGACGTGCAGTATTTCCCATCCGGGCCGGAATTCAAGTTGCCGCGTGAAGCTGCGGCATTGCGAGCGGCAACAGCCGAAGAAAAGTTAAACCGCAAGTAACGGTAACGTTCGCGCGTCAATCGAGACGGACGGCCGGTGAGCATCCGCTCGTCGGACCAGGCACCGCCGCGCACCGATCAGCCAGCGCCGCTTCGGCGTCTTTTCCAGCACGAACTGCAAGTTCTGATGTGACGCGTCATTGCCAGCGAAAGCTTCGTAGGCCGGACCGAGCTTTGCGAGTTCCGCATTGTTTTGGAGTGTCGCCGGAACTCGCAAAGCTCGGTCCGGCCTACGACTCGCCCATCGTGCTTGTCTTCGGGCAACATCAAAACTTGCGCTCCCTGCTCGTAAAACGTGCTAGATCACTGTCAACCTAGCCCTCGTCGGCAGCTCGCAGAAACTCAGTTGCGACCGGTTCGTAATCACACAGTTCGCCCGCACCAAAGTAGAGCGTCTGCTCGCGCTCGGCGGCTTCTTCTCCGTCACTGGCGTGCACGAGATTCATTTGGCGGCTGCTGCTGAAATCCCCACGGATCGTTCCCGAAGCGGCCTTCAACCCGCTCGTGGCTCCGAGCATGTCGCGGACCACCGTGATCGCTTCCAACCCCTCGACCACCATCGCGAGCACCGGTGCCGAGGTGATGAATTCCTCGAGACTCGGATAGAATGGCTTGTCGACATGTTCCGCGTAGTGCTTACGCGACAGCTCGGGTGTGACGCGCATCAGCTTCATGGCGATGATGTTCAGCCCCTTGTCCTCAAAACGGCTGATGATGCGTCCCATCAGCCGACGCTGGACACAGTCAGGTTTCAGCAACACCAAAGTTCGTTGCATCTTTGAAATACTCCGTCCCGGGATCCCCGGACAAATGGATTGTTTGTGCGCGAGAAGCGTCTCGCGTTGAATGGGCGGCGCGAGGTAAACCCCTCCCCGCCACGCGGACGCTATCTTGCCAGCGACGTCGAATCTTGCCAATGCCGGCTGACTCGGGCGGCTACAGCGAAATGCTTGCTATTTCAGGCTGCTGCTTGGTTGGCGAATCACACCATCGTTCGAATCGGTCGGACGGTTCGCCATTTCGACGGCGGGCCGCTTCGAGGTGGATGTCGATGCGGATCCAAGCCGCGCCGGACGCATTGCCTCCGAATCGGGCATGACTAGTTTCGAAGATGAATCGGCCACTGTGTTCACCCCCAAACGCTCTGGCCGAACCGGCATGCCGTGGGGTAATCCGTCCTGCGACGCGGTGATCGGAGCGGACTGGCGGGTCGCTCGAGGCCCGACACGAGCGTAGGACGGAATCGTGCCGTTTTCGACCTGGGCGACCCGGTTGGGTGTCACGCTCGGAGTCGCAGGCGCAACTAGATCAATCGGCACGGGGTACGGATCAGACGCGATCGACGGGATCGAAATCTTCGGGGTGGTCACCGGCGCGACCACTCGACGCTGGGTCGGCGGTTGGCTCGCCGCGGACGATCGCGGCTCGGATGTCGCAACTTTTTCTTGTGAGGCAACTTTCTCTTGCGAGGCAATCGGCGCGGGAGCGTTGCCATCTTGATTCTCGGCCAACACCGGCACGGTGATCAATCGCGGGGCGACGTAGACGGGAGGCTCCGGACGAATCGGGCGTCTTTGGACCGCTGCGGCGTTCGGAGCGGGTAAGATTGGAGGGTCGATTTGCAACTGCGACACGGGGGATTCGCCCGTTGCGGAGGGCGTCGTGTCCCGATGTGCCGGAACAATCTTCGGCGCGACTTTGGGCGCGGGAGCCGGTGGGACCGGTTCGATCACCTGGGTGTCGTTCACCGCTGGCGGCTGCACTGAAACGCCCGCGTTTTGCGATGGTTCAATCGCCGGACCGTGCGTAAGGTCGCACCCGCCGTGGTCACATTGGATACGATCGCAGCCTTGATGCTTGCAGCGACCGCGGTTGGCCGCGTCAAAGCGGTCGTAAAAGGTCGACCCGACCCTGCTCGCCAAGGCCTTTCCGGACCCGTTGGGGCGAAGACGATGCCCCCTCGGAGCGGTCGGGTGGCGGGGCGGCAGATCATCGCGCCAGCGGGGGTTGGAATTCTTGCAGGTATGATAACCGTCACCCCAGCCGAAGCCGTGAATACGGCCGGCCTGTTGGAGATGGCCTGGCAGCTCAGCTTTGGCGACGCCGATCCCCACCATCATTGCGATGATCGCGGTCGAGACCCAGATTCTGTTTCCGATTCCGACCCTCATGGTCACATCTCATCCTTGGTGAATCGTGTTGCATCGGTCGATGCCTCTTATCTTCCGTCCATCTGATTCAATCGGCACACCGGGTCACCTGCTCGTCCCACGGACCGGTGATCGGGTGTAATCGGGCATTTGAAAGTGGGGTGGGACCGGTTGTAGCGGTCTTACCGTGGGGTGTTAGCAATGATTCGCTGAACTCGGTCCCGGCATGCGATGCGAGCGATTCAGGGTGAAATCGCGAGCTAGGTTTTCTCGAACCATTTTTCTTTTTCGCAAAAACCGAACCGAGAACCATGTCGCAACGTTCAAGAATCCTCGTTGACCCGAAAGTTCAGTGGTCGATTGGCTGTCGAATTCTGTGCCACTGGGCCTTGTTTCTCGTTTGCCTGGTATCGATCAGCGCCATGGTGCGGATCATGGCTGCGGCAGGAAATCAACCTTTTGGGGAAGCGTGGCGATCGGCCGCATTGGCCCAATTGCCGATTCTCGGCGTGATGTTCATTCTTCTTCCGGTATTTCTTCGGGATACGCTCAAGTTATCGAATCGATTCGCCGGGCCGATGTACCGATTGCGAACCGGGTTACGATCGCTCGCCGAGCGGCAACCGACCACCGCGATCAAGTTCCGCACGGGCGATTTCTGGCAGGAAGCCGCCACCGATTTCAACACGGTTTTGAGCGACATCGAAGCGTTGAAAGAGGAAAATGCGGAACTCAGGGCGAAGCTGGACGAGTTACAAGTCGTCGAGGTTTGAGCCGAATTCGATTGGGGGTCGAAGGATGACCGCCGCCGGGGTGGAAAGGATTGGATCGGAAATCACGGCACACCTGCTCAACCTCTCTACGCCAAAAAGCGTCGAGCGGGCATAATGGGGATAAATCCCCTCCAGCAGGACGACCCTATGTTCGCTCGCGTTGCCGCACCTTCTCACGGCTTGATCTACTTTCTTTCCCTTTGCCTCCTGTTGTGCGTTGGCCCTGTGCTGGCCCAGGAATCGACGACCCAGCCGGCTGAATCCGCCGCCGAGTCCGACGCGAAAGAGACCGCTGGCAAAGGCCAGGCGGATTTGGACGAAGCGGTCATCAAACGCATCGATGCCGAAACCGACGAGCAGTTGGAATCGGTCGCAGCCCTGCTTGAATCCGCGATTCAAAAGGGACTCGACGATGAAAACAGGTCATTCGCGAAAAAAATGCTCGGCTCGGTGCTGATGCAACGCAGCCAGCGTATGGCAGCGTCAATGATGCAGGCCCGCGGTCGCCGCCAACTCGAGTTGCGGGACGAGGCCCTCCGCAGTCTCGATGATGCGGTCGAGCATGACCCGGAACTTGTCGAAGCTTACCTGTTGATCGCCCGATTGAATTTGTTACCCGGAGGGGACAAGGACGCGATCACCGAAGCGACCAGTCGTGCCATCGAATTACTGGTCGACGATCCGGTCGAACAGAGTGCGGCCTACGTGTTGCGAGCCCTGACACAGGACGACGATGAAAAGAAAATGGCCGATTTGAACGCGGCCGCCGAAACCGACCCCACGAATCTTGAAGCTTTCCAGGCCCGCGCCGCGTTGAGACTGCAGGCGAATGATGTCGAAGGCGCAATCGCCGATCTTGAAATCGTGTTGCTCAAGGATCCCACCAACCAGGCGATCGCCGGTGCCGCGGTTCAAAAACTGGTCGACCTCGACCGTGTCGATGACGCACTTGAACTGATCACGAAAATGCTGGCTGCGAAACCGAGTGAAGGGATGTACCGGATGCGCGCGATCCTGTATCGATCCGAACAAAAACTCGACGAGGCCCTCTCGGACTTGAACAAAGCGATCGCAATGCAGCCCAAGGATCCGATGACCTTGCTGCAACGAGCCGAGCTCGCGTTGGATCGAGACGATGTGAAATCAGCCAAGGAAGACTTTCGATCCGTGCTGGAAATCGCACCTCAAATCATCAATGCCGACCAGACGATCGCACTGCGCTCACGGATCGCATTGCAGGAAAACAGGCTGGCCGATGCGATCAATGATGCACAGACGCTCGTTGATCGAAGTCCCGAAGATGTTTTTCGTCGATTGCGATTGGCGACACTCTATTCGCTCGACGAACGTCCCCGCAAGGCGATCGATATCCTGTCGTCGGTGCTCGAAGAAGACCCCAACAACACCGCCGTGCTGCGGTCCCGCGCCGATGCACTGCTGAGCGTGGGCGATCATACCGCGGCGATCGAGGATTACGAAAAAGCGATCGAGGCGCTCGGTGAGCTCGACTTGGAAACGCACGGCCCACAGCGCGACGAAGCGGCGGGCATTTACAACAATCTGTCCTGGGTGCTTGCCACCTCCCCGAACGATTCAGTCCGTGACGGCGAACGTGCCGTCGAACTTGGCGAGAAGGCGGCGGAACTGAGTGAATTCAAGGAAGCACACATCCTCAGCACCCTCGCGGCGGCCTTCGCCGAAACGGGGAACTTCGAGAAGGCGATCGAGTGGAGTTCCAAGGCGGTTGAACTGGGTCGCGAAGAAGAGCACGAGCAGATTGACCAACTGGAATTGGAACTCGAAAGCTACCGCGAGAAAAAGCCGTGGCGAGAAAAGCAGGAAACCGAGGAAAACGAAGTTCCGATTCTCTCGTCCGACGACTTGATCGACACCTGAGCATCGCGATAAATTTCGCGACACGTGATTCTCGCTGAGCCGCCGCTTGGTGGACGTTTACCAATATGTCCGTGAGAATGCGAACGGAGCCAATCACGCATTTCCCAGACAAAATGCCCCCGTCTCGCGAAAATGCCAATCTCTGGTATCTTCCAATGGGCCGCTGAGGCTGGCTCGCTGGCGTTCCGACTTCCCTATACCTGACTTCTGTTTCCGGCTCCATGGTTACCGCAAAACTGGCTCTCGAAGACGGTTCGATTTTCACCGGCCATTCCTTCGGCGCCGAGGGAGAGGTCGACGGAGAAGTTGTTTTCAACACCGCGATGACCGGCTACCAGGAAATCCTGACCGATCCAAGCTATCGCGGTCAGATTGTTACGATGACCTATCCCGAAATCGGCAATTACGGCGTCAACTCGATCGACATCGAGCATCAGTCACCATCTCTGGCTGGGTTCATCGTTCGCGAAGAGAGCCGTATCTACAGTAACTATCGTGCCGAAGGTGGCCTCGGCGATTATCTCAAGCAGCACAACATCCCGGGGCTCGCAGGAATCGACACTCGCGCGCTCGTCCGCCGTATTCGAACCGTCGGAGCGATGCGCGGAGTCATCTCGTGCACCGACCTGGATGACAACAGCCTTGTCGCCAAAGCGAAAGCGGCGCCGGGTCTCCTTGGCCGGGATCTGGTCCGCGAGGTGATGTCCAAAGAATCATACGCGTGGGACCAACGATTGGACGATTGGACGGCCGCCGAAGTCGGCGTCAGCGATCCATCCTCGAGCGATCGCCATGTCGTGTGCATGGACTTTGGCATGAAATGGAACATCCCGCGGCACTTTGCGTCGCGCGGAAATCGCGTCACGATCGTTCCGGGAGACACGAAGGCCGCCGACATATTGAAGCTCGAACCCTGCGGCGTCTTTCTGTCCAATGGCCCCGGTGATCCCGAGCCACTCGACTACGCATACGAAACGATCGGCCAGCTGATTGGGCAAACACCGATCTTCGGGATCTGTCTCGGCCACCAACTTCTCTCGATTGCCTGCGGTGCGAAAACGTTCAAGCTTAAGTTTGGCCATCGCGGAGTGAACCAACCGGTGTTGGACCTGGAAACCGGCAAGGTAGAAATCACGACCCAGAATCACGGGTTCGCAGTCGAGGACGAATCGCTGCCGGATTGTCTTGAGGTCACGCACCGCAATTTGAACGACGACACGATCGCGGGTGTTCGTCACCGGGAAGAAACGGTTTTCGGTGTGCAATATCACCCCGAGGCAGCATCCGGACCACACGACAGCCACTACCTGTTCAACCGGTTCCAGCAGCAACTCGGCACCGTGAAGACCTAGGTCGCGCGTCTGCAAATGGGTCCGCAAATGCGTTCGCAGCTGATCCTGAGCCGATGGCGCTAGCCACGGACATGAAGGCACGTTCATCGCTGGTTAATCCCGACGCCAGCGGGGCTCAAACTGTGACAGCGCTACTTTCGCGTGGCGAGTCGAAGGCCCGACCGAGCTTGGCGAGTTCCGACGATCACTCAAAACAATGCCGGAACTCGCCAAGCTCGTTCCGGCCTACAACGTTGAAAGGCGAGTGTGAATCGGCAAGCTACGTCCACGTCGAGCCAGCTCGAGCGTCCGAGAACAAAAACTGACGCGCTTCTCGATTTGTGTCCAGCGCTGCTTGCGATTTTAAACCAGCACGCTCGAAATCAATCGCGCTCGACCCACGGGTTCTCTTCATCGCTGATCTTCACCTCTGAGTTCACGAAGCTGACGATCGAGGGAATGACGGTTGAAACGTCGTTGACCAATCGAGCGCCGCCCAGGTTCGTATCGAACATCTTGAAATCGAACCCAGTGGCCTCGCCGCGGCCGATTCGTTTTTTGATCGATTCGATTCGTTTGCCCATTCGCTCGGCTTCGGCCGCTTCGTCGCTCGTTTTGCCAGCGACGATCATGATCGGCAATCTCAACAAATTCGGATCGCCCAGTGTTGGATCGATCCCAATCCCCTTGATCTGCTTTTCCGGGGAGATGAACACGAGCGCCTTGACGTCCTGACCTTGCTTGAGGCTGCCAACGCTGGGAAAGCTCCAATCCCGCTGTGCCCAACGAGCCGCCATCACACAACCTTCACGAATGCCGATGACAACCAGCGCGTTCAGATTCAAATTGCCTTCGTTGTTTTCTTCTTTTAGAAAAGCCTTCGACTTCTCGAGGTCAAAAGCGATGATGTTCTCAACATCACGCTTGGACATCTGGGCGATGTTAAAAGTATCCGACTCGCCGCGAGCGTTGGTGTACTCCTTGCTTCCACCATGTCCGCGGTAGTCCGGCACCAGCACGGCACACCCGGCGTCGCGCAGTGCCAAAACCAATTTTCCGTACGGGCTCGCCTGGCCCTGCCACTCGTGGACCAACAGCACGGTGACCGCCTCTTTGCCCTTGTCGGACGGAAAATAGAAGGCACGCAGCGCTATCCCGTCTTTGGTCTTCAGCGTCACCGTACGCGGTTTCAACTTCGGATCCTGGTTGCCACGAGGCCTCTGGGCCGAGACCGTCACGGCGACCGCAATTGACAGCAGATACACGACGGCGATCACGAATGATCGACGCGCAACGGCTTGGTGGTTCTCTTTTGTAGCGGCCAATACTCTCATCCAGAGTCCCCTCGGTGGGTGTCAGACATCCGAAAATGTGGAATGCAATCTCTTCTAAGAGGTTAGACCGATGGCCATCCGGGGTCAAATTATCGTCGTAACAGCCGGCAGCCACTTTTACCGGAGTTATCTATAATCCTCGGCAACCGGATCATTCCCACTCGATTTCATCCAAGGTGACACGTGCCGGTAAAGCACTCTGTATCCCCCCAACGACGATTCGCGCCGTTGCGGGCCTTGGCCTTGTTGCTTTTCATTCCATCGTCGATCGCGTCGGCGCAAAGAGACCTGAGAGACATTCCGATCCCCGATCCTCTCGCCGAACGCGAGGCGATGAACGTCGATCCCCAGGCATCGGTGAATCTGTTCGCGGCGGACCCCGAGATCACCAAACCGATCCAGATGAACTTTGATTCCACCGGCGGCTTGTGGGTGGCGACCAGCGAAGTCTATCCGCAAATCAAACCGGGCGAGAAAGCGAATGACAAGATCGTCGTGCTTCGCGACACCGACGGCGACGGTGTTTCCGACTCGCGAAGGGTGTTCGCCGAGGGGCTGTTGATTCCAACCGGCGTTGTCCCCGACGGACCGCATGCCGCCTATGTCGCCGAAAGCACTCGACTGCTCTACCTGGAAGATACCGATCACGACGGCAAGGCCGACAAGCGACGTGTTGTGCTCAGCGGATTCGGAACCGAGGACACTCACCACCTGGTGCACACGCTTCGGTTCGGCCCCGACGGATGCCTCTATTTCAATCAATCGATTTACATCCACAGCCACATCGAAACCGCAGAGGGTACACGCCACCTCGACGGTGGCGGCATTTGGCGATACCGCCCCAGCACAGGGAAACTCGAAGTGCTTTGCAAGGGATTCGTCAATCCATGGGGACACGCGCTGGACCACGTGGGCGAATCGTTTGCAACCGACGGGGCCTACTTCGAGGGAATCAATTACGTCTTCCCAGATTCGGTCTTCGTGACTTCACCCGGCGCGACCCGCTGGTTAAAAGGTCTCAACCCCGGCAGCCCGAAACACTGCGGTCTTACGATCTTGTCGGGCACGCACGTTCCGCCCCAGTGGAGCGGAGATCTGGTGGCGAATGATTTTCGCAGCCACCGGGTTTGTCGATTCTCGCTCAGGCCCAACGGCAGCTCGTACATCAGCCGCCAACAACCGGAAATCGTTACGACACAACACGTCGCGTTTCGCCCGATCGATGCGGCCATGGGTTTCGATGGCGCTCTCTACATTGCCGATTGGTACAACCCCATCATCCAGCATGGCGAAGTCGACTTTCGCGACGAGCGGCGCGATCGCGAACATGGACGCATTTGGCGAATTTCATTCCCGGAGCGTCCGCTCGACCCCTGGCCCGATTTCGAAAAGGCGCCCGTCGACGAATTACTCGACCTGCTCGAAGATCCATCGCTGTCGGTGCGACAATTCTCGAGGGAGGAGCTTTGGCGGCGCGCTGCGGCTGAGGAAGCGCAGGTGCTGGTGAAGTATCAACAGTGGGCGGGGAGAGCGGCCGCGACTCGTTCGCTTGAATTGTTCTGGGTCTACGAAGTGATTGGTCGATCGGCAACCGAAAGCCTCGCCACGGCAATCGATCAGGCCATTCCCGAAGCTCGACGAACCACGCTGCGAAGTCTTTGGCGGAGCCGATTGAACGCCGAACCGCAGGCCCGCGGCGATCTTGAAAACGCCGTACTCGATCTCGTGAATCACGATGATCCGCGAGTCCGACTCGAAGCGGTCATCTGCGCCGGTCAACTCGATGCCGATGATTATTCCGCAGCCGTTCACGCTGTCCTCGACGCGACAAATCATCCACTCGATCCCGATCTTGAATTCGCGATCTGGCAATCCCTCCGCAATCTCGATCGGTCGCACGCCGACGGGTCGATTCTCAGCAAGCTGGCATGGGACCATCGCCAACGGCAACTCGCGCACGCCGTGTCGGCCATCGCGACGCCACAATCCGCGGAGGTCGCCGTGCATATGCTCGAATCCGGAGACTTAACTCCCGAATCGATCGACGCGCTTGTCCCAGCGATCGCGCTGGCCGGGGACGCCTCCCAACTCGGTCGCGTGGTCGAAACGCTCGCCTCGAATCCACGCAACTTTTCGCTGGCCCGGCTAAAACCGCTGTTGGATCGTACCAGGCGGGATCGAACGATCCCTACAGGCGTCGGCGCAAAGCTTGCTGAATTCCTCAAGCAGCACGGCGCGAGCGAGGACCGCATCGAAACCATGGCTCGAATTGCCCAGGTTTGGAGAATCGCGCAGCTTGAATCGCCGCTCCGAGAATCGGTCGCGCGGACATCGGGTCCCCTGCAACAGAGAGTCATCGAATCGCTCGGCGCTTTCGAGTCGTCGTCTGCCAAGCAGACACTCACGAAATTGGCGGGCGATCCGGATCCCTCTATCCGGATTGCCGCAACTCGCGCGATCGCATCGAGCCGTCCCCGAGCCGCGATCAATAGTGTCGTGGATCTCGCCGCGGGCGAACAAACCGCCGATGCCGCCGGCGAGATGATCGCGGGAATGCTCGCTCGCAACGAGATCCCCGAGTTGCTCGCCGATGAGATTGCGAGTCGTGACCTGCCGGCCGATCTCGCACGAGCACTGCTTCGCCGCGTCCAATCGGCGGGCGGCTCACCGCCCCTCGAAGCGGCCATTCGATCGTCCGGAAACCTCGAAAGCGCCGCGTGGACGCTCACTCCGCAATTGAAAGAGGAAATCCTCGAGCTTGTAAAAACCAAGGGTTCTGCCTCGCAAGGCGAAGAGGTCTACCGCCGCGAAAAACTGCAGTGCATCAAGTGCCACGCTATCGGCAGCGGTGGCGGCGTTGTCGGGCCGAATTTGATCAGCACCGGCGGGAGTTCCCAGCCCGACTACATCCTCGAATCGCTGCTCGATCCGAGTGCCAAGCTGAAAGAAGGTTACACCACGCTGAGCGTGTTGACCGATGAGTCCGAATTGATCAACGGCATCGTGATCGGAAAAACAGATGAATTCATTCGCCTGCGGCTCGCGGACGGCAAAGAGGTCGAAGTTGCAGTCGATTCCATCGAACAACAAAAACCGGGTAAGTCGCTGATGCCCGAAGGTCTGCTCGATTCGCTGACCAAGGCGGAACTTGTTGATCTGACGACATTCATGAGCGCCGTCGGCCGTGATCCCGATTTTACAGTTTCGACCGAACCGCTTTTGCGAGCGTTCGAAACTCTGGTCTACACCAACGAGGCGAACCGCCGGCTGAACCGCACCAGCACGGATACGGCGGCCAGCGACGATCCAGCGATGCAGTGGCGAGCGTTGACGACAAGAGTCAACGGTACGATTCCGATTTCGGAACTAGACGAATTCAAACAGCACCGCGAAACTCCGCCAACTTCCTTTATCAGATTCCAGCTGCAGATGTCCGGTGAAGGTACCGCCGAACTCGATCTGCCGAGCGAAGGAATCGAGGCCTGGGTCGATTCCAAACCAACTCCGGTTTGGGATCTGAATAAAGTGAAACTCGGAACGGGAAAACACACCGTCGTGCTGGCGATCGACCGTAGCGTACAGACTGAATCCTTCACCGTCAGAATCGCCGGGGACGCCGTCGAAGCGGAATGATTGGGCAAACACCGCCGCCGTTTTGCCGATTCGGAACGGGCACAACGGTAAAAGCGGACCGGTCCCTGGTCCGCCACGGCGTCCAGTGCCGTTTGCATGGTCCCCTTTCGATCGCCGAGACTTCAAGAGCTGAGGCAATCCGCGATCGACTCACGCAGCAACGCGTCTTCCAACAGTGACGAGTTTGCGAAGATCGACGGGCCCCCGTTACTGCGAAACACGATCTCACTTTCGCTCGTGTCACTCTCGTCGGACGAATTGGTCCGAGGATCCTCGGCGCTCCGGCTCGCGGCCGAACAAATCGGACCAACCGCCTGGGATCGTTTCTTTTTTCGCTTCATCGCATGCTCCTTTCGTGCAACAGAAACTCAGAGATGATGCGACGACGGCATAGGAATCACAAATTTT
The DNA here is from genome assembly GCA_024644085.1 of Rhodopirellula sp. GTDB lineage: Bacteria > Planctomycetota > Planctomycetia > Pirellulales > Pirellulaceae > Rubripirellula. Next base: position 15,976 of record JAHELS010000075.1, read on the forward strand.
GTGAAACCGTATGCGTCATTCAAATTATAACGCACAAGTGGGGCCGACCGCGAATTCACCCATCGTGACAATGATCCCCTGACAATCCATCACGCGTTACGCGGGTGCAAAGACCGCAGACATTCCCATCACATCAAAGTTGTAACACGTGCGACGTCGCATTGACGTCAGAAATCACAGACGTCAGAAATCACACCGGGGAATGCTCGCAAAACAGGTTCGTTTCTCTGCGGCCGAGCTCGAGCATTCCAGCGTTCGGGAAAAGCGATTCTCGACGACTCTCACGAAGAAGTTTCGTATGCCTTTTTGACCTCTTCGGCGATCACGCGGATTCCCTCTCGGACAACTTCCTGGGACATCGTAAAACTGACTCGCAAACATTCGTCGCGATGAACCCAAGCCTGGTCGTCGAGCCCAAAGAAAAAATAGTTACCGGGAACTACCAAGACGTCCCTTTTCTTCAATCGTTCGTAAAGCTGGAACGAGGTGACGGGAATCCCCTCAAACCACATCCACAGGAAGAACGCCCCCTCGCTGACGTGGATACGATAATCAACCGAGTCGTCGAAAAACTCTTTGACCCACGAAACCGCCTGGCGGGATTTCTCGCGATAAAACGGTTGAACCACGTCATTACTAAGACGCAGGATTTCGCCACTTTCGACCAACGGCCGAACGATTGCCTGGCCGACGTTGGTGTTTGCGAGTCCAACGATCGATGTCATCGAAGAGATCGATCGCACGACGTCTTCCCTCGCCACCACGATTCCCGTTCGCGTTCCCGGTAAACCAATCTTCGAGAGGCTCAACGTCAAAATGATGTTTTCGTCCCAAACCGGCGTTGCCCCCGTAAAGATCGCGTTCGGAAATGGGGCCCCGTAGGCGTTATCAATCACCAACGGAATGTCGCGTTCAGCGGCAAACTGGCTTAACCGCACAATCTCGGAGTCGGTCAAGACATTGCCGCTCGGATTGGTCGGACGCGAGACGCAGATTGCAGCGATATCGTCGGTGACCTCAAAGTTTTCGAAGTCGACGTGATACTTGAATTCATGACGATCGGTCATTTCGATGCGCGGTTTGAGCGCATGAAAAATCTGATCGCCGACCGACTGGTTTGCGTATCCGATGTATTCCGGGACCAACGGCAACAAGATGCGCTTGCAGCGTCCGTCGCGGAATCGACCGGCCAACGCATTGAACAGGAAGAAGAAAGCGGTTTGGCCTCCGATCGTCACGGCGATATTTTCGGGGCCGACGTTCCAACCAAATTGCTGCGCGAAGAGCCCTGCAACGGCTTTGCGAAAGGCAAGATTCCCCGCGGGCGGCTCGTAGTCACCGAGCATCTTTTCGAGTTGGCCCGGCGAGTCGGCAATCTCCATCACCCGTCTGCGCCACAGCGCATCGATTTCGGGGATGTGCGCGGGCTGTCCCCCGCCGAGCATCCGAACTTTGTCCCCACCGGTCGCCAGCGCGTGACCAAGATCGTCCATCAGTTCCCCGATGCCGCTACCACTCGCCAATTGCTGGCCAAACTCCGACAATTCCCAAGCCATCATGCACCATTGTCGTCGGTGAAAACGAACTCGATCCGTTCCCTGATGTTAGCCCACTCAGAGATCGTTGGGGCACCTTCAGCGCAGATGCGCGTCATCTCCGCCCCTTGGAAACGAAAGAGGCCGGACGCGCTTCGACTCGTCGCGCGTCCGGCCTCGAAGTCAATCCTGACTCGCCTAGCGGAATTCATTGCTTGGTGATCCTGCGTGGATCTTGATCATCCGTGATCAACGGCTGCCATGGTGTCGTTCACTTACTCACTGGGCATCTTGCCGGGCGTGTGCGAATCCGTGCACAACGTAGGTGATCGGGAAGCCTTCACAAATCGTTCTGCCAGTGTCACATCCCTATGAACCAATCCTCCTCAGCGTGGATGTTTTGAACTTGCTGGCTCGGGCCGAGCCAGAAAATGAATGGTTGGTTTCGGGAACCCGGGAGCCTGAAGAGGGTGGTCGACCCCCGGGCGCAAAGGCGACACAAGGCACCTGAGCTCAGGCAACCAACCGCAGATCCTGTTCGATCCGGGCCTGGATACCCTCGACAAACTCTTCGAAGATCCGGACGTCCAGCGCGGAAGCGGCGCCGCACTCGGGGTGGAATTGTGTGCCGACGGCGAACCAGTCCATCATTTCACTTTCGATCGCCTCGACGACGCCATCGGGACATTTCGCCGTCACGCGAAAACCGGGCGCGACTTCGTCAATCGCCATGTGATGGCGGCTGCTGACACGAATTTCGCCGTCACCGTAAACCCGCCCGATCAACGAGTCGCTGATAACGTCGAGGGTGTGACGGTGATTAGGATCCTGGGAATCGTGGTGCGGGACGGCAGAGGGCAGATCCTCTTTGATGTGCAGGTACAAATTCCCGCCTTGTTGAACATTCAACAGCTGCATTCCGGTCCCAATGCCAAGCAACGGCAACCGGCGCTCGGCGATCTCAGCCATCAGAATCCGGTCGCTCGTTTCACGAACGGGATCCAGCGGACGAACGCTGGGATGAAGCATGAAGCCGTCGTTTCTCGGGTCGAGATCGGCACCGCCGATCATGACAAATCCATTGAGGTGATCGAGTGCCTGCGATAGAGACTCAGGATCGTCCATCGGGGGAAGCACAACGGGAATCCCTCCCGCAGAAATGATCGACTGAAAATAACCCGCCGCGATATAGCTGTACGCTGGCATTTTGCGGGCAGCAGCTCGATAGTCGGCATTCATGCCGATAAGTGGTTTATTCGACATCCGAAAGGTCCTCTTCGAATTCGCGAACGAAACAATAGATGCGGACTCATCCCGCATCCGCCTGCACCAGGCGCTTCGTGTTTCAGGGTAGGAAATCGAGGTCGTCGATGACGACTCAGGGGTTTCGCTTCCGTGCATCAGACATCACTCGTGTGCCCCTCGACTGAAAACGACCCGCGACTTGGGGTCCGCTCTCAAGTTGAAAATGACGAAGTGACTCGTCCGATACGCTTTCTCCAAAAACGTGTGTCCTTGTGCCGGTCGGGCGATACGACAGTGCACCGTCCTGGTTGGGGCAAGACGATACCGATTTTTTTACACAACGGAAACACTTTCTACATATTTGGTTGAAATCCATTCGCTAGCACTACGGGCAGTGATAGCAAACGCGGTGAGTGCTATCAAAAGCCGTGTCCTCACGTCCT
>JAHELS010000075.1:19208-25774 GCA_024644085.1 Rhodopirellula sp.
TTCAAGAATGTCTGCCTGGAATCGATCGGGGCTGAAATCCCCTCGGAAATCTGGAGTAGTGCTGAGATCGAGCGGCAACTCGCGCCGTTGTACCAGCGGCTGAAACTGCCCGAAGGCCGGCTCGAGTTGATGAGCGGAATCTCGCAGCGACGCGTTTGGTCGGTCGGTACTTTTCCGAGCGGGCCGAGCATACGCAGTGGCAACCACGCGATCGACGCCGCCGATATCGATCGCGGACGCATCGGTTGCCTGATCCACGCCAGCGTGTGTCGGGACTTTCTCGAACCGGCCACCGCTTCGCGCGTTCACGATGGCTTGTCCCTCCCCAATCAATGCTGGGTCTACGATGTTTCCAATGCGTGCCTCGGATTGATCAATGGCGCGGTCCAAATCGCGATGATGATTGAGTCGGGGGCAATCGACGCCGGGATCGTGGTGGGCACCGAGAACAGTCGACCACTTCTCGAGCAAACGATCGACGCACTCAACGCGGACACGTCCCTGACACGCAAGTCGGTCAAACCAGCTTTCGCGTCCTTGACGATTGGTTCGGGCAGTTGCGCATGGTTGCTCGTGCATCGCGACCTCTCGAGACACGGTACCTCGATCGACGTGGCAATCGCAGAATCGCGGACGCAATTCCACGACTTGTGCCTCAGCGATGCCGACACGGCCGGTGCCGGCATGCAGCCGTTGATGGACACCGATTCAGAGAGATTGATGGCGGAAGGAATCGCCACAGGCATTGATGCGTTTGACCAACTGATGGCTGAAGCCAATTGGCAGATCTCGGACATCGATCGGTCGGTCTGTCACCAGGTCGGATCGCGACACCGCGCGGCGATGCTCGAGGCAATGGAGCTACCATCGGATCGCGACAGCGTGACATTTCCGCAGTTGGGCAACACTGGCTCGGTCGCGCTGCCATTGACGCTCGCCGCCGCCGCAATGCGGGGCGAGCTCCACGAAGGTAACCGTGTCGCGATGCTGGGCATCGGTTCGGGAATCAACAGCGTCATGCTGGCATCAACATGGGGACAAACGGCCGTCGCCGGCAGCATCCACGAACTCAGCGCAGGAACCGCTTCGACATCCCATCCAACGTCATAGCAGGCAAGAGTTGCGCGCGGAGCCAAATTCATGATCAAACAACCGGTTGAAAACCCCGCAATCGAGCAGATCGATTTCTCGAAGTATCGCACGCCGGAGCTTGTCAAGACGATCAGCGAATTGTTGAGCGTTCGCGACAAGGCGGGCCAGATCGCACTTTGGTCCGCAGTGTTGTGCCTGGTCGTCGTCGCCGGTTTGTTTGTGCTGGTGATGGGCAATGTGCCGCTGTTGATCTTCGTGATCTTCGTCGCCTACTCCGTCCCCATGGGTTTGTTTTCAGGCATTTTCCTGGGCGGTGCCGAGATGGTTCGGCGCAGCGTTGACGGCCTGCTGTCGATCGTCGACTTACTTCTCGAAGAAACGGGCATCATCGCTCGCGATGTCCGCGATCTGCGAACCGGTGACCAGGAATTGCCACCTCCCGGCGTGCTGGTCGATGCGGTCTACCGCCACTTGATCTATCCAATCATCGAGGATGTCGTCCGCGGCAGTTTTGGCTTTCTCGGACGCCCGATCTTGTGGTTTTATCGATCAACGCTCGATCGACTTGTCAAAATGGTGATCCGCCGATTCGTGCCTTCGTCCTACGATGACATCCCGGAAACCAATCTGCCCGCAGGCCCGGACGGAATCAGTGATGAACAGCGCGATCTCGCCGTCACCAAAGGAATTGTCGAGGCCGCCAATACGATTGCTGATCACGAGGACCGATTCACGGTCTCATTGAACTGGACGCGCGGAAAGGTGAAGGGAATCGGAGGCTGGCTGAAACTGCTGATCGTTCTGCCGTTCTATGCCCTCTTCGCCGCTGTTTTCCTGCTGGGACTCCTGCCGATCGTCATCCTTTACTTGATCTTCGCGTCCACCGGCACCGATCCAGGCGAGATTGCGCTACATGTTGCCGCCGCAACCCGAGCGGCAGGGCACTTGCCAATCTGAAAACGAACGCCCGTGGACCTGCGCGTGGGAGCAGGAATCAGGAGATGGCTGCCTGTTGGGCCTTTTCGAGAGCAGCCTCGACACGTCTCATCAGGGCATCTTCCGATTCAGCCGCGCCCACGTCTTCGTGCGATTCCGAACCCCCGAAGAATCCGCTGTGGGCAACGAACTCGCTATGGCAATGCTGACAGGCCACCGTGCAGCCAAGCAGAGAAGCACGGACCCGAATGCGACGCCCACAGGTGGGACAAGATTGCGTGAAGCGTACGGACATTGATGAAACTCCATTGTCATTTCGATTAGCGACAATCCTCAAGAAGGGGAGATACTACCCCTAAAGGCCACCCAAGGCAAGTTAGAGAGCCAATACTGGAAGATTGCCCTGCGAGCCGAACCGCCCCAATATCGCTGTAAAACGGCCGATTGACGGTGAATAACCCCCTCCAAAGAACTGATATTATATGGCTAGAATTTACGGATATTCCCCGATATTCGCGACTTCAAAACAACGCTCCGACCCGATCCGTCATCCAGTCTCGTCGCTGCCGGGCGGCTCCTCGCCATGGCTGCAGTCCATCGATTCCCCGGCACGCCTGTTCAATTCACTCCTTGGCGCGCGCCGTCGCGATGCAAAATCGCCCGTGATCGCATAGGTTAAGAATCAAGACCGCAACCGACTTCAAAGTGACGGCACGAAAGGATTGCTCAACATGACCAAGAAAGTTCTGTTTGTGTGCATGGGCAACATCTGCCGGTCGCCCGCTGGAGAAGCGGTGATGCAGCGGTTCGCGGAAGAATTTGACGTGGATGTCGAGGTCGACTCAGCCGGGACGCACGATTACCACGTGGGCGAACCGGCTGACCCCCGGATGGCGATGGCGGCGGAGGCGCGCGGGTACGAATTGAGCAGCCGCGGACGAATCGTGACCAGAACGGACCTCGATCAATTTGATCTCGTTCTGGCGATGGACGTCGAGAACCACGCGCGGTTGCACGAGATGGCGGGCGGAATCAAACCGCACATTCGGTTGTTCAGCGATTACCTCGATGAAAACTGGCCTGACGACGTCCCAGATCCCTTTTACGGCGAACAGGAAGACTTCGACAAGGTACTGGACATGCTCGAAGAAGGATGTCCCATCATCCTGCAGACGCTGATGGGCGAAGACATCTTCGAGGGCGGGTTCGAGGAGTGAGCCGCCGAACCACCCCTCAGTGATCAATCGGCCGACCGTCGGGATCGTCGCTCGCGGACGTAGCGGACACCGCATCCGACCGGCGGCGTCTCGGTGACCTCCGGCTCCCCACCGGTAAGAGCCGCATCAACCGCCAGTGCAACGTATCGCGTGGTGACTTTGTCACCGGCGGGACTGTCGTCCATCGCCCCCATGTAGACGACCTCTCTCGAGCGGTTCAGGACGTAAAACTCGGGGGTGTAAACCGCGCCGAACTCACGCGCGATCTTTTGCGATTCGTCATAAAGGTAGGGGAACTTGAAGCCTTTTGTCTCCGCCTTTTCCTTCATCGCCGGCAGCAGGTCCTCGTCGACTCGGTTGACGTTGATTGCGACGACTTGAACACCCTTTTCCGAGTATTCACGGTCCAGCTCGATCAAACGATCTTCAACGTCGACCGCGTACGGGCAACTGTTGCATGTGAATACAACGATGACAACGTCGTGGTCGTCCAGATCGGCCAACGAATGCGTGACACCATCGACGCCAACGAGGTCCTTCCACGCCGGAGCCTTCTCGCCGATATCGAGTTTCTCGTTGAATTGCCCGGCGTCGAGAATCGCGGAGGTAACCACCAGGAAAAGAATGGGACACAGCAGCATTCGGACCATCAATCTTGCCTTGCGGGGGGATCGAATCAAGCAACCCAAGTTTATCCGCGATTGGTAGCACGTCCATTCGCCAATGCAGAGGGGTGCCGAAGTAGATACGATAGATCTGGACCGCGTTCGATTTGGACCGCATTTCCGAGTCGCCACGGAATCACTTCCATCGGCAGTGCACATTCAAGATGGGGATTCACCGCATGAGCAATCTTTCGAGCCGTCTCGATCGGCTCGAACAACAGCTCGACCGACTCACCACTGTGCTTGCTGATCAAGCGAGCGCCCGGGTTCGTCGGCGAAGAATACTGACAATTCGATTCCTGCTGATTTCGGTGGTCGCGTTCGCAATCGTGTTTGCCGCGTTTGGCAGTCTGTACCGAGAATCACGGCGCCAGGCCCGGGCGGTTGACCAATTGGTAGGGCAGGGCGCCTTTGCCCTGACCTCTCCGCGCGAAAGCACGCTGGTAAGCCTGTTACCGGGAGATCCGGAACAGCCTTCGGTTTCGCTCGTCAACATCCTGGGCGACGATTTCTTTCGATCGGTCACAAACGTTTCGACCGGGCGACGGTCATCGCTGCACCGCGATAAAGAAATAATCCTGCAATCGGTCGCGGACCTGACGGAATTGAAACGGCTGCGACTGACGAATTTGGCGTTACGCAGTGATGATCTGAGAGTATTGGAGAACCTCAACGAATTGCAATCGATCGACCTGACCCGCACCGGATTGGACTCGGGCGCGATGCCGTGGTTGCGATCGACACAGATGCGATGGTTTAACGCTTCGCACACCTGCATTGGCGATCAGGCGATGGTCGATCTCGCGCATTGCGGTGATCTTCAACAACTGTTTCTCGAACGGACGTGCGTGACTGACGAGGGAATCGGGTACCTGCGATCCTTATCCAATCTGCGTTACGTCAACTTGAAGCGTAGCCCGGTGTCGGCGAGGGCGGTTCAAGAGTTGTCCGATGCCTTGCCAAACTGTTACATCGAATGGGAACCGCTGCGGTTCACCGCCAACGGAAAAGTCGATGCCGGGGCCGCGCGATCGGGACGCTTGCGACTCGGCCGCCGGATGCCCGAGGACCCACGGGCATCGCGCCGTGCGTACGCACCCCTTGATAGTGCCCCGGTACCGGTTACGAGCCCATGGATGACGACGGATTCATTCCGGTTGCCCACGTTTCGTTCTCCGGGTTTCATGCTCGACGTGTTCTAACGGGATCGCGTTTTTCTTGTGACGCCTACCGCTTTGCCATCTCTCGCAGCAATTCGATGCCACGGTGAAGCGTTTCATCGGGCGCTGCAAAGCTGATTCGAAAATGGGTATCGCGGTCGCTGAAAATATTACCCGGGATTATCAGTAACCCGCGGCTGATTGCTTCCTCAACAAACGCCGCGCCGCTGGCGATCGGCGCTTTGGGAAAGACGTAGAACGCGCCGCCCGGCTTTGTGATTTCGTATCGATCCGACAAGCCGTCCATGATCAAATCCCGCTTTCGCCGGTAGTCGTCGATGTGCCCCTGGAGTTGGATTTCCATCGCCCGCAACGCACCCCACTGGGATGGTTGCGGCGCACAGACGAACGAATACTGCTGTAGTTTGAGCATCGCTGCAATGATCTCGCTCGGCCCGTGCACATAGCCAACGCGCCAGCCGGTCATTGCGTGACTCTTGCTGAAACCATCAATCACAATTGTTTGATCGTTGAACTCCGCGGGCGAAACGAACTCTTCGTCATAATGGAAACGACTGTAGATCTCGTCCGATACGAGCGCAATATTCTTGTCGGCGGCAAGTTCTGCGACCGCCTTCAATGCCGACCGGCTTGCCGTTACTCCCGTAGGATTGGCGGGACTGTTCATAAGGATCATCTTGGTCCGCGGCGTGATGGCCGCAGCAATCTTGTCGGCATCGAGTCGAAAATCGGGATAGGAATCGATCGGCACCGTCACTCCACCGCACATCCTCACCAGCGCCGGGTACATGACGAAGAACGGATCGAGGTAGATCACCTCGTCACCAGCATTGATCATCGACAACATCGAAAGCACCAATCCGCCGCTGGTCCCGCTGCTGATGAATAAATCTCGGTCGCCGTGATGGGGGAATTTGGCGGATACCTCTTTTTTCAACGCCTCACGCAGCGGAGCAATCCCCTGAGTCGGCGAGTAGGCGTTCTTGCCCGACTCGATCGCCTCGATCGCTGCCGCCTTCACCTCCCGGGGCACATCAAAATCAGGTTGACCGATCGATAAATTGATCGGATCGGTCAATTGTGCTGCCAGGTCAAAGACTTTTCGGATGCCGCTGCTGTCGAAAGAACCGGCACGCTGCGATATCCATGGGTGCATGATGGGAGTGTCGATCGTATAAGTTGAGTTGTCTAATTCATTCTACCGCCGACGCGGCCAGGTCGGCTCGGTGATTGCAGTGTAATGGTCGTTCGCAAACGAATGCAGGGGAGAGAACATCGTGGCGCCGGTCCGTCGGGTGGAACCTGTGATTCGATTCTGTGCCGTGATCACGCGGCACGACGAGGCTCGCCAGTGGGCGATCGACCACATCGCGCGGCACTGGGGATCACCGCAGGTTACATCGGCGAAGATCCCCTTCGAAGCGGGCGGCTACTACACACCATCAATGGGAAATGATTTGCAAAAAATCATGGTC
>JAHELS010000076.1 GCA_024644085.1 Rhodopirellula sp.
CGTTCGTCGGACCGAAAGGAAATATGCAACCCGACCCATACCAACCTCCCGGATTGCCTGCGTCTTCGGATTTGCGTAGGCAACCGGCACGATTCACGAGTACCGTCGCCGTACTACTTGCGGCGGGCTTTTTCTGCACGGCGCTAGCGGCTGGACTTATGCAATTTGTCATCATCGGACTCGTCGGATTGGCGCTATTCGTGGTTGCTTTCGGATTGCTCTTGGCGGCCGGGCTCCTCGTCCGGGCCGATGGCCTTCCACCGTGGTGGCAACAAGTCGCGAGCCTAGTATTTTTTGCCATAGCAGTCCTGTCGTTAATTGTAATTGCAGCGTACGCAACTTCGTTGGCGTTTGCGCACGCAATGGCTCCTCGTGCCGGGGCATCCGATCCGTCCGCCTGGCAATGGACCATTCTTACGCTGATCTCAATCATGGCCGCGGCTGCAGTTGCGAGCGCCCTACGGTATCGGACGGGATGGTCGCGGTCGCGTTGTTTTGCCTGGGGAATTGCTGCATTTGGAGTTTCACCAACGGCGATTCTGATATTTTGGATTTTGAAACAAACTGGACAGCCCCTGACTGCATAGTGCGTCTGCTGAAGGTCACTCGTGCGCCGCTGCAAATACCGACGAACCACGCAATGCACCCGAGCCGCGAAGTCGGGCGTTTTGACAATAGAAAATCTCGTCGCGGCCGGGTGATTGCGGTCGTTCCGTGGACGGGGCGCGCGACATTGCCGTGACCCCACGTTCGATGGATTTTTTGGGATGGTGGCGATTCGGCTTGAGCGTACCGCTTCGATTGACATCGTCTCTTGCTCGATTGGCTGCGCGGTCGATTGGTTGCGCGGTCGATTGAACCACGAAGAGCACGAAGGTCATGAAGTCCGGTGGTGCGATCTGCTTCTCGCTCTTCGTGTCGTTCGTGGTGAACTTGCCTTCCCTGCAAGAAGGTAACCGACACGTGCATCGACGCATCTGAGAAGATTGCTCGGGCCCTCGATGGTTAGCTACAATTGGCGGGACTGCGGGTTGGGCTGGCCGGTCGTTGGTCGTTGGTCGTTGGTCACTCGTCCGCTCGGTCCCGGTTATCACAGCCGTTCGCCCGCCAGGCAGAAAGTTTGTGCCAATGAAACGCAAGCTCCAATTGACGATCCGCGTCATGTTTCTGCTCACGGCGCTGTTCGCAGTTTTCTTCTCGCTTTACGCGAGTCGACTACGATCGCGTAAGACAGCATTGCAAACGGTAACGTCACTGGGCGGTGTCCACTCCGGTTCGACGACAGATGGGCCGGAGTGGCTACAACGTTTCCTTGACGATGACGAGTACTTTCGCGAGATAGTTACGATTACCCTGGGGCCGAATACCGCGAACTCGGACGCTAGGCGTCCAATCGGAGACGCCGAACTCTGCACTGCTATCGGTTGTCTTCCAGATCCGGGTAATCTGACAGGCCTCCGTCTTTATGCCAGTTTGGTCACCGACGATGGGCTGTCGTGCATTCGAGTCGTACCGAACCTGGAGATGCTTAGTCTGAGAAAAACCTTAGTTACGGACGCGGGCATCCAACGACTCGGCCATCTCAGGCAGCTACGGAGTCTTGATCTTGCTGATACAGCAATTAGTGACCGCGGTCTGCCTTCATTGGCTCGGCTTTATCAACTGGAAGATCTTGACCTCGGTTCCACGCGAGTCACAGAAAACGGGCTCAAACATTTGGCCAATCTCAAAACGCTCGGGCGGCTCGACCTCGATGGAACGCAGTTCCTGGGCGGCGGATTCATGTTCCTGGCAGAACTTCCAAAATTGGAAGAGCTGATATTGGACGACACCGAGTTTGGCAGCAAAGGGGTCGCCGCTCGATACCTACAACGATATGCCGACAAGTTCATGCGTCTACGCGTGCTTTCGCTTGAGGATACGCCAATCGCTGATACAGACCTTCAGTATTTACAAGGGTTTCCTTCTCTGGAAAAACTGATACTCGACGGCACCGGCGTAACGGACGATGGACTTTTGCATTTGAAGGACATGACGAGCTTGAAAGAAGTTTCACTCAAGAAGACAGAGGTCACGAAGGCAGGCGTTGCTTCACTGCAACGCATGCTCCCGTCATGCGCGGTATCCGTGAGTGAACGGCGAACCAATCGATGAACCGGAGAGCTCGAAAGGATTCTTGGCTGATGGTCGCTCGGTTGCTCGGTCCCGGTTATCGTAGACGTTTCACGACTGGAGAATTACCACGCCCACTCCATCACCGTTGGAGATCATCCCCTCTTCACGAGCGTTTCGCGAAACGCTCGTGAACGACTTAATCTCGACTTGGTACCCGCACTCTCCACATCCCGGCTTTTCGGAATCCGAACTTGCGACTGCTGAATCCGCACTTGAATCCGGTGCAAAGCTGGAGACACGCCGCGGATACAGCGCCATCGCGATGGATCGTCTAAGCCTTTGCCGCTTCGACGACCGCTTCGGTGGTGATGCCAAAGTGCCGATAGACTTCATTGTACGGGCCGCTGGCCCCGTATCCGTTCATGCCGACGAACTTGCCGTCGGGTCCGATCCAGCGGTCCCAGCACATCCGGATCCCGGCTTCGACCGCAACCCGATTGGTCACCTCGGGTGGCAGCACTTCATCGCGGTACTCTTTGCTTTGGTCGGCAAACAAATCCATGCAGGGCATGCTGACAACTCGCACCTTCGTACCAGCCGATTCAAGCTGCTTGGCGGCATCGGTGCAAAGGCCCAATTCGCTTCCGCTGCCCATCAGGATGACATCGGGCGTGCCTTTGCAATCAGAAACGACATATCCGCCTTTGGAACAATTGCTGGCCGATGCATACTTATCGCGGTCAAGTGTTTCCATGTTTTGGCGAGATAACACGAACGCCGATGGATGGTCGTTCATCTGCAGGGCGGTTCGATAACACTCGGCGACTTCGTTGGCGTCCCCCGGGCGGAACACGTAGAGACCTGGGATCGCACGGCAAGCGGTCAGGTGTTCGACCGGTTGGTGGGTCGGCCCGTCTTCGCCGACGCCGATCGAATCGTGGGTAAGAATGTAGATCACGGGTCGGTGCATGATGCTGGCCAATCGCATCCCCCCACGCATGTAGTCGGTGAAAACGAAGAAGGTTGCACCGTAGGCTCGCAATCCCGAGAGTGACAATCCGTTGACGATGCCTGCCATGGCGTGTTCGCGAATGCCGAAGTGCAGATTTCGTCCGCCGTACTGACGCGGCAGAAAATCGCCCGCATCGTCGAACGTCAAATTCGACTTGTTACTCGGCGCCAAGTCAGCCGACCCGCCGATCATGAAAGGAATATTCTTGGCGATGGCATTGAGTACTTTGCCGCTGCTGTTGCGAGTCGCGTCCCCTTTCTCACTCGGTTCAAAGACCGGGATCTGGCTGTCCCATCCCTCGGGCAATCGACCATCGAACATCGCCTGCAATTCGGTGGCTTTTTCGGGTTCGGCTTTTCGATAGTCGTTCCACGTATCGGTCCATTGCTGGTAGGCATCGGCACCACGCTGGCCCAAGTTGCTGGCAAAGTGTTCTTGAACACCATCGGGAATGTAGAATTTTTCGTCGGGCGGAAAGCCGTAGTTCTCTTTGGCCAGCGCGACTTCGTCCCATCCGAGCGGTGCGCCGTGCGCCCCGTGCGTATTCTGTTTGTTGGGTGCACCGAAACCGATGATGCTCTTGACGATGATTATCGTCGGCTTGTCGTTGCATGATTTGAAGTTGTCGATGGCTTTGCGCAGAGATTCCAGATCATTGGCGTCGTTAACGCGTGCAACATTCCACCCAAGACCCTGGAACCGCTCGCCAACATCCTCGCTGAACGCAAGGTCGGTGTCTCCTTCGATGGTGATGTGATTGTCGTCGTAGAGCCAGCACAGGTTATCGAGCTGAAGATGCCCTGCGACCGATGCCGCTTCACAGGCCACACCTTCCATCAGGTCGCCGTCGCTGCACATCGCGAAGATGTTGTAATCGAACAGGGTGTGTTGGGCGGTGTTGTAGTTTTCCGCTAACCATTTTTGTGCCATCGCCATACCGACCGAGTTGCTCAGGCCCGCGCCGAGAGGTCCGGTGGTGGTCTCGATTCCCGCAGCTTCGCCGTACTCGGGGTGTCCCGCACAGGGACTACTGATCTGGCGAAAGTTCTTGATGTTATCGAGGGTGATGGCCAGGTCGTCGGTCGGATTGCCGTCGGAATCGACCGCCTTGACGCCGGCCAGGTGCAGCACGCTGTAGAGCAGCATGGATGCGTGACCACAGGAAAGAACAAAGCGATCGCGGCCGGGCCAGAATGGTTGTGCCGGATCGTAATTCATCGTGTGATTGAAAAGTTGATATGCGATGGGAGCCAACGCCATCGGTGTGCCGGGGTGCCCGCTGTTGGCCGTCTGGACGGCGTCCATACTGAGAGTGCGGATTGTGTCGACGGCAACATTTTCGATGTTCGTGGATGCAACGCTCATCAGCGTCTCGCTCGTGGCTGGGGAAATCAGGAAAGAGTGCGTGAAAGACTGGGAAAATCCTAATGCGGCGACCTTAAACCCGGAAGGGGGAGGCTGGCTCGAAACCGCTCCTGTCGCAATCGCACCGTGGACTTCCGACATCGCAATCGGCCACCTTCTGATATCGCAATCGGCCACGTTCGCAGGGCAATCTCGACGCCTGGCTAGTTCTTCAAGTCCCAATCCTTCATGGCTCGAAGAAGTCCCACTTCCGTCAGGTCAAACTTGAGCGGCGTCAAAGTCACGTTTCCGCGCCTCAACTCGGTGACATCCGCTAATTCGGAGGGTGGTCTTTCGGGTTCGGACCAGAGTGCCCAGAAATAATCGCGTCCTCCCGGGTCCTGACGTTTTTCGTACTCACGACCGTATTGGGCCAATCCCATCGGTACCACGTGGACCTCTCGGGGCGACTCGGTCGCGGCGGTGGGGATGTTCAGATTGAAAAGTTTTCCCTGCGCCGCCGGTTGCTTGGCGATTCCGCCAATCACGTTGCGTGCGATAACGGCCGCCGTTTGGAAATCGGCGTCCTCGTCGTACTCGAGCGAGACCGCGACGCTGGTCACACCGAAAAATGCCCCCTCGATCGCGGCCGCAACCGTCCCGCTGTAAAGCACGTTGATGCCGGCATTGAGCCCGTTGTTGATTCCGCTGATGACCAGGTCGATCGGCTTGTCTTTGAACAGTTCACCGATCGCTAATTTGACGCAATCGGCCGGGGATCCCTCGACCGCCCATGCCCAATGCTGAGCGTCACGATGGATCGACTTGCAGATCAGCGGCGTCAGAAACGTGATTGAGTGCCCCACCCCGCTCTGCTCGGTCGTCGGGGCAACGACGACGACTTCACCGAGATGAACGAGCTGCTGGTGCAAGGCGGCGAGCCCCGGGGCGAAAACGCCGTCGTCATTGGTCAAGAGAATTCGCACGGCTGGGCCTTGTTCGTGGCGTGGGTGAACTTGTTCGTGGCGTGGGAGAAATCAACGAACGGACGCTTGTTCGCAGAATCCGTCCGCAGTGGGGTTTCCGGCGGGCACGTTCGGCCCCTTGGGTATCAATCTCTCATTTTCTACACTTCGGGATTCTTTCCCGCGACACCTGAGCAGGTGGCGAGTCGAATGAGTGAACCAAACACCGCCGAGGTCACATTGACCGAAACACCTGGCGAAGTCCTGACAGGTCAACGAATCGTCGTGCTCGACTTTGGGTCGCAGTACGCGCAGTTGATCGCCAGACGGGTGCGCGAGCAAAAAGTTTACTGCCAGATCCTCCGCCACGACATCACCGCCGAGCGTTTGGCTGAACTTGCCCCCAAGGGGATCATTCTTTCCGGCGGGCCTGCAAGTGTTTATGAAACGGGTGCCCCGCGGTGCGATCCCGGATTGTTCCGCCTCGGTATTCCTGTGCTCGGCATTTGCTATGGCATGCAGCTGAGCTGCGACGCGCTGGGTGGCAAAGTCGACAACACGCCGTCGCGGGAGTATGGCCCGGCGAAGTGCGTGATTAACAAACCGGAATCGTTGTTCGAGGGGTTGCCCGGCGAGATCGACGTTTGGATGAGCCACGGCGACCAGATCTCATCGGTCAGCGACGAGTTCGAGCCCCTCGCGCATACCAGCAGCTGTCCATTCGCGGCGATTCGGCATCGCGAGCTGCCGGTGTTCGGAATCCAGTTCCATCCGGAAGTCACACACACGCCTTTGGGCGGCATGCTGTTGGAAAACTTTGTCCGCAAGGTTTGCGGGTGCGAACCAACCTGGGAACTGAGTGATTTTGCCGAGGCGACGATTTCGAATATCCGTGCCCAGGTAGGTCAGCGCCGCGTGATTTGCGGTCTCAGTGGCGGAGTCGATTCGAGCGTTGTCGCAGCCCTGCTGTACCGGGCAATCGGCCCGCAGTTGTCCTGCATCCTGATCGACAACGGATTGCTACGCAAAGACGAACAGACGATGGTGATCCGCGAATTCACCGAACACTTCAAGACTGATTTGCACGTCGTCCACGCGGAAGACAGGTTTCTTGAGACGCTCGACGGTATCAGCGAGCCCCAGGAAAAGCGCCGTCGAATCGGTCATGCGTTCATCGACTGCTTCAAGGGCGAAGCATTGAAAATCGACGACGCCCATTTTCTAGCTCAGGGTACGCTCTATCCCGACGTGATTGAAAGCGGCGCTGATCCCGACGGTCCTGCGGCGACCATCAAGTTGCACCACAACGTTGGGGGATTACCCGAAGAATTGGGATTCGAATTGATCGAACCGCTGCGGGATTTGTTCAAGGATGAAGTGCGCCGCCTTGGGATCGAATTGGGGCTGCCCGAGTCGCTTGTCTGGAGGCATCCGTTCCCGGGACCCGGTTTGGCGGTGAGATGTCTCGGCGAAGTGACCCGCGAGAATTTGGACGTCCTGCGCGAGGCTGACGCGATCGTCGTCAGCGAAATCCAGGCCGCGGGGCTGTACCGCGAAACGAGCCAGGCGTTCGCGGTCCTGTTGCCCGTTCAAAGTGTCGGCGTGATGGGGGACGCGAGAACCTATGACAACGCGATCGCAATCCGCAGCGTCAACACAAACGATTTCATGACCGCCGACTGGAGCCGATTGCCGTACGAACTGCTGGCGCGCATGAGTTCGCGGATCATCAACGAAGTCAAAGGGGTCAACCGCGTTTGCTACGACATCAGCAGCAAGCCGCCGGCAACCATCGAGTGGGAATAACTTCGGCTCCGCGCTGAACGATCCTGCGGGCGCACCAGCTGAATCTGAAAACTGAAATAAACATGTCTCGCCAATACATCTACCAAGTCGAAGACCTGACGAAAAAGCATGGCCAGAAGACCGTTCTGGACAACATCTGGCTCGCCTTTTATCCCGGCGCGAAAATCGGTGTGCTCGGCCCCAACGGCGCGGGCAAATCGACGCTGCTGAGAATCATGGCTGGCCAGGACACCGAGTTCGACGGAACCGCGCGATTGTCCAACGGATTCACCGTCGGCTACCTGCCTCAGGAACCGCCGCTCGATGAAACCAAGACGGTTTTCGAAAATGTTCAGGAAGCAGTGTCCGAGCGGCGGACGATCCTGGATCGCTACAACGAAATCAGCATGCTGCTTGGCGAGGTCACCGACGACGACGAAATGCAAAAGCTTTGCGACGAGATGGCGAAGCTGCAGGATACGATCGACGCGGCGAACCTTTGGGAACTTGACCGGCAAGTCGAGATGTCGATGACCGTGATGAACCTGCCGCCCGGGGATGCGGATGTCACAACGTTGTCCGGAGGCGAACGTCGCCGCGTGGCGCTTTGTCAGTTGTTGATCCGTCAACCCGATCTGTTGCTGCTTGACGAACCGACCAACCACCTCGATGCCGAAAGCGTCTCCTGGCTTGAACAGCACCTTGCTCGTTATGCCGGTACGGTCGTCGCCGTCACGCACGACCGCTACTTTCTTGACAACGTCGCGCAGTGGATTCTCGAGATCGATCGAGGCAAGGGAATCCCGTTCGAAGGGAACTACACGGCGTGGCTCGAGGCACGTCAGAAACGAATGCAAGTTGAACAGCGTCAACAAAAGGCGCGCCAACGCACCCTGGCCCGCGAGTTGGAATGGATTCGGATGAGCCCCAAAGCGCGCCAGGCCAAGAGCAAGGCCCGCATCAAGGCCTACGAAGAAATGTCGTCGCAAACCTTCGAGGACCGCCCCGACGATTTGGAAATCCAGATTCCGGCGGGACGTCACCTGGGCGAATTGGTGATCGAAGCGGACCACATCCACAAGGCGTTCGGCGAAAAGGTGCTTATCGAGGACCTTTCTTTCCGATTGCCGGCCGGTGGCATCGTCGGCGTGATCGGCCCCAACGGCGCCGGCAAGACAACGCTGTTCCGGATGTTGACCGGCCAGGACAAGCCGGATCGTGGCGTGATCCGGGTCGGCGATACCGTCGATCTGGGGTACGTTGACCAGAGTCGTGACTCGTTGAAAGCCGATCACACCGTGTTCGAGGAAATCAGCGGCGGCACCGAAACGATCGTCATGGGCGGCCGCAACATTGCTGCCCGGGCCTACGTTGCACGATTCAATTTCAAGGGTCCCGACCAGGAAAAGAAAGTCGGAAACCTATCCGGTGGCGAGCGGAATCGCGTTCACCTGGCGAAACTGCTGCGTCAGGGGTGCAACGTCCTGCTGCTGGACGAACCGACCAACGACCTCGATGTTGATACTCTGCGAGCGCTCGAGGAGGCGATCGTGAATTTTGCCGGCTGCGTGGTGGTGACGAGCCACGACCGCTGGTTCCTCGATCGCCTTGCGACTCATATCTTGGCGTTTGAGGGAGACGGCAACCTGACATGGTGCGAAGGCAACTTCGACGTTTACGAGCGCAACCTTCGTGAGCGGATGGGTGACGACCCCGACGACGACAGCAATATGCGGCGGGCGCGATACAAGAGCATTCATGCAGGCTAGTTGGTTTTCGTTCCTGGCGACGAAAATTGAACGCGGCGACACGCACAACACTTTGACCTACGACACCGGAAAAGAATCATGACGATCTTGCGAATAGGGACGAACGAAAAATACGCCGACGGATGGGCCACCGCCTTCGGCAACGCCAAGCCGAAGAAGAAGAAAACGAAAACGAAAACGAAGAAGAAAAGCAAAGCAGCTGCGAAAAAAACAACTTCCAAAAAGAAAACGGCGAAGAAGAAAGCCACGAAAAAGAAATCAGTCAAAAAGAAAGTAGCGAAGTCAGCCAAGAAGAAAGCCGCGTCGAAGAAGAAAGCCGCGTCGAAGAAGAAAGCCGCGTCGAAGAAGAAAACGTCGACAAAGAAATCCGCGAAGAAAAAAGTCTCCAAGAAGAAGAAATCGGCCTCCGCCGGGAAATCCAAGGCGGCGAAAAAGACCGGTAAGAAGAAACGTGCGGCCAAGAAAAAGTAGGGAAGTCACGGACGAGCAACATCATTGCGACTCCCGCATCCCCCAACGTCTCGCAACTCAGGGTTCTGCCTGATGTCCAATACTCCGCCACCAAAAACCATGAGCGATGCGCTCCAGCGGTTGGCGGGGTATTTGAATTTTTCGTCCGGCACCAGCGACTGTGCCACTCTTGCCGCATGGAACGACGTCTTTCGGGCGGCCAGCCAGGGAGATCCTCTCAGCGGTCCTCCGGCCTGGTTGGTGGTCAAGGATTGGTTAACAGAAACGCTTGACACACTGCGCCGTGACCAATCGGCGTTCAAGGATTCGGATCAGGCATCGCGGGTGATTGCGTTGCTGTGGAGCGAATTGTTGCCGGCTTACCTCGACTTTCACCGCGACTTGCTGTTCCACCAGGAGCCCGAACTGCTTTTCAACGGGTTTTTCATCGGCCGTGCCGCTGAAGAACTGCTGGCGGCCGGACTCGAGGGAGACGACGCGGACGTGGTGCAACGGGCGATCGATTCCATGGACACGTTTGTCGGATATCGTCCGGTTGCAATTCTCGAGAATCGAAATTGCCAACCCTATCGCCACGAATTCGTTTGTCCCGTCCCGTTGTACGTCAAGGATGCCGGAGTCTCGGCGGGACCTTATCGAGCGATCATCGAATTAGCGATCGACTCACTTCGTCAAACGGATCCAGGCATTCTGCGTGCCGCCTCCTTTGACCCCGACCGGATGTTGGAATTGTCGCTCGATCCAAGAGCGTTTGATTTTGATCATCCCGTCAACCGGCGCCCCAACTACCACTTCGGGGGATGGGACGAAAGATCGATTACGCAGGACGGCTATTACGATCGATTTGTGCTGCGTCAAGTAACGCTCGACGCACTGCTTCATCGTTTGCGGGACGAGCCTGAACTTGATCAGCAGGAGTTGATGGTTGAAGCGGGTTCGGTGTTAGCCGGCACGATCTTGATGTCATCGGGAATTTCGGGTTGGGGTCCGGGCGCGATCACCAGCGATGTAACGCTTGGGTCGCTGATGAAACCGATCGCAGCTTACCGCGACGCGTACTATGAAGACCGCTTGGCGCAAATCGAGGGTGCACATGCGGAGCGACTGGCGAGCGAACAGCAGGTCCGTCGCCAGCCCTTTGGTGCCGCCCGCCAGCACCTCAACGCGGCTCTTGCCGAAAGACGCGCTGCCCAGTTGCAGCATGTGCAGTTGGCGAGACTGTACGCGCGAATGGGTTACCCCGACGCCGCCACACGTCAAACCGATACTGTGTCGGCCGCGTCGGCGCGAATGATGTGTCGTATTGATTGCGTGATGACGCTTGGATTGCGGGCGATTCGCGCTGGCAATCTTGAACATGCCGTTACCGTCCCGGCGATCGCTTTCGATTTGCTCAAACGGGCGATCGAATGCGGAGCCCTGATCGACCCTTGGGACCTGCTTGCCTTCGGAGGCAATTTCAGCCTCTATCCGGGACCCGAAAGCGCGGTGCACGATTCGCGCGTCGACGACATGCTTTACCTGATCGAGCAACTGTTCGGTTACACGGCGCGGGTGTGGAGCGAAGCCGCCGCTCGTAATGACACCGCCGCGTACGATGAAATGGAAACGCGTTACCGCGCGATGGCCGAGTGGTGGCGCGTGTACGCGGCCCATACGGTCGAGTCGATCGAAGCGGCTGACCCGCTGGAGTCGTATGAGTCGGCGAAGTTGGTTGCGCGTGCCTTGCGTTTGTGGCACCAAGGGGGTGCCGCCGCGGGCGATGTTGCATTTTGGGCGCCCCACGCCGATCTGTTCGACTCGCCGCGCGCCTATTCTTTGGTGATCTCGGCGTTGCTGGAACGGGAGGATTTCGTTCCGTCGATGGCGCTTTTGGTCCATTGGCTAAGCAACGCCGAGCGGATTGGATTGCGGCTGGGAGGTAATTCGCTGCCCCGTCTTTCGGAGCGTTGGCTGCTGCGGCTGCGCGGCTCGACCGAAGCAAACGGACAGGAGTTCGGCGAACCGTCGATCGATCAGGCGGCTCCACGTGACACCCGCGAAGTCTGGCCGCTGGTTCGCAAGCTGTTTGACTACTACGAAGCCAATGCCGAGCAATTCTGGTCGGTCCCCCAGTTTGTTTTGGCAAAACCCAAGTCGAAACCGCGCGATTGGGACCGCGAACTGACCGCGGCGGATCAAGAGGACGATGAGGGCGAAGGGCTTTACGACGCTGCCTATGAGGGAATGACTTACCGTGATACGACCGACGACGGTAACGAAGGTGCGGTGTTCGAATTCGGTGATGACGCCAGCCAGGATGAATTGGAGTCGGAATCGAAACGGTTGGTTGACCACCTCAATTTCATGCGGTCTCTTGCCCGAATGTGGGCCGTCGCAGCCGACATCGCGGTAACGGATCATGACGACGGCGATCTTGACGACCGTAGGCAATCCCTTGCGAGCTGGGCGTGCCGTGCACGTGAGAATCGCATCGGGCTTCTGGAATTGCTCGACTCGGTCCGTGAGTATCGCATCAAGTCCGCGGGAAGCGACAAGGATTCGATGCGCAGCTATGACAGGCGGCGGGTGCTGCGAGATTCGCTGATGGAACGGATCATCACCACAGCGGTTGAAATGTCCGACTCGCGGCGACTGATCAACGGCGCGTTGCTGTCGCTTCCCGACGGCGGTTCGTCTGAGAGCGTCGACGAGGAAATGGTCGAAGACGACGCGCATGCGGTCAAGATGTTCGGAGCGCTGATCGCTGGTGACGCCGCCCGTGCGCGAGACCTGTTCCCGCCGTTTCTCGAAGCGTTGCGGGACAAGAACTTGCTGTATATCCCGCTGTCGCGCGGCGGGGACCCGGTGAAAATCTATGTCGCGCGGCTGCGTCAGCGCGTGCTGCGACATTTGATGCACTGGTTGCCGCGACGCGGGTGTCTCGCGGAAACGTGCCGCTTGATCGAAACGGCGCGGGAAATGGAACAACACAATCCGATAGGTGCCGGCGCGGTAACCGAATTCGACGGTCTGTTCCGTGCCGGTTTCAGGTCGTTGGTTGCTTCGCTTGTCGAATCGACCCGCCAATCATTCAATGAACCTGAAGTCGACGAAAAGCTGATCGCCGAAAAACTGATTCCGTTGCTGGAGCGATTGACCGAAACGATGTTGGGAAGCTGGCTTGCCCACAGCCAGACCTTGCGACTTTCACCCCTCGAGACAGTGATCGACCCCAAAAAGTGGGAGCGGCTTGTCACTTTTATCAAGGACTACGGCGATCCTGTCTTCACGCAGACATTTCTGCAATTGGGCAACGTCCGTGCAGTTTTGCACCAGGGTGTCGCTTCCTACCTGACACGAGCCATGGAGGAGGGAGAAGACAACCTCAGCGATACCCGGCTCTTTGCAGACCTGGAAAGCGGCGCGCTTGCCGTATCCGAAGCGGAGAAATGGATCACGTTGGTCTATGAGGCGCTGATCGATCATCACACCGAATACCTGGACTACAACAGCACGACGACACAAAGCGATCGCGGCGATTTGGTTTACATGTTTCTCGATTTCTTGCGGTTGCGTGTCAAATACGAACGCATCGCATGGAATCTTCGGCCCGTCATGTGGGCCCACGAGGTCCTCGTCCGCAGCGGGCTCGACAAGGCAGCCATGATGTGGCGACGCAGCCTCAGCGAACGAATTGGAACCGAAGCGGAAGTCTACGTGAAAAAACTGCGCGAGCTGCAAACCAATTACGCGATGCGAATGCCCACGGTGGCTGACCGCATCCTCGAACGTTTTGTCCAACCGATGACCATTGATCGCATGCGCGCCCTGGTCGGTCCGGCGATGCGCGATGCCGAGGCGAATCGTGACAGCCGGTCGTTTTTTCTGTTGGAGCAGGAATCCGATCTTTTGACCCGGCACCCGACCGGGGTTGGGTTGGACGTGCCCGCGTGGCTTGACGCGTTGGAAGAGGAGGTCGAACAGCTAGCAAAGCGACGAGCCAGCAGCGAAATCGATCCGCAAGCGTTGATGACGATCGCAATTGTGCCGCTTTCGATCGACGAATTGGGCGAACAATTGGCGAAGGCACGGAGCCAGGGGCGCCGGTTGCCCCATATGAAGTAACGTCGCCATTTTTTTCCAACGCCGAATTGCCGGTTTTGCAAATTCGAATTATCGGCCCGATTCTTCACGAAGCAACTTTACAACTTGGTCCGCTGGAAGCATACTTTCGCGACCTTTCACGAGACCTCCCCCGGGGACAAGCTGCGAACACGGATGAACACGCTTGCAATCAGCCAACTATCGACGCTCCGTTGGAGTTTTGCCGAGGACGCACAGGCCTACGCTGCACGCGGCTTCAAGGGCATCGGCATCTATCGGCCCAAGTTGGAAGACTTCGGACTCGACCGGACAATCGAATTGCTTGCCGAGTCGTCACTTTCGGTGACTTCGCTTTCCTGGGTCGGCGGATTCACGGGCAGCGATGGCCGGGCCTTTGAGGATGCGGTCCTCGACGCGATCAGCGCCGTGCGCGATGCCGCAAATCTCCGCGCCGAGACTTTGATCGTATTGGCAGGTGGGCGCAACAATCACATTCGTAATCATGCCCGGCGCACGCTCTGCGACGCGTTGAAACAGATCGCCTGTGTCGCGGAGGAATTTGGTGTGCGGTTGTCGCTTGAACCGATTCATCCCGGCTGTGGTGACGAGTGGTCTTTCCTGAACGATCTGCGGTCCACACTCGATATCATTGAAACGGTTGCCAGCCCTCAGCTCGGCATTGTGCTCGATACCTACCACGTCGGAATGGACGAAGAGGTTGTGCGTTGGTTGCCCGACGTGATTCCTCATCTGCATCTGGTGCAGCTTGGCGATGCCCGCCATTCGCCGCTGGGCGAGATGAATCGTTGTCTGCTCGGCGACGGATGTGTGCCTCTCGAGACAATTCTCGATACGCTTCGTGAACACGGCTATCGTGGCCCGCTCGAAGTCGAATTGATCGGCGAAGATGTGGAAACGATCAGCTACGACGAACTTCTCGACCACACACGCAACTTCATCGACCAAACGCTGGGTCCAGTCGAACAACCGTAACTGCGCCGGATTGTCGACGCCGTCCCCGCGATGACGCCGTCTCCGACGTAGCTCGGTCCCCGACGTAGCTCGGTCCCGGAAAGGGCCCAGTGCCTCCGCCTCTTACCGCTTCGGCTGCTTAGCGCCTGCGAGGGGCTGCCTCAGCACGCGCCGTTTTCGGGACGAACAATGGAATCCGTTGGTCTTCGGGCAGCAATGCTCGATTGACCCTCTCGGGATCTTGTTGTGTCCACGTTTCACGCAGCTGGGGTGCCGAGACTTGTCGTAGCAGCCCGTCATCGTGCCACGTACACTGGTAGCGGGTAGGGTTCCAGCGGCGCTGTGGGATTTGGCTCTCGTGCTTCACCAATCTCCACGCGCGGACGTGGAACCGGCGATGTGTTTTGGACCAGTCGTAAAAGATTACCTGGCGAAAGACTTCGCGCCCGTCCTCATCCACGAAGTGATTGAGTTCGATCAAATCGACTCGTTGCGACACAACCGGCGCTTCTTCGTTTTCAGTAGCGGGAGCGATTCCGATCAACAGTAAAGACGCGAATGTCATCCATGACGCCATGCTCTTTCTCCTTTGATAGGTCGGCATCCTGCCTGCGTCACCACAGTGTGCGAGCTTGCGCATCACTCCGGGATAATCGCCTCTACCAACCCCAAACGGGCTGCGTAAAGATCAGTTTCACGGCAATTTTCCACGGGGCGGCGTCTGCCGCGTTTCTGGTTGCCTGTTTCTGTAATGTTTCAATTGCGATCGCGCCACCGTCGGGCGAAGTCGCCGCCACTCCCCGTCCCATTGAGCTGTCGGATCTTCCCGAGCCTCCCGAGCCACTTGGCGATTTGATCGAAGCGGGCCGAGTGACATTCGAGGCTGGGGAGCGGGAAGAATCAACCGAACTCAGCGGCGGGCTGCGAACCGCCGCCGAGACCCATTACAAGATTGCGTACAACTACAACAGCCGATCGCGGTGGGCCGTCGATTCGGCAAACCGTCGTCTGCGGATCACCGTTCGTTTTTTCAGCATTCGGTGGGAACCGACTCACGTAATCTGGTTTCGCCGCCGGCCCGAGACAGATGGTTTCTGGTCCGACGTGTTGGTGCGGCACGAGTTTGACCACGTGCGAATCTCGAACGACCCGAGGCTGGCCAAACGATTCGAAGAGATGCTCCGAGAAAAGAGTGTAATCAGTCACCAATTGAGTGAGGGTGACGTGGTCAATCGCCCCTTCGTCGACCACTTGGTCGCCGAACATGTCGACAACGTTTTCGCGGAGATATCCGAGCTGATTGCAATTCGCTACAAGGAGTTGGACCGGGTCACCCGGCATGGCCGAGATGCGGTTCCCGAGGATTCGCCGCTGAATCGGTGGCTCAAACCCGATTCATCACAGCAGCCCCAAATTGACCCTCGAAAACGTGATTGAAATTGCGTGGGCTATGGGTCGTGCGGGCATCCGTGGTAAAGTTCTATCTCGCCGGGTCTTGAATGACGACGCGGATGATTCGCGGCGTTTCACCCTTTGGTATTTCACTCCCCCGTCTCTGTTTGGCCTGCCAACCTGATGTCCGTCGATAAATACGCCGTCTGTCCATGCGGAAGCGGCAAGAAGATCAAATTCTGCAAGTGCAAAGAATCTGTGTCGGAGTTGGACCAGGTTCTGAAGATGGTCGAAGGAGGACAGGTTGTCCCTGCGCTCGATCACCTTGCCAATGTGCTGCAGGCCCATCCCGACGCGGCGTGGGCGTTGGCCGTTCGCGGCCGCTTGTTGCTGGACTTGCGCGAGTACGATTCGCTGAGCGAAAACGCGGACCGCTTCATCCGGCTTCAACCGAGCAACCCGCTCGCATTAACGCAGCGTGCCGCGGCCAAGTTGTTCCACAACGAAGTGGAAGAAGCAACCGCATCGATGCTCGAAGCTTTGACCGAGAGTGGGCGTGATGTCGATTCGTTCGTGTTGGATGTGTCGTCGGTGCTCGCCTATTCGCTTGCGCAGCGGGGCGTCTTTTTAACCGCTCGTGTTTACGCGACGTTGGCGATGATGGCATCGGGTTATGACGGAGGCCAGACCGCGGTGTCGGTGCTTCGGCAATTGAATTCCGCCGGGACGATCAATCAACTGATCAAGTCGGCACCCTCGTCGATTGCCCGTCCCGCCGACGTGGATTGGGGTGAACGGTATGACGAAGCCTCTACACTTCTGCAGAGCAACAAGGTCGATTTGGCGGAGTCGAAATTCGAGTCGCTGCGACGCGTCGCACCGCAGCAGCCTGCGATCTTGTCGGGACTGCTGACGTGCGCGATTTGGCGGGGCGACACCGCCGCACAAGCAGAGATATTGAAAAATTTGTCGTCGTGCGAGTCGCTCGAGTTCGAGCAGCGCGTGCGATTCCGCGCGATGTCGGCCCTGGTCGATCCCGAGGCGCGTGAGATTTCTGTGCCTGTTGTCAAACTCGAGGCCGAGATCAAGGATGCGGAAGAAGTCGAAATGGCATTCACCGCCGATTCACGCTGCGTCGCGCTGCCGGCTGATTTGTTGGCTGGCATGCGAACGTCCGAAAACGACGTTCCACCGCGGGGCGGATTCCAAATCCTCGACCGGGACAAACCCTCTTCGCTCGAAGAATTGCCGCCGGTGGAAGAGGTTCCCGAGGCCATCGCGCTCGTATTCATTTACGGCAAACAAACCGACCGAGAAGCACGCATCGAAGTGCTTGATGTCCGCAAAGACAATCTCGAGGAGGTCCGCGCTCGGATCACGTCGATCCTCAGCGACGTCGAATTGAAAGAGGAATCGGGCGAACCGATGCCGATGCTGGTGGCAGCCCAGCCTTCGGTAGCGATGATTCGTTTCCAGGCGAAGCCGGCTGAAGCGGAAAAGCTGCAAACCGATTTGGTCCAGTCACGCATGCCCGAGGCGATCGCTTCGATCGAATTGCCGCTGCTCGGTGGCTCGCTGAAATCGACTGCCGATGACGACACAAAGCTGCTCGAGCGAACCGCGGCGATCAGAATCGTTGAACAGTACGATGCGATCGCTTCGAAAGGGGACGCAATCATCAGCGAACTCTACGGACTGGCAAAACTCGATCCGCCGCCCACGATCAAGCCCCTCGGTGATCAAGTCGAATCAATTGCCAACGAAGACTTGAATCGTGTCGATGCGTCCGAGTTGGATGCCGAATCACTGATCTACCTGCTGCAAAGAGCCCAACAGGTTTCGGCGACACCCGCGGTGCGACGATTCGCCGGGCGACTCCTCGAGGTCGAACTGAGTGAGGAACAAAAACCGGCCAAGATGCTTGCCTACATGACATTGATCAACGCTGCAACGGGCAATGACGAGGCGCTGCGGCTGCTCGAAGAAGCAAAGGCGTTCGCGGAAGCCAACGCAATGCCGACCGCCGACCTGTTGCTCAGCGAAGTCAGTTTGCGGCTGGCGGCAGGTGACGGTGAAGGATTTCAGAGGACGATTGAAACGCTCTCGAGCGTTTACGGTAACCAACCCGAGGTGATGGCAAGATTGCAACAGATGCTGATGTCCTATGGTTTGATCAGCCCGGACGGATCCCCGCGACAGGGTCCCGCAGCAGCTTCGGCGGCGCCGGCAAGTTCGGCATCGAGCGAGCTTTGGACACCGGAGAGCGGAACGCAGGCGACGCCCTCCGCCGAAGGCGGTGGAGGCAAGCTGTGGGTTCCCGGTATGGACTGACCACCCAATGCCGTCGTCGCCCGAAACTGAAAACGTCGATGAAAGATTCATGTGCATGGCGCTTGAATTGGCGCGCCGCGGTGAGGGTTGGGTGGAACCTAACCCGATGGTGGGCTGCGTTCTTGTTCGCGACGGTGCCCCGATCGCCGAGGGTTATCACCGTCGCTTCGGCGGACCCCACGCCGAAATCGAGGCCCTTGGATCTCTGAGTTCGCCCGCTGACGCGCGCGGATCAACCGCCTACGTTTCACTCGAACCGTGTTGTCACACGGGAAAAACGCCTCCCTGCAGCCGCGCGCTCATTGATGCGGGGATCGCGCGAGTCGTGGTCGCGATGTCCGATCCTTTTCCGACGGTCGACGGCGGCGGACTGCGCGAGCTGCGTGATGCTGGGATCGAAACGATCGTCGGGGTCTGCCGTAACGAGGCCGAGCAACTCAATGCACCCTATCTGAAACGAGTTCGCACGGGCAGGCCGTGGGTGATCGCCAAATGGGCCATGACCATTGACGGTCGGATCGCGACCGCCGGCGGTGAAAGCCAGTGGATCACCGGCGAATCGGCAAGAAACCAGGTGCATGTGCTACGCGGCCGCGTCGATGCGATCGCGATTGGAATGGGAACAGTCGAGGCTGATGACCCGATGCTGACGGCCCGCGTAGCGGGCAACCCCTCCGAGATCCCACGCATCGCCACACGTGTCGTTTTCTGTCGCGAGCGATTTCCAGCTCTCGATTCGCGGTTGGTTCAATCGGCGCGCGAAGTGCCGCTGATTCTGGTGAGAGGATCTGCCGAGAATTCCGCCACCAAAAAACTTGAAACGCTTGGCGTCATTGTGATTGATTCCGGCACGGACGATCCACCAGTGATGGTTGACCGAGCGCTCGAAGAACTGGGGCGACGCGGGATGACCAATGTGATGGTCGAGGGTGGCGGAGAGTTGCTAGCCAGTTTTTTCGCGGCGGATCAGATTGATCAATGCCACGTATTCATCGGTCCCCAGGTATTCGGCGGACGCAATGCTCCAGCGCCGGTCGCCGGTGATGGAATCACGCGAATCACCGACGCTTGGCGGCTCAAGCCGGTATCGGTCGACCGATTCGACGACGACGTTCGTATCGTCTACCGCAAGGCGTGAACCGTTGAAGCTAGCAAAGGAAAAATCTTCTCTTCATTTTGTCGGTGGTTTTTGACGATACTCTTTGTTGGACTCGTCGGCCTGCCCGATGAGGGACGGCCTACGCGTCCACCGTTACCGAACGTAACCCACAAACACGGGTTTGCCACAAAGCGTT
The DNA here is from genome assembly GCA_024644085.1 of Rhodopirellula sp. Taxonomy (GTDB): domain Bacteria; phylum Planctomycetota; class Planctomycetia; order Pirellulales; family Pirellulaceae; genus Rubripirellula. The sequence continues at coordinate 19,538 of JAHELS010000076.1, forward strand.
ACCGGAAAGCGAGTCAGCTTTCGCGTCGCGTGTGAAGCAGCAACGAATTGCTCTGAACATAGGTGAACCCACCAGCCCATCGGAAGATGGGTCCCGAAGGATTCGGGGAAAGAGAGGGTTCAGGGATGAGGTGGAGCTTGCTGGTAGCCGTATTCGGCTTGTCCATTGCGGACGTGGCGTCCTTTGCACAAGGACCGCCCGGGGGACAGCGTCCCGGTTTGACGCGATCGTCCCCACAAGATGCTGGGTTCTTCAACTCGACCGGTGTTGTCCGATTCCAATTGATTCAGGGTCGACTGGCTCTCGATGCGCCGCGACATCGAAAGGGATCGCAAAACCGTGACGAGCACGAGGTGTACGAGAGCATCACGGTGACGGCCAAGCGGGGCATTCCCTCGATGCATTACGTGTGCCAAACGCCCGAGCATCATTTAACGCTCAGCGTGCAGAAAGCCGAGTCTCTGCGGATCGAATCGTGGTTCCCAAAGTCTTCCGAGCGTTCGGTGCTCGATCAGCCGGCGAGCGGAATGATCAAATGGACGCACAGCCGCGGTGACCTCGAAGACCAGTACACGGGTGCGACTCTGTTGCATGTGCGGCATAGTGAACCGGAAAACTTCGACTTGCATTTTGGATTCCTGATCGAACGCCTGCTGCGCGGCCAGTCACTCAAATCTCTGAGTGATTCAGCCGAGGGGATCATGATCGAGGAGTTGGTCGGCGCGAATTCGCCCGGGCGCGACAGCATTCTCGCGTGTGTGGACCAACTGCGGTCAAAAAGACGGTCGGCACGAATTGCCGCGGAACGCCAGCTGTTGGTTTGGGGCACGCCGATCGTGCCGACGATTCAGCGGATCCCGCCTGACGATTTGGACGCGGAGCAACAGGATCGATTGCGGCGTATTCTTCGCCGCTTACGACCCGGTGTCGATGACACACCCGCGACACTCGCCAAGCTGCTCGTGAATGACCATTCGTATTGGACACAAATCGCAAACCGGCTCAGCGGCGAACAACTCCGATTGGCAAATGACCATCTCGAGCAATTTGGTGCCGACCCGATCCTGGTGTCGGCGGAGCCTCAGGAACGCATCGCCGCGCGCAACGAGTAATCGTTGCGGCCGGTGGGTTCCTTAAAGGTCGAGTACTTGATCCATCTGCGCAGCGATCTCGGCGAGCCGGTCGCGGTCGCCGCCGCGGACTTCCGCAGTCGCCCACCCGCGGAACTCGATCGCAGCGAGTTGGCGGCGAACTTGCGTCCAGTCGATGCTGCCGGATCCAAGGGGTTTGTCGAATCCATCGCGCATTCCGTCGTTCATCGCGACCTTCAAATCGTATTCCTTGATATCGAGTTTCTTGATCCGCGTGCCCAGGACTTCGATCCAGTGCTGGGGCCATCCCCACCGGACCACATTGCCGACATCAAAGTAGGCACCGACCATGGGGCTGTCGAGTTCATCGATGTATCGCGCCATTGACATCGGTTCAATCAAGAATGTCGCCCAGACGTTCTCGAGCAGAATGTGAACCCCCGTTTGCTCGGCCCGATCGATTGCCTTTCGAATGACCGCCTGTGTTTCCTCGTAGTTCCGCATGTACGAGATCTTTTGGTCGTATCGCACGACGTGGAGCACGGAATCCGCGCCGAGCGACTTGGCCTGGTCGATGGCGCCCACGAGATCGGGGTTGCTCGAGTGGATCACTCCGTGGATCGGCAGCCCGGTTTTTTCACTCGCGGCCCGGAAAGAGTCGACGTCGCCGCTGTCCGCCGGATCGAGTTTGACGCGCGTTTCGATGCCGTCGAAACCAAGGTCCTTGACGAGTCGAAACTTGTCTTCGACGCTCTCCTCACCCGCGACCATGTGAAATTTCACAGCTTTCTTGATCGAGCCGGTGAACTCACCAGCCAGTGCCCGTTGTCGGACTGCCAGGCGGGCTGCCAGTGTCGAGGATGCCCCCAGGAAAAACCGTCGGTTCATTTCATTTCTCGTACAGTAGCGGTACCGGACACATGCGGTGCCAATATAGCCTCCAGCAAAGTCTCCAACTTGCGATCGCAGGCGATATAATTAGCCGATGGGGCTCGTGCCCCACTTCCGTGGCCCAATTTCAGGGCACCGCGAGATGAAGCAAGATCCAAATACGAATTTCAATTGGCAAAGGCACCCTGATGCTGCGGACTTGATCGGGCACTTGGTGCAATCGATGGTGACCGCACTCCCGTTTGCCGTCGTATTGGAGCGGCGGATGAGGGAGGAAACGGGAACCCGCTTGGTCGATTGGATCGATCACCTCTGCCTGCCTCATACATCGGAGACATCCGATGCCTTGTCTCGTTGTGGGTACCACGCCGAGGAAACGACCAGCCAACAGGCATGGCGGCACGAAGGGGCGATGGTGCCGGTGATCCGCCTGGGGGACTTCGATGCGATGCGAATCGCGATCAAGGTCGAATCGGTGGCCGACTTTCTGCACGTGCACGATTCGGACTCTACGGTGCATGGAGTGCTGAATTCTCCATTGAGAACGTCCTGCGTCGCTGATGGCGAAGGCGCGGAATTATGGGTCGTCGAGCGGCATGGGACGCGAAAGTTCACAATCGAGGAAGTAACGCAGGTCCAGACGGCAGCCGCTACCAAACATGCGCGTTCATTCCTGCGGCGGAAACGGGACTTTGTCAGCGAGGAAACAGGTTTTGATCACGCCGAGAAGTTGATCGGCGCTGCGACGGAGGATCTGGGGACCGATTGGGCATGCGACTTGTTCTTCGCCGCCGAGCGCGACTACTGGTGCAGCCGTAACCGAGCGGCGCGACTCCAAAAAAACCGACAGGACAAACTGGGGCTCGGTTGGGCAAATCATGATCATCACACTTATCGCAGCAGCCGAGAGTGCTTTGCTCGTCTGATCGGCGTGCTCGAGAAGCTTGGGTGTCGCTGCCGTGAGCGGTTTTATGGTGGGGCCGACGCGGGTTGGGGAGCGCAAGTGCTCGAACAGTCCGCAGCTGGGATCGTGATTTTTGCGGACGTCGATTTGTCGCCGACGGAGGTCACAGGGGATTTCGCACACAATGGACTTTCGCCGCGCGACGATCTTGGCACCGTCGGGCTGTGGTGCAAATTGCATGGCGAAGCAATGCTACAAGCCGGCATGCACCATCTCGAGTGCCAGTTTGACTTTGATGCCGCACGGACTCAGCTTGCCGCCGAAGGTATCAAGACGATGAAACCATTCACCGACTTCGAGCATTTGAAGCAGGCGTTTACCGAGGGTGAAATGTGGGTCGTCTCGAGAAGCCGGTTGGAGACCGCCGTCGCGCGCGGATGGATAACGAGATCCGATGCACAGCGATTTCGAGAATTGGGAACCATTGGTTCGCATCTTGAAATCCTTCAGCGTGATGACGGCTACAAAGGATTCAACCAGACGGGAATCAGCGAAATCATTCGCCAAACCGACCCGCGGCGTCCCTTCGGCGCTTGATTTCGGTTCGCCGGAATCCCGCTATACTTGTCTGCCGTGACGCCGCGTCACACTCTTGTCTGTATCAGCTTCGGATGAAACGACGCTGGTGACTTGTCCCCAGAATTCATATGCAAGGGTGGGCGCGGAATGGTTATTTCAAGCTTGGGTTTAAGAGACGGGAATTCGATTGATGCTTGCTTCGGGATTCGAAATGGCCGCCGACGGATCGCTTTGGTCCGGCTCGGCGCTGGTTGCGTTGCTGGCACTGACGGCGATGGAGATTGTTCTCGGCATCGACAATATCGTCTTCATCGCAATCATCACTGGACGATTGCCGGAGGAAAAGCGTTCGTACGCCCGCCGCATTGGCCTCGTCCTCGCAATGGTAATGCGCGTCGTGCTGTTGATGCTGATTGGCGTGTTGATGGGGCTGACGACCACGCTATTCGAGTTGTCTGACTTTGCTCCAACCGCAGCGATGGCCGAAAGTCTTGCTGGCGATCCCGAGATCAACGAAGTGAACGGACGAGATCTGATCCTGCTGGTCGGCGGCCTGTTCCTGCTTTACACGGCGGTTCGAGAAATCCATCACAAGATCGAAGGAGGCGAAGAGGAAGCCGAGATTGGCAATTTGCCGGGAGATACCGGGGGCGCCCACGACGGCATCACTCCCGTTGCAAAGGGAGCAGCGTATTCGACCGGAAGCGTGTTGGTCAGGATCACATTCATGGACGTTATCTTCTCGCTCGATTCAGTCATCACGGCATTTGGAATGACCAGCGAAATCCCGATCATGATCATTGCGGTAATGATTTCGATCGGCGTGATGATCGTGTTCGCGAACCAAATCAGTGATTTTGTCCAGGCACATCCGACGGTAAAAATGCTTGCCTTGTCTTTCTTGCTGCTGATCGGAGTCGTGCTCGTCAGCGACGCGACGGGGACACCGATCAGCAAGGGCTATGTGTACTTCGCGATGGCATTCTCGTTGATGGTCGAATTCTTCAATTTCCGAATGAAGACGAAACGCTATCGTCCCAGCCGCGGCGAAGGAGAAACCGGAACGGTGAGGGGGCGGCCTTCAGCGGCAGCCGGGAAACCTGCAACGACATGACTCGCGGAAAGCTGGATCAGCGTCGGACCGCGATACTGTTGATGGAATCCGCGAGGTGGGTGAGGTCGCCGACGCGATCGGCGCCGGCCGTACCGATGGTGTGACGCGGCATGCTCGAGACAATGCAGGAGTCGGGGTCTTGGGCAAAAACAATGCCCCCGCCGGCGCGGAGCTCTTTCGCCGCATCCGCACCATCGCGGCCCATTCCCGTCAGAATAACCGCGAGGCACTTGTTGAGATAATGACGGCTTGCTGATTGAACCATAACGTCAACCGATGGCCGGCATCCGTTGACTGGCGGACCGTCCACGAGTTGTATCCTTGCGACGCCGTCGGCCTGGGCGATTGTTGTGTGGTGTCCGCCGGGAGCAATGTAGATCGTACCCGGCACGACTTCAGCCCCGTCACGGGCTTCGACGACGTCGAGCTTGGCGACTTGGCCGAGTCGCCGTGACAAGGGTTCGGAGAATCCAACAGGAATGTGCTGTACAACGAAGATCGGCAGCTTGATGTTTGGATCCAATCGGGCAAGCAGCGTGTGCAGCGCGACCGGTCCACCGGTGCTGGCGCCGATCAAGATCGCGTCGATCGAAATGCCCGATAAGGATGCGCGCGGCAAGTTTGGGATCGGCCCACATGCATTCGGCTCGTCCGCTGTGTGAAACAGCGGGGCGATTTTTCGAATCAGATCATGTCGCAACCGGAGGACGTTTTCCTGTCGACTGCCCCCGCTCGGCTTGCAGACGACATCGTAAGCGCCCTGCAACAACGCTTCCGCTGTCACCTCGGCTCCCACGCTGGTCAAACGGCTGCACATCAGCACTGGCGCGTCGAGACCGCGGAAGTTCATTTGCTTGAGCAATTCCAGCCCGTTCATGCCCGGCATTTCGACGTCGAGGATGATCAGCCCCGGTTTGACTTCGTCAATGACTTCCAGTGCCGCTTCGCCCTCGCAGGCATTGCCGACGATTTGCACCCCTTCGACCTGGGATAGGGCGTCCCGCAGCATGAGACGGGCGAGCGCTGAATCATCGACGATCACCGTTCGCAGTGCGTCACCGCCCGTGATTTGACGCTCAGTCACTTTCATCATTACCCGTCTTTGTTGGCAACCAGTTCATCAACGGCGGCCTGATAACGCTCCGATAGGTACTTCTCGAACCTTGCGGCTTCAAACGGCTTGACAATGAAGTCGATCGCGCCGGCGTCAATGCAAGCTCGCAGCTTCGATTTCTGGTTCAATGCACTGACCATCACAACACGTGCCTCGGGGTCGATACGGCGAATCCGCGTCAAAGCTTCGAGGCCGTCAATGCCGGGCATGACGATATCCATCGTGACAAGATTGAAGCTGTTTTCGCCGTACAGTTCGACCGCCTTTGCCCCATCGGGAGCCTGCGCAATTGTCTTCCAGCCCGCGGAACTTGCGAGCCGCTCGATTTTCAATCGCATCATCTGGGCGTCATCGACAATCAACAGCGATGGTTCGGGTCCAGGTTGATCGTTCGTGTTGTT
>JAHELS010000077.1:0-15182 GCA_024644085.1 Rhodopirellula sp.
ACTTCCGCGACTGGCGGCGTTGATGTTTCTGCAACGTTCGCCGGTTCCGTCGAAACCGAAGAGTCCTCCGCGTCGGGTTCGGACTGGCCCGCCGACGCCGAAGAGTCGACCGATGGAGGAGGCGGCGGAGCGGAATCGGTAACAATCGCCGCGTCAGCGTCCGAGGGCATGGCAATTGTTGATTCGGCGCCGGTCGATTCGGTCTCTGCGGTTCCGCCCTCGGCAGGTTCAGCGCCATCGGAAGGGATTTCCACGACCGCGGCGGGTTGGCCCGTGTCGGCGCCATCCGCGTTCGCGTCATCCGAGTCCGTGCTTGGGTCACCGATACCGTCACTCGCGTTGGATGGGTCCGAGGCCGCAAGGGTCGGGTTTCCGGAATCATCGGCCGCATCGAAAGTCTCCGAGGGATCGGTCAGCACGGGGTTCGGCGAATCGACGTTTGCCGCCTTCGGGGAAAGCAATGGTTGGAAGATACGAGTCAATGCGAACAACAAGACACCCGCCAAAGCCAGCGAGACCAACCAGGGAGCGATGCGCGACGGTCGAATCGATCCTCCGTAAATTCTTGCGTCTTCGACACGGGAACGTTGTTTGTCGCCGGCCGCCGACGTTGCTGCGCCTTGGGCTGCCACCGCTTCGCGGATTCGCGTCGGTGCGTCCGACACGCCGGAGTCGGCAACGCCGACCGGCGTCACGGGTTGATTGTCCAGTCCCGATACCGCTTCGCCGGTCGGAACGGCATCAGCCAGCGGCGGAATGGATTGATCCGTTGGTATTGCGACCGACGAGAAACTCCCGGCCGCTGCAAGGTCTTCGATCTGCCGTTCGGGCAACTCGTAGATTCGTTTTCGCAGTTCCGGTGACACGTTTGCAGGCTTGCCGAGCACCATGGTCAGGATTTGATGGCAGGCGGCTGCCTCGGCCAAATGTGGTTCCGATTCGAGACAGGCGCGTTCGATCTCTGCAACCTGTTCGCTGGTCAGCGTGCTATCGAGATACTCGCTGATCACGTTCGCTTCCTCGACCGGACCCACCGCTTGGGGCGACGGTGCCGAAAGAGCGTGATTGCCGAGAGAGCCACGAATCCGCTGGACCAACTGGGTGGCGAATCCACTCTCGGTCAACTTGCTTCGCAGTAATTCGGCGTCTTGCGGTTCAAGCGTATTGTCGAGATAGGCGAGCAGGGTGCGCAGCGTCAGTCGCATGACGGGTTCCAGGTTTGAGGTGTGCAGATAAGGTCAAACACCGTCCGCGTGGCGTGATCGGTGCCATCTGCCTGTTATCTCAATAGTGGCGAGCCGAGGACCCCGCCGTGCAAGAAAACGAGAATATTCTCCGCATAGGTGGGTCTTGCCCCACGAGAGGGTGGAGCAAAAGAAGATGAGGGTGCAGGGGCTCGAACCCTGGACCTACGGATTAAAAGTCCGTTGCTCTACCGACTGAGCTACACCCTCGTTGGTCGCCAGAATCGTCCAACCGAAAAAACAACCCGGAAGTAACACCCGTTCGCCGACTTGGGACGACCAGTGCCCTCCGGGTTTTCCTGGATGGCTCGTTCAGCATTGTTCAGCGGAGCGGACAGGATTCGAACCTGCGGAACCGGTTTCCCGGTTCACCGATTTAGCAAACCGGCGCTTTCGACCACTCAGCCACCGCTCCTTTGGTATCGGTTCATTCCCGCAGGTGGAGTCGAAAGGTTGAAATTGCGGGCACGCGATTGACGAGGCCGCAATCCCCTCCTGGCCACTCGACCGGCGGAGCGCAGATTGTGCGGCATCCCAGCATTTCACGCAACCCTCGCTCCACGACTCGGTACCCCATTAGCGGGCTTATCAAATGACATCCGGCCGGCCCCCGAGGTTCGCCGATTCGACCGATCAAAGCGGTGCTAAAATGGTTCAAGTACAAGGCACCCGCATTGAAGAAAAAAGTCAAAAAAACGAGCGCCGACCCCGAAAATCCCAACGACCGGAAACGGTGCGTTGACGAGGCGTCTGAACGTGCGAGCGGTGTCACGTCCCGCGCCGCCGACGATGACCCGTCGTTATTGATGCAAGTCAGCCGTCGGGCCATGGCGACCGAATTCGTTGTCATGTTGCCGGCGCGAGAGGCCGATGCCGTCGAGACGGTTGTCATGCAACTTGAACAACTCGACTCGATCGAACAGTCGTTAACGATTTATCGCGACGACAGCGAAATCTCCCGCGTCAACCGTCTGGCGTCACACGAACTCGTTGAACTCACCAAGCCGACGTTCGAGTTGCTCGAGCGCGCGATCACGTGGAGCAAACGTACCCTCGGCGCCTTCGATATCACTGCCGGACCACTCGTCGATGTATGGGGCTTTACGCGCCGTAGCGGGCGCAAACCCCAAGCCGATGAAATCAATGCCGCTCTGCGTTTGGTTGGGTACCAGCATATTGAACTCGATCCGAACCAACGAACGGCACAGTTTTCCAAATCAGGCATGTCGATCAATCTTGGTGCGATCGGAAAGGGTGAAGCGCTCGATCGCATTGCAAGTTCGCTGAACAGTCACGGGCTGACCGACTTCCTGATTCATGGCGGCAACAGCAGCGTTCTGGCGAGGGGCGACCAGATCGCGGGAAGCGGGATGGGTTGGGCCGTCGGATTGGCGCATCCCACAAAAGCACCGCGGCGGATCGCCGGCTTGTGGCTTAAAGACAAAGCCATTGCCACCAGCGGTTCGGGGAAGCAGTTTTTCCATCACCGCGGACGCCGCTACGGTCATGTCATCGATCCGCGGACCGGTTACCCCGCCGGGGACCTGTTGTCGTTGACCGTGTTGATGGATTCGGCCGCCGACGCCGACGCTTGCGCCACCGGATTGTACGTCGCAGGATCGCAGGCGATCACCGAATTCGCCGCTGCGGATTGGTTGCCACCGCTTGTCACCGTCAGACAAGCTTCGCAGCAGGATGGGGTCGAGGTTGGGTCGGTGGGAGATGTACCCTGGGCCGAAGCTCCCTCGGATTTTGGGATCCCAGGTATTACCAGTGGAGATTGAGTTTCACGCGGTTCTTGATCGCCCAATCACTATGGACTTTGGCTCGGCGCGGCCGCTACAAACATTCGCAACCGAGTGCTTCAGCCAGTGGTGACGCGGCGCATGCCGCGGGTTCCGAGACCTATCGAAAAGTGCGGCGAACATGAACGTAAACTTCTTTGAGTGGCTCCGCGACGGGGTTCGCCAATCGGTGTTATTGGGTGTAAGTGATGCAATCGAGCAGATTGGAACGCCGGCGGATTCCGATGACTTGCATCCCAATGTCGCGGCTCTGCTGCAAGGTGAACCGGCGAAAGCAAAGAAAACGCGTGGAGGCGGCTCTCGAAAACGATTGGGTAAATCGTTGAAGGAAATGGATCAATGAGAGCAGGTGCGACGAGATTCCGATCCGCTCGGCAAACCGCGGATCCTCGTTTCACGGTGCGGTAAAAGTCACTGTTGTCGGACCGCCCGGTTTGGAATCGACTTGCAACTTGCCGCCAACCAATTGGGCCCTTCCGATCATCGATCGAATTCCGAATCGATCGACAGCGACTTGCGACGGGTCAAAACCAACGCCATTGTCGCGGACGACGATCCGGCATCCGTCGTTTGAGCGCGTGCCGTGGACTGTCACTTCGGATGCTTTGCCGTGTCGCAGGGCATTGCGGACCGCTTCGATCACGATTCGATAGGCTGCCCCGGCAACGATCTCGGACGACTCGTTGAGTTCCGCCGCAAGATTCCATTGAACGCATTGCGCCGCATCGCTCTCGAGCCTTTCGGTTGCTTCGACGACAGCGGTCGTCCAATGGTGCCCGGCAAAATCGGGCGGGTAGACTTGCGTCAACAACTCGCGACCGGTCACAAGCGCTTCGTCGAGCCAGCCGCATGTCTGTTGCAGCCTCTCGCGGGCTTCATCGGAAATCTGATCGCTGCAGCCGCGAAGCAAGCCGGCGATGTTAGCCGACGCGGCGAAAATCAGAGGCAACAACGCGTCGTGGATTTCGTGTCCGATCGCGGCCCGCTCGTTATCCAACAACCGAGCCGCTCTCTCAACCACCGCGTCCAAGCGGTCATCCGGTTCATCCCTGCCGTCGGATGCTACAGGATCAACCGAACCAACCCTTCTTGTCAAAGCTCGCCAACGCTTTCTCTTCGCCTTCCTGGATGTCGAACAATTTGTTCAGCTTGGTGATCTTGAAGACCTCCAAAACATTGGGCGACACGTCACAGAATTTGAGCGCGACCCCCTGTGCCTTACAGACTTTGTTCAACATGACCAGCTTGGTGATCATCGCCGAAGACATGAAAGAAACACCGTTGAAATTCAACAGCAGTTTCTTGTGGATCGCCTGAGGAACCACTTCTTGAAGCTCCTTGCCAACCTGCTCGATCCGCTGGCTATCAAGAATCTTGCTGTCTGTGAAACCGACAATCAAGATTTCTTCGTTGGTTTGTGTGGTAATCGCCGCCATGTGGGTACTATTCCAAAATCAATAATAAGATCGAAACGGGTCATCCGCTCCGCCGTCGATGTAAACAGATTATCAAGCGGGACCCACAAAGGCAATTATCCGCCGTGCCCATGGTGGCGTTTTGCTTCGTGTTTCGCACCAAAGATGCCAATTACCCCCCCGCAATGCGGCCCGCTGGGCTGCCGACGGCGATCGTCGGCAATCCCGGGCGGGCGGGAGCCTACGGATCGAAGGCATCAAGTTGGTCGACCAATGCGTCGAGATTCAACTGCCCAGCCCCGGGAGCCTCGCGATCGGATGTCCCGGAATTGGAACCCGCATCGTGTGATTCCGATGTCGGAGTGGTCGTTGCCGATTCAGCTTCGCGTACCTGCTGCCTGACGTGGTCTTCGCTCGGTGGGCCTGGCACGGACGGGTGTTCGCCCGATTTGTCGCCGTTGGGGTCGCCTTGGAGCGGAGCGGGGTCCGCCACAGGTCGGCTCCCCGACGCTGTGATTCCATTTGAGATCCCAAGCGACACCGTCTTTACCTGGCGTGACTGCTTGAGCAGCTGTAACGCTTCGATGACCTCGGCGGGCTGTGCAAACGCATTGAGATCAAAACAGTAGATACGGCGGGTTGGTGGTGCGTCAACATTGACGCCACCGCTGGTGCTGTGGTCCGGATCAAAGTCGCGCTGGAGACTGGGTTCACGATCAAATGAGTGGGCAGCGCGACGACCAATGAACCCAATCGAGGTCATCGCCTTGATGATCTCCGTGGGAGACTGCCAATCGAGCACGGCGACATCGCCTTCGAGCGATCCAAGACTGAGTCGGTCAGTCGACGAATCACTCAGCCTTGCAAGCGGGCCGACGAGCGTCAGATCGATGCCGCCCAATCCGATCAACTCCCCCACCACTCCTTCGGAGATTCGTTGAGCGGCTACGGTGTGCGGCGCAGTATGCACCATGACGACGGACAAGCGGACGGCCATCTCGATCGATCCTTGTGGCTGTTAATTAAGCGATTTGTTGTATCGATCGAAGTTGATGCTGTTGCACGACGTCGTACATCTCGAACCACAACTCGCGAAGGTTCACCAGGTTAGTCAAATCCCGCGACGATAGTTGACTTCGCACCAAATCGCTCACTTCGCGAGAGGAATCTCGAAGCAGCACATCAGTCAGCGATGACACCAGCGAAGCATCAACGCGCGTTTGAAGCAATGTTTCCAGACCGCCGATTGGCTTGTGGCTGGTGGCAAGAATGAATTGACTTCGCAGCCGAAGGAGACGGCGCAGCCTGATCATCCCGATCCAGCTCAACTGCTCGGCGCCGTCAATGATCAACAAGCCCCGATCGGCAAGACGAGCTTGTTGTGCCCTGACCCTCCCGTCGTTGCCAAACGCATGGCGGGCACGAACCAGCGCGGTCGATCTTGACGGGGCGTGGAGCTGGACGCGCGCAACATCTGGATATGTCTCACGGGCGAATCGATCCAGTGACGCAAGCAAAGTGCTCTTCCCGGTACCATGAGGTCCCACGATCACTCCGCCACCGTAGCTCCGCACCCGATGGACGAGCTCCGCGAATCGGGAACCGGCGGCGTTTTCACATCCGGAAAACTGGTACTCGAATGTTCCCGGGCGAACGAAACGCGTCGCGAAGGGATTCGACGCGAGTGACGAAGTCGCGCCGGTCGAAAGAATCATGATGTGGACGAAGGCGATTCGGTTTCCGTTCCCGATTCCACCACCGCCGAGTCGTAGATCGAGTCGGATTGCTCGGGAACCGAACAGGGAACGATCATGGTCGATGAAACCAGATGGAACGGATGCTCGGCGAGGATCTCGCGGCCGTCCTCGAGGAACAACCGCAAACGAACGCACCAGCGAACACTGATCAACTTTCCGTGGTAGCTCAGAGGCGTGTCGGGCAAGTTGCAGTGGGTCGATTGTTCATCGGCCAATCCGGATCGACGAATCTGATTCTCGACCACGCGGTGGAAGTGGTGCACATGGAGGTCTTCGTCGCCTTTTCCCTCGGTGTGCCAGAGTACCGATACTTCGAGTCCGTTGATTTCGTCGAGCGGAACGCGGCTGATCTTCCATCTTGCGGTTAGTTTGCCGCCCGCCTCGTAGAGACCGTCTTCATGACACAACGACAGGTTCACCGCGGGCTGCGTTTCAGCGGCAAGCCCGGTGGATGGACGACGACGGGAAAACTTCGGCAGAACGATGGCCACGGACTGGATTCTCCACGAACCACGATCTTCCAGCGGATGGCGTTATGGGTTCCGACAAACGAATGCATGACGTTTGGGGGAAGATCGAGTACTAATTGTTGCTCCCAGGGGGCCTGCGGGTCAACGTGGACATCACGTTCTTTATAAAGAATCTGCGTGAATGCCCCGTGGCGTTCCACCCGAACGTCCGTCCCCTGTCGATAAAAAGTTTCCTCTTCACAGGTCAGTTGGATACTTAGTCGTCGCAGATTCAGTCGTCCCGTCTGGGAAACGAACAGCCGGTATTGTTCGCCTGGGTAAAGCGGATGATTGCTGATTTCAACGATCGTCGCACCCACTCCCGCGTGCTGACGAAGCTGGGAAAGAAAAAACCGAAAGGACCACAAACCAATCCCGGCGAAGGGTATCAACAGCCCGGCAAGAATCCAGCGCGGTCGCCCGTACCAGAAGCCCGAAACGACCACCGCCAACAATACGAACCACACCGTGTTCCAAAGCAAAGCCAAAGTTGCCGGACCGGCGACGCCTCCCTCAGGTGCCTCGGCGGCAAGTCGGTACGTCAGTCGTTCTCCGGGGCTGTCAGTCAACGATCGGCCGCGCGGCACGCTCGGAAGTTTCTCGCCGTCGTCCGAAGCGGGTGCAATCATCTCAATCGCCCCGGCACGTGTCGCCAGCGCCGAGCGGCGCTCGCTGCTTGCGCCGATCCGCATCAGACGATAAACCAGACCCGCACCGCCGCTGATCATCGCCGCAACACTCAATGTGCCGACCACCCAGGCACCGAGGTGCGTCGAGACCGCCCCGGTCGGAATCGATGCAGCGCTTTGCGGAGCAAAGCGATTGATTAACAACAGCGTGAATACAAACACGCCGACGAGAAAGAGCGACGCGTAGAATGCGACTTCGCCGGCGACTCCGGTCGACGAGCTGCCGAGAGTCCGGCCTCCCCGCTTCTTGCTCCAAGGTGTTGGAAAACGGGGCATCGGACGTTATCGCCAGAGGGGTGCTTGCAAGGGGCTGCCGGGTGGAAGCCTGGCATTCGCGGAGTTGTCCGCCGGCAAAAGTGTTGCCGACACGCGCAGCTCCGCCCCAACCATTCAACAACGATACCACGGCGTGCGGCAGTCCGGTCCCCGCGGATTGACATGATCGAAGCTATTTAGCTCTGACCGAGACCCGCGCAATGGACACAATGGAACGCCCCGAGCGCCCTCAAGCGTTGATTTCTTCGCGGCTTGGGCGGTAGAACCCAAGTTTTTCCAACGCCGCGTAGACTTCCTCGAGAGTTTTCTCGCCAAAGTTGCTGATCGACAACAGCCGTCGAGGAGTCGCGTTGAGGAGATCGCGGACCGTCAATATCCCGGTCTCCTCGAGGCAGTTCGTTGTGCGGACGGATAATCCCATCTCGGCGATACTCAAATCAAGCCGCTCGCGCCGCAAACGTGCTTCTTCTTCCGCCCGGCTCAGTGGGATACGGGTCATACCAAACTCCTCGTGTTTCTGGATCGACCGACGTGAACTGCCATCCTCGTCCGCGGTGCGAATCATCCGAACCGAAGCCCGCAAAATACGAATCGCGAAATCGATAACCGCGACTTCGACGCTTCGCAGTTGCTCAAAGGTCGGAAGAGGAATTCCGGCAAAGCGCAAAATCGTACGGGATCAAGCCGCAACGAGAAAGACGCGAATCAACAATCGAAAAAGATTGTCATCGCGGATTGCTAGCAACCAGAGCCGCGCCCAAAAACGGATCGTGGTCAAGGTTGTGGCGCCGGCTGAGCACCGGGTGCCGATTCGCCGGTCGCGGGCGCGATTTCAAGCGGCTCAAACCGCGGTAGCGGCTCGGAGAATTCAAACTCGAGTTCGCCGTCGGCCGACGCCGCGGGCAGACGCGACGGAACGGGTCCGTTGTTCTCGGGAAACTCAATGCCGTTTTCAGGGAAGTCCACCTTGGGCATGTCCACTTCGGAAATATCATGGGTCGATTCAGGCTCGCGATCGGAATTCGCGTGCCCGCCGAATGATCCAGTTGCCGGGGGCACGCGGGTGATCGGATTGACAAAGGTGGCGACTTCTGGATCGCTGCAGGGGAATTGACAGCCACCGCAACGGTCACAGGTTTTCGTGGCCTGCCAGAATTTGAATTCTTCGCACCAAGTCCGCGAGGCGACAAACACACGGTCCCCAGGTTGCAATTGGTAATTGGTCGTTGTGTCGCCCAGTTGCGTGATTTCGCGATAGCAAACCGGCAGGGTCACGCGACAGGAGTGTGGCTGAGTCGGTCGTGCAAGGACGATCCGGCAGGGTGCCGCCGCGGAGGTCATTCCGCCCGCAGCAAGGATTCCATCAAGGACCGATTCATGTCCGTCAAGCGGGTAGCTTCCGGGCGAATTGACTTCACCGAGGATGTAGTAACGGTGAACGGGTTCGAGCAAACGCACATTGATTTGCGTTCGTTCTTCACCTGCGTCAAGAATCGTTCGTTCGATCAAACTCTCGGTTGATTCCAGTGTCATTCCCGCGACAACCAGGCGTCCGAAGCTGCCCAGGTCGATCGTTCCATCGGCCAACACGCGTTGGTCAGCCGGGATTCGCACTTCGCTGTTCAAGTCAACAGGTTCGATCAGCAGCACATCACCGGGCTGAAGAAAATGGGTGTGCAAGACACCCTGGTCCAACTCTCGTGGCAGCGGAGCATTTCGCGGCGATCGATCCAATACCTCTTCGGCCTCGTCGGTCAGATAATGACCGGTTGGAAAGAGGGATAGACCGAGACTGCTGCAGCCGGCAGTGAACATCAGCATGCTGGCGAGCGTGACTACACGGAGGAACCGAATGCTTGGCATCGATCAGATCTATATAGGGGTGCGGGGTGGCCAACGGAAAAGGGGTCATCCGAAGGAACAATCGGCACAAGCCGCACAAGCGGTCCGCAAAGATCGGGACGGCCGAAACGACCGGAATCACCGCCAAAACCGTGAAAACAGGAGCAATCGGCACGACCGTCAAGGTTTAACATTCGTGCATTTGCTACTGCGAAGAAACAATTGGGCGAGATTCGGGTCTGTCCCGCAAATGAAGACGCCGATAACGCTCCATAGCCGAGGGCCGCCGAAGCGAACGGATCTCAGCGCGACGCCCGACGCGAGCGCGTCGTGCTCACCTTTGTCAGCCAGTGCCTACTTGCTGGAGGCTGCTGAGGCTGTTAACAGCAATTCACGGATCAGGAATTGTGCCGCCTCCTCGCGCAGAATCGCAAGGGGTTTCAACCGCACGCGCGGATCGGTCAGTGGACCGTAGAAGTCGAAGTGTATCGTACGATTATTGAGCAGGCGATTGATTTCGAGGAGTGTCGTAACCGGAAGCGCATTCTGGATCCCAAGCTGGGTCGCGAATGTCAGCAGCGGAGCGTTGGCCTGAGCGAATCCGTTGGTCGAGAGGACAACCGCCAGGTTCATGCGGGCATCGCTAAGGCGAATGAACCCTTCGGCCCAAAACCGCACGCGAGTGCTGCGAAGCCAGAGTTCATCAATCTTGGCCGCGCCGCCGGCAATCAATCCCTTGAGGTAACCTTCGTCGAATTGCACGCCCGAGAGCGAAATCAATCCAAGGTATTGGTCGGCTTTCAACAGCCCCGGAATCGCAGCGGCTTGAGTTGCCTCCAGCCGGGCGTCGAATCGACCGGCCAAATCGTTGACACTTCGAATCCCTTTTCCACCCAGTGTCAGGTTCCCGGTAATCCGCCCGTGGGCGAAGTTCGATCTCGGCGACATCGCTGCAATCACGCCGCCGAAGTCAACCTTGTTCGCTTTCCAGCGGCTGGACAGATCAAATGCGCCGGGACGTATCGACGACGATGACAACACTGCTTCGCCACCGATCCGGCCTCCAGCCAATTCACCATCAATCGATGGCAACGTCACTTTCCAGCGACTCAGATCAAGCGCGACCGATCCATTGAGCCCAGTGTGAATGCTGCCCGTCGGAACCGAAAACAACGAACTGTTCCGCGCGGTGATCACGCCCTGGATCCGAATCGTGTCTTTCGTTGTGATCGTCAACCAACCGGATACTTTTCCATCAGCACACTCAGCGCCTTTGCGCGAAAGGGTCATCAATGCGTCGCTGGCATCGACTGCGGAAACGCGCACTTGGATTCGGTTCGCGTCACTGCCGATCGCCCAACGACCCTCCACCCAAAACTGGCCACCGGCGTACCGGCCCGATGCTCGATCGATCGTGATCACGTCGTCGCGAAGACGCAGACGGGCCGAGATTCGGCGTGAAAGCCGGCGACCATCGACCGCGATATCAATCGCCGAAAGCGTCACGTCGGGCTGCCAGGGGAGATTACCCGATGTGAGGTCGGTGGTGGCCGAAATGCGTCCACTCCACCGCCGCTGGCTGCGTGGTTGAACCGCACGGACGATCAGCCCCAGCCGCATCGACTGCACGGTTGCTTTGCCGGAGGGGGTGCGGCTGAGCAACGCCTGCCAGGAATCGCCATCCTCGGTCTCGGATCTCGTGCTGATCGATACCGTACCGCCGAAAAGCGTCCCGTCACCCGCGACATCAAACATGCCTTCGCTCGAACTCAATCGCAGATTGATATCGCCGACGTTCGCTTCTCCGAGCGTGATCGAACTCAAGGCGAAGTCCGCGACGCCACGATGCGCGGCTGGTTCGTCAAGCGATCCGGCGGGGACAGACCACTGGATGCTTCCCGAGGTCGATGCCGAAATCTTTACAGGGACTGGAAAAAGTGATGCGGTGCTGAACTCCGGGCGCATGTCGTTCCACTTCATGTCGAAGCGGTGATCGATACCGTCGATTCGCGCCAGTGTCATGTTTCCTTCTAGCGTTCCTCCGAATACCCGGGCGCTGAGGTCGAGTATTTCCAGTTTGTTCTCGTCGATCTGGTATTCGGCCTGCAGTTGCTTCAACAACATCGCGTCGACTTCGTCGGCGGCAGAGGGGTCCAGCGGCGTCAGCTCCAGACGGTTTGCGTCGAACGAGATACGATGCTCGAGCAGTCCCAGATCCTGGCCGAGCAGCGAAAGCCCAGGCGATCCGATCCGTCCGCTGACATTCCACGTTCTCGTTGCCAGTTCGCCGCTTCCCTCGGCGTCCAAATCGAGTTTTCCCGACGCGATCGCCTCGTCCGACATCACCAGGGCTGCGACCGTTCCAAGCGGCACATCGTTTCCGCGGACGCGAAAACGAAACTTCTGTTGACGCCGAAGGTCGGCGCGGGCCGCGAGGTCCAATCGAATCTCGCTCGCCTCGGGCGATGTGATTCTGATGCCGGGGGCATCGATGATTCCGTCGCGTATGCGGAGCGGACCGGTCGTAGCAGATAACGGCAACAAGTCGCCGAAACGAAAGCGATCAACTTTCAAATCGGCGTTGGCCGTCCACCGGCTTAGGTCCGTCAAGTGATCCAAAGGTGCGCGAAAATCCATCGAGCCGCTGACCACACCGCCGATCGGCTTTGCATCCTGTTGCTCGGTGGCGGTGCGAAGCAGGTCATGCAGAGGGCCGAAGGGCAACGAATCAGTCGTTAGGTTTGCGTGAAGATCACCACGCGGCACCAGTTCGAGTCGCGCGTTTCCCTTGAACGATCCGCCACTGTCTTGCGAGGCAGCGCCGGCGGCCAACCGCTGCCGCGGGTCCACGTTGCGAGCGTCGATCCAGCGGCCACTCAGGTTTGTCAGCTGCATCACCCCGTCGGAATAAAGCACAGCCGCGTCGAGATCCTCAAGCTGCAGGTATTCAAGTCGCAGCTGACTCGCGCTGAGCCGTCCACGGAATCGGTATGCCTTACCGTCGCGCAGGCGATTGATCGGCACCGACACGGTGAAATTGACCGAGATCGTCCCCTCGGCTTCGACTGGAATTGACACACCGATCAACTGCAATCGTGAAAATAGTTGCTGGACGTCGATATCCTGAAACGACCACTCCGTGGTCCAATAGCGCGGATTGGCCGCTGCTGGGACCTGAGCCGGCGGTTGAGCCGCTGGAGGTTGAGCCGGTTGCGCCGCCGGAGGTTGAGCCGGTTGCGCCGCCGGAGGCTGGCCCCACACTTCGCCGACCAGCAACACCGCCGCGACCAGAGTGAACAGCGGTCGTGGCGAGAATCGAGACATGAAGATGCTCAAAAAGGAATCAGTCTCATCAAAGCATCGACACGGGCGGATCGGCCGACCAGCTCCGCCTTGGCCGACGATCCAGATTGAAGCGACCGATCGATGATCTTCGTTATGACCGCTCTAGGTTAGCTGACCGGACCAGCTTTCGAGCATCCAATCGACGATTCGCCCTGACGATTTTCCGTCCCCATAGGGGTTCTCCGCGATCGTGGCACTGGGGCCGCCGCGACGTTTGGCGATTTCTTCGCTCACGCGGCGCACGATCAATTCACGATCGGTCCCCACCAATTCGGCGAGCCCCGCTTCGACCGCCTCGGGGCGTTCCGTCTTTTCGCGGGTCACCAACACCGCGCATCCGAGCGAGGGCGCTTCCTCCTGGACTCCCCCGGAATCGGTCAGCACGACGTTGGCCCGGTCCATCAGCCAAACAAATTCGGGGTAGTCGGCCGGGGGCACCAGATGCACGTTGGACAGCCCCTGCAAGCGATCATGCACCGGGCCTTTAACGTTGGGGTTCAGGTGCACGGGGTAAATGAATTCGGTCCCGGGGTGGCTCGCGGCCAATTCCGCGATCGCGTCGCAAATACCGGCGAGTCCGCCGCCAAAGTTTTCACGACGGTGCCCGGTGATCAAGACGACCGAGTCACCGCTGGCACCCGGGTATTTTTCTCGCAGTCGCGAATCATCGCTTCGCTGCTGCTTGACGGTATGCAGCAACGCGTCGATGACCGTGTTGCCTGTGACGCGAATCGAGGATTCTGGAATCGTCTCGCGGCGAAGCGCCTCGGCGGCCCGCTGGGTCGGTGCGCAATGAAGATCGGTGACGATTCCGGCGACACGTCGATTGAATTCCTCGGGCCAAGGCGCCGCCAAGTCACCGGTTCTCAATCCCGCCTCAACGTGCACGACCGGCCTGCGGTGATAAAAGGCCGCCATCGCGGCGGCCATCACGGTCGTGGTGTCACCTTGAACGACAACACAGTCGGGCTTTTCCTCCATGATCACCCTGTCGACCGACTCGAGGCAGGCGGCGGTCAGGGCGGCGAGCGTCTGCCCAGGCTTCATCAAGCCAAGGTCGATGTCGGGGACGATCCCAAAGTAACCCAGTACCTGCTCGAGCATCTCGCGATGTTGGCCCGTGCTGCAAACGATCGGTGCGATCGCGTCGCGCCGCCGCTGGCATTCGAGGATCACCGGGCAGAGCTTGATCGCCTCGGGCCGGGTTCCAAAAACGATCAGGGGGCGGAGTCGACCACCGGGGGAGGACGTCGTAGTGGGCATCTGGCTTGGAATTTAACCTACTTTGACGGGAAACCGCCGCTTGGCCTTGGGGGATAAAACCCGGGGGGCTATACATATAGTGGATCGACATAGCCGCCCATACCTCATCACTGCCCGCGAGTTGCCAGAACCCGGGGCAAACAGAACCCGGGGCAAATTGACACGCGGCTTCCACGAAATACACCTCACCGAGTTTGCGCGACCTCTCTCCTCTTGTGAGCCACCGCGGCATCTCGACTTTCAACCACACTTTGAAACGACTTTTTCATGCCCTCCGATCATTGGAATTTCCTCGCAAATCTGCTGGGAACGCCGAATCCTGTTCAACCCCCCAAGAGTGAACCCGAGACTGAAAACCCGCCTGATGATGATCCTCCGGCGCCGGATGCGAAATCACCGGAAGAAACTGGATCAAGCGGCGACAATGAATCACGCGGTGATACTCGATTACCCGCCGACTCTGGGCCGACGAGTGATTCCACCGGATCGGAAACTTCCAGCGGTTTGGGTGCGGACGCAGAGCCGTCGGATCACTCGGTGCTCGACGCGTTGACCACCGCGGTACCCAAAACCGTCATACCCGGTTTCCAGTCGAGCGGGGAAACTGCTCAGGCGGATGAGGTCGAAAACGATCCAGATGAAAGTTCTGGAGAAGAGGTAGCATTTGACTCGGCTTGGGGCGATCTCGCGTCCGAACTGGGTGTTGATCCCAGCGACACGCCGCCGCCTCGACAAGCCTCAACAGCCAGCACTCCGCGGCGCGAGAAAGAACGGCCACCCCGCGGAAAGCAAAGATCATCATCCGGCGGATTTGGTACCGGATTGGGACTCGATCTCGGGCCTGAACCGGACGATATCGAAACCGACACGGCGAGTGCCGAGAGCGATTTCGATTCACAGCGCGGGGGTGCCGAAAAAACGCAGTCGAGGGAAGCAACACGCGATACGACTGGT
Source organism: Rhodopirellula sp. (assembly GCA_024644085.1). GTDB lineage: Bacteria > Planctomycetota > Planctomycetia > Pirellulales > Pirellulaceae > Rubripirellula. Next base: position 15,100 of record JAHELS010000077.1, read on the forward strand.
GATCATCGCGGTCGCCCGCGACGACCCAGGCGTGAGAGGGATGATGCGGCGGATCGGGACACTTCGGGTTCTCGCAGCGAAGG
>JAHELS010000077.1:15282-25577 GCA_024644085.1 Rhodopirellula sp.
GAGCAGCGAGAAGAAAGTGACCCGGGCGACGGCGGGCGCCCCAGACGGGGTCGGCGCGGTGCCAGGCAAATGATCACCGAAGAGGACCTCGACCGCGATGAACAAGGTGGCGCGCCGAGCGAATCGGATGACACCAACGAGTCGAGTGAACGTGTTCGCCGCCGCCGCCGGCGAGGATCCGAAGTTGAGGATCGCGGTTCGGATTCAAGCGAGCCGCGTGAGGCGGATGATTTTGCGGAGGGCCTCGAGACCGAAGGGCGTGTCCAGCGTTCCCGGTCCACCCAGGATGACGAGGATGCACCCAAGTCGCGTTCGCGTCGGCGCGGCCGGCGCGGCCGAGGGCGTTCGCGGCAGCGGGACCAGGAGGATGCGCGACCGACCGACGATGTCGAGGCCGAGGTCGAATTTGATGCAAACGATGCCGAATCGGCGTTTGATGATGATCACGAGGACGACATCGAAGTCGAATCGATTCGTCGCTCCCGTCGTACACGATCGCGTTCACGCGGTCGAGACGACGAGCCGGATCGCGAGGATGGTTCGCCACGCGAACGATCGAGATCACGCGACGATCAGGATGATGACGAGGACCGGCCTCGGTCTCGACGTCGTCGACGCAGCCGTGATGATGAGCCTAGCGAGGAAACCGTCCGCCGACGCGGCAGCATTCCGACCTGGCTCGAAACAGTCGAGTTGTTGGTCAACGCCAACATCGAAAACCATAAGAAGTCCAAGGGGAACGGGCGGGGACGCGGCGGGCGGCGTCGCTGAATCAGCCGGGTGGTTTCCGGCGGCCGTTGCGTGACATAAGATTCAGGGCGCAGAATTCAAAGCTCGGCGCCGGTCCACCAAGCGCGTGGCCCGGCATCAATTCATGACTGATTCTTGTCCGGTGGTGGCGACCCTTGCGAGGGTGAATCGTGAACCTGGTCAGGCCTTAACTGGAGCAGCCATAAGCGGTGTAGCTTTGTGTGAGGGTTGCCGCCACCGGGCAGGAGTCAGCTATTGAAGGAATCGGGTCTCCCCCTCTTTTCGCGTCGCGCCACCCGGCATGCCCCAGTCCGACCATCAACGCTCCGATAAAGATGCGACCTACGTTGTCGTAGCACGCCGTTACCGGCCATTGGGATTCGATGAACTGGTGGGCCAGGAACACGTTGGCCGGGCGCTCAAGAACGCGATTGAAACCAACCGCGTTGGTCATGCCTACTTGTTCACCGGCGCCCGTGGTGTCGGAAAAACAAGTACGGCAAGAATTTTTGCCAAGGCACTTAACGATCCCGGTGGACCGACGACGACACCCGACAATACCAGCGACGTCGCGCAGGCGATCGACGCCGGCGAAGACGTTGACGTGATCGAAATCGACGGAGCCAGCAACCGCGGGATTGACGAAATCCGGACCTTGCGCGCCAACGTCGGTGTACGGCCGAGCCGTTCACGCTTCAAGATCTATATCATCGACGAAGTTCACATGTTGACCGGCGCGGCGTTCAATGCGCTGTTGAAAACGCTGGAGGAGCCGCCGGAACATGTGAAGTTCATTTTCTGTACGACCGACCCCGAGAAAATACCGATTACCGTGCTGAGCCGCTGCCAGCGGTTCGACTTTGCACCGGTTGAAGTCACCAAGATCGTCGCCCGACTGCGCGAGATCGTAACTGCCGAGTCGGCCGATGCCGATGACGCGGCGCTCGAGCTGATTGCCCGTCGAGCGGCCGGGTCGATGCGCGACAGCCAGTCGTTGCTTGAGCAGGTACTCAGTTTCAGCGACGGAAAGCTGACCGCCGACCACGTTCACGCGATGCTGGGAACGGCCGACGACGAGCGCTTGCACTCCCTGGCCAGGGCAATGGCGGATCGGGAGGCGGCCGAGGCGCTGAAACAAATGGACGCCGCCATCGATGCGGGCGTTGATGCCGGGCGTCTCGCCGAGCAACTGCTCGGATACTTCCGCGACCTGATGGCGGTTTGCGTCGGCTGTGACGCGTCGATGCTGCGACACGCATCGGCATCGCTGTACGACGAGCTACAGCAGCTCGGCGGGCGATGGGGGCTGCAAACGGTTCTCGCCGTCGTCGGACTCCTCGACCAAACTCTCGTGAGAATTCGGCACAGCATTCATGATCGGGTCCTGCTCGAAGCGGCGCTGATTCAAATCTGTCACCTGCCCGACCTCCAGCATCTCGCTGACCTGGCCGCGGCTGCGGGAAAGGATGGAAAGTCGAGTCCAGTCGAAAAAAAAAAGCAGCCCGTGACATTGCCGCAGCGGGCTGAGAATCAGCGGGCTGAGAATCAGCGGGCTGAGAATCAGCGGGCTGGAACCGTGCCCCGCACCGGGCAGTCAACCTCGGCACCCAAAGCCTCCGGCACATCGGGGCAGATGCCGAGCGCGGTTACGCCGCTCGGTCAGGGGCAAACATCGTCCGCGGTGGGGGCCCCTTCGGCGGCCTCATTCGAGCACCCTTCGGCGGTCGCGGTGATGGAACCGGTCACGTTGACCGATTCGCCGCATGATTCGAATGTCGGTGTCGAATCACGATGGGACCAGCCGGCCGCAGAGCGATCATGGCGACGTGCGCTCGAGGGATTGGAATCGATGACTGAATCGATCGCGCGAGTCGTTCATTGCGTCAAGGCGGTTGGCGAGCACAAGTTGCAATTGGTATTCCCGGCGGACGCGAATCTCGCCAGGCAGCGTTGTCAGTTACCGGAACACTGTGCGATGCTTACTGATGCCGTCTCGGCGGCGGCGGGACGAAGCATCCTGCTTGAATTCATTGCGGCCGCACCTGAGCCCGAACCCTCCAAGCCAATCGAGACGGTGCAGAAACCGTCGCGCGTACAACGGATGCGTGAAATCGAATCGAACGAACTGATCCAATCTTGTGTCGAATTGTTTGACGCGGAAATTGTACGGATCGACAAACCCAAATAGCGTTTACCCCTGGGAGTCAGCCATGTTTAAAGGATTGGGAAATCTCGGCAATATCGCGTCGATCGTGGGATCATTGCAGGACTTGCCCGACAAGATGAAAGAATTGAACGAGCGGATGAAGTCTGAGACTGTTAGTGCAAGCAGCGGTTGCGGCAGCGTCAACGTATCGATGAGTGGGACCGGTCACGTTCAATCGGTCAAGATCGGCGGTGAATTGAGCGGCGATGAACTCGAACATGCGATCCAGGACGCGACCAACGCGGCGGGCGCCGCAGCCAAGCAGTTGTATGCCGAAGCGATCTCCCAAATGGTCAGCGAGATGGATTTGAATTTGCCGGGTCTGGACAACATGTTGACCCATTTGACCGGAGGCGGTTGATCCCGTGGGTAATCAGGGCGGCGCGGTCTCGGACCTGGTCGAGCAACTCGGTCGGTTGCCTGGAATCGGCCGCAAGAGTGCTGAACGATTGGCGTTTCATCTGTTGCGTGTCAGCGAGCAGGAAGCGATGGCGCTGGCGGATTCCATTCGCCGGGTCCGCCAGGACGTCCGCTACTGCGAAACGTGCTTCAATCTTTCCGAAACGCAAACGTGCACAATCTGTGCAGATGCCAACCGCGACACCACGCGACTGTGTGTGGTCGAGCAGCCGCGGGACCTGATGAGCCTCGAGCAGGCGGGTGTCTTCAAGGGCATGTACCACGTCCTGCTCGGTCGGATAGCGCCCCTGGACGGCATCGGTCCCGATCAATTAACGATCGATGCACTCGTCGACCGGGTCCGCCACGGAAATTTTGTCGAAGTCATCATGGCGACCAATCCGACCGTCGAAGGGGACGGGACATCACTGTACATCAGTAACCTGTTGAGCGAGTTTCCCGTAGAAATCACCCGATTGGCGCGAGGTATCACCGCCGGAAGCGTGCTTGAATATGCGAATCGTGAAATGATCGCTGATGCCCTCACCGGGCGTCAAAAACTATAGTACGCTATAATTGGAACGGAATTCGCACATCCCTGTTTGATTTGCGAAGATCGATCGAACGGATGCCTCTTTTCATGAGAACCTGACATGCGGATGTCCATGGGCCTTCAGGCCCGACAGTTGCAAACCCAGAAACTGGCGCCTCGGATGATCCAGTCGATGGAGATTCTGCAGCTACCGGCGCTGGCGCTGCAGGAACGCATCGAGCAGGAAATGAACGAGAATCCCCTGCTTGAACAGCAGGAACTCGACCCGCTGGCTCCCGATGAGACGGACGACGAACCGGCCAGCAAGGATGCGCGCAGCGAAGATGAAAAAGAATTGGTCGTGGACAATGATCACGACAATCAGGAGGATTTCGAGCGTCTTCAGAACATGATTTCGGAGTTGCCCAGTACCTTCGACGATTCGTTTCGCAGATCCGCCAATCGGATGCAGGAAGAGGCCGACCGGCGGCACGATTTAATGGCCAACGCGGTCTCCCGGCCTGAGTCTTTGAATGACTTTCTGCTGCATCAACTGGCCGAGATGGATATCGATGACCGCGTGGAACAGATTGCCGAGCGGATCATCAGCACGCTCGATGCGCGCGATGGCGGCTACCTCCGCACTCCCCTGGCGGACCTGTTGCCGGCCGGTCACACGCCCGACGATGTTGCGCTGGCTGAAAAGGCGCTCGAGGTCGTCCAATCGCTCGAGCCGACCGGAATTGCCGCTCGCACGCTGAGCGAGTGTTTGTTGATGCAGATCAAGCCGTCCTTCCCCCACTTCGAGGAGATGCAAACGCTGATCGAGTCGCACCTCGAAGATTTGGCCGAGAATCGATTGCCCCAGATTGCCAAGAAGACCGGCTACTCGATCGAATTGATCCAGACCGTGCGGGAAGAACTGCACGTGCTGAATCCCAAGCCCGGTGCCGCTTTCATGGAGACTTATGTCCCCAACGTGACGCCCGACATCATCCTTGAAGAGGATGACTCCGGCGAATACCAGGTGCGACTCGACGACGATCGAGTTCCTACGTTGTACATCAGCGAGTATTACCGAAATCGATTGCAGGATCCAAAAAGCACACCCGAAGAACGGGAGTTCATTAAGAACAAGATCAACGGCGCCCAGTGGTTGATCGATTCAATCGAGCAAAGACGAAGCACGTTAACGAAGGTTGCCCAGGCAATCGTCGAGCACCAGAAAAAATTCCTCGACGAAGGTCCCGAAGCGATCGAGCCTTTGAAGATGCAGCAGATCGCGGACAAGGTCGGTGTTCACGTCACGACGGTCAGCCGCGCAGTGGATGACAAATGGATGCAAACGCCGCGCGGAATTTTGCCGCTGAAACGGTTCTTCGTCGGCGGGACACAGACCGAGGACGGAGAGGACGTCGCCTGGGACACGATTCGGCTCAAGCTTCAGGAATTGATCGACAAGGAAGACAAGAGCGATCCACACAGCGACGAGAGACTTGTCGAGGAGTTGAAGAAAGCCGGCATGACGGTCGCCCGTCGTACCGTGACGAAGTATCGCAAGCGAATGGGAATTCCAAGCAGCCGGCAGCGACGCGATTGGTCGCTGGTGAAAAAGTAATCCTCCGATCGATTCGGCGCGCAATCAAAACCGGCCCGGAACCATTGTTCCGGGCCGGTTGTTCATTAGACGGCCTGCATGACGTCCATTTCCTTGGCCAATCGCTTTCGCGCGACGTGCAATCGACGCTTGATCGTACCGACCGGCGCGTCGAACTCGTCGCTCATCTCGATCAGCGACTTGCTCTGCAAGTAAAATGCCTTGAGCGTCTGCTGGTCGAGTGCGCCCAGACGGTCGATGCTGTCACGCACCGCTGCCGCCTGTTCGCGATCCTGCGCCAACGCGTCCGGCGTATCGGCTGCGAGGCAGGTTGCTTCGAGCGTTACCGGATCGCACGCCAACGCCGTTCGCGTTCGCGTCAAACGGTTGATCGCCATGCGATGAACGATTCGCCGCAGCCATCCGCCGAACGCCTCCGGGACGCGCAGCTGGTCGATCTTCTGCATCGCCTGGATAAAGACGTCCTGGGCGAGTTCTTCCGCTTCGTCCGCGTTTCGGACTCGGCGCATTGCCAGCGCCACGATGCCCCCTCGGTATCGCTCGAACAACTCACCGAATGCGTCCCGGTCGCCCGCCTGGGCGGCGCGAACCAGTTCCGCAACGGTTCGTGTCTGGATCGTGAAGATGGTGTTTTCCGTGAAGTTCATGATTCGGTTCCTCCGTCCGAGGTTTCCAAGGCCCGTCTGGGTGCGGAAAATCGCGGAATCGGCGAGCTTGGGTGACCTGCCTGATCAGCAGGTCGGTGTTTGTTGGACGCGGTCAATCGCGCCGTAAAAAAATGCTTCTGGGTTGCCTTTTCAGCGATTCGGCGCGGGCCGGTCGATCAAAAAGACGGGATGACGGAACCAAGGAAGCCGGGGCTCACATGCGTGAGTGTGAACTTCGCGCGGAAACGTCGGGCAAATTCAGGCCTGCGGATCGGTCCGACACTCAGAGAACGTCAAGCCGTTTTCCGGCGAGCATCTCCGAGGTTGGCCGCAGCAGTCCTGGGGATCGTGGTTGGCCCTTCTCAGGCCTTGACGGTTCCCGCCGGACAACTTGCCAGCGCCAACATCGGTTGGAGCTGCAATCTGCCGCGTTTATTGCCGGGTGTGCCATGCACCGTCCTGTCGACATCACTCGGTAAATCGAGCGATGAAAACAGGGAGCGCGGATAGCCCGACGACATCCCCAGAGGCATCCGCTGTAGCCATAGATGGAGGCATGCGGGGCCGAACGATCGGGCGGCTTCAATCTCACGTACGGTGGCTTTGACCACTGTTCGTGCGACGGCTGCGATGATTTGTTCGATACGCATTTCAACCTCCAGTAGCACCCTGTTTCTGGGTGCGGCTGCGGAGTACACAGGAAAACCAAATGAAAAGGTGCCGGATTCTGTGAATCCGGCGTTTGCCCTCTAGAAACAAAGTTATACCAGAAGGCTCTCGGGGGCCAGCGAAAACTGGCCCTGGAAGAGGCGAGTTCTCACCGGATGATGGAATGGTCGGAATCCGCTCCGCACTGCCACCACCCCGGGAATTGACGGTATAGACAAAGGTGTCGGCGAAAGGTTCACGGGCATTTCAAAAAAACGTCTTTCGGACACCAGAATGCGACAATCGTTTACCAAAACGCTCTGGGGGACCGCCGCGGCTGGGAAAAACGCCCTCTTGGACCTGGTTCTACCGCCCGCCTGCAGATTCTGTAACCAAGTGGTCGCCGGCGGAGAGGATTTCTGTACCGACTGTCGCCGATCCCTCGCTCTCTCTGAAACGATGATGGCGACGGCATGTACTCGATGTGGATTTCCAAAAGCGCCGCTCCGAGGTTCCACCGGAAACGATTCTGACGGGAATCCGGATCGGACCGATGAGACATCCCCGACGGAAATGGCATCTCTTCGACGTGCAGAGCCCTGCGTGCATTGTCGGAATCTGGATCTCGAGTTCGATTCGGTGGTGGCACTCTGGGCGTACCAGGATCGGGTTTGCGATGCCATTGTCGCCGCGAAGTTCGCCTCTCAGGCACCCTTGGGTGATGCCTTGGGCCGTCGGCTCGGTGTCCTGGTTGCTGACAAAATGGCGGGAGATTTGCCGGATATTGTGACCTATGTTCCCTCGCACATTACCCGGCAATTCCGTCGTGGGGGCAACGGGAACCAGGTGATTGCCTCGGCCGTTGGGCGGGCGATTGGACGCAGCTGCCGCGTTTTCCTCCGCACCACGCGGCGGATCTCGAAACAGGCCTGGCTGAGCGATGCCGAGCGGGTCGAAAACGTCCGCGGTGCGTTTTCGCTAAAAAGGAGCTATGCTTTCACTGGATCACCGGAAATTGCTCAGCGGCACGTTCTTGTGGTCGATGATGTATTAACGACGGGGGCGACCGGAAACGAGGTCGCACGGGTCCTCCGCGATAGAGGGGCGGATCGGGTTTCTCTGGCGGTAGTAGCCCGAGCCATACGTTCCTGCTGAACGAGTTTTTCGCGGAATTGGGCCGGAATGTGTGCCCGATCATGTCAGGCGGCCCGATCATGTCAGGCGGCTCGATCCGTGCGTGGACTCGGGAACCAGAATTGACAGCCGTCCGTCCTAATAGATCGTCGGTCGCTGATTCCCACTGAATCGGTGACCACCCCTGCTCAGCGTGGATCCCATGAGCTCGAATCTCGAATCTCCTAACAACGACATCTCGCGCGGAGCAGGATTCCGTCGAGCGGTGCTGCGCGGTTTGGGTGTGGTGCTGCCGCCGCTGCTAACGATCGTCGTCTTGATCTGGGCTTGGAGCACGATCGAGGTCTACGTACTACGACCGATTGAGTCGGGGTTTCGGCATGCGATTGTTTGGAGCATCGAAGAAACCTATTCGGAGGTTCCCCCGGGATCGACAGCGACCGGGAATCGCCGGCTCGAAGGATTCACTTACCGCGGCACACGATTCGTGCCCGATCCGACCGGGCGGCGTTTTCTACCGGACTACGTCAAGAAGATTGTTGACGACAAGTCGGATTACTTCGGTCCCTACTCCCCTGCCCCAGCCAGTGCGAGCGCGTATTGGCACCGTTACGTTCAATTGGAATACATGCCGCGATCACTCGTGGTGCCTGTCTTTCTAATTGTCTTCACCACGGTGCTCTATTTCCTCGGCCGACTTTTCACGGTTGGTCTTGGACGCTGGCTTGTGCATCGCTTTGATCGAGCGATTCTGAGAATTCCTGTCGTCAACAAGGTCTATGGTGGCGTCAAGCAGGTCACGGACTTTGCCTTCAGCGATCGTGAGATCGAATTCAATCGTGTGGTTGCAATTCAGTATCCGCGCGAGGGGATCTGGTCGCTTGGATTCGTCACCGGTAACAGCATGAAAGAGATTTCTGCTGCGACCGGAGAGCCGATGCTGAGCGTGTTGATGCCAACCAGTCCGATGCCGATGACCGGGTTTACGGTAACGATCCGAAAGAGCGAAGCAATCGACCTGGACTTAACGGTTGACGAAGCGATCCAATTCATCGTCAGCTGTGGCGTCGTCGTACCTCCGCAGCAGCGAATAGATCGACCGATCGACGCTGTCGCTCAGAGAGTGAATCCCGCAATCGCCGACGGCGAGGGAACGAGCGACTCTGCTCCCCAAACTCAGTCTTAGCAGGACGCGATCCCGATGGGTGACGCCAGCAGGCGGTCAACCTCATCAACAGCAACGCGGAAACGTTCTTCCCAGGTGCCCCTCAGCACCACGTACCGCCGCTGTGACCGGCATAGCGCCGCTTCGCACGAATCGAAAAAACTCCGGCGCTGCTCCGGAAAGTAGCGCGCGACGTCGTCCACCCAGGGGACGTCGACATCGGTCAGCAGGTACAGGTCATGGTCGCGCCGGCGAGCCAGTTCGGTTACCTCTGCCGGGCACTCGCCAAACAACCACTGGCTCCAGATTGTTGTCAGCAACACGTCGGTGTCGCAGAACAATACTTTGTTTGCGGCTGCGGCCAACGCGTCCTCGCTGCTGGATTGTCCTTGAGCGATCCGCGCGATGTCCTCGAGTTCGATGCGGCCATCCTGGGTTTCGATCAATGTTCGTGCATACTCCGGAACATGCACCGTGCGAAAGTGATCGGCCAGGTCTCGGGCGAGCGTGCTCTTGCCGGTTGATTCAGGTCCAAAAACACAGACGCGTCGAACGAAGTGCGAGCGTGTGCACGGCAGCAAGTAGTCCCAGTGCTTGATTGGGTCGTTACGGATCAACGTTGCGCTGACCGGCAATACGGACCGCGAGATGTCGACCGGTACGAATCTCGCACCGAGGACTTCGGCCAACTTCCACCCATAGTCCTCCGATGCGAACACGTAGTCGAGGGGTGAAGGGACCAATGGCAACAACGCCTGTTGCCACAGATCCCAAAAATCAGGATGCTCGGCAGGCTCTTGGGGGAGTTCCCGGTCCAGATGAACAACCTCGACACCGCTGCCAGCAAACAACTCGCATATCCATCGATAGCGGAGTTGGCCCGGTATCGGTTCGGCGGCCAGGGTTCCAACGACGACCGTAAGGTTGTCGCAGTAGTGGCGGGCAAAATCGACCAGGTACCTATGACCGAGATGCGGAGGCATGAACTTCCCGAGCACCATTCCCGTTGTCATCAAGGCGCATCCGCATGTGAAAGAAGTATTGCGTCGACCAACTTGATCAGCAGTTCGCCGTCGACCTCGGTCTGGCTTGCTTGCGCAAGGCGCAGCCGAACATCGCTATGCGTCGTGTCGAATGTGGCGTCGGTTGCGAGGAAAAGATCGAGTTGCCGGTGATGGTTCCCGCGCTCGTCGCGC
>JAHELS010000295.1 GCA_024644085.1 Rhodopirellula sp.
GGAAGGTTTCCGGGAAGGCGACCTGGATGATGTGCCTGCGGCTCATGCCAAGATGGCTCACAATCCGTGGTTGAAGAGAATCAGGGCGACGAATCAATGGAAGCCGGCGATCCAGGCCTACTTGGCGTGCACGGCCATGGTGGATGACCTCATTGGCCAGATCATTGAGGCGCTTGAGAATTCCAAGTACGCCGACAACACCATCATCGTATTGTGGAGCGACCATGGCTTTCAGCTTGGTGAAAAAGAGCGTTGGGGGAAATACTCCCTTTGGGAGCGAGCCACGCGGGTCAACCTTCTATGGGTGGCCCCCGGCGTGTCGAAAGCGGGATCGACCAGCGCTAGGCCAGTGAACCTACTCGACATCTATCCGACGCTTGCCTCCCTGACCGGGTGCAAGCCACCTGAAAAACAACTCGAAGGGAACGACCTGACCGTGTTGATGAAAAACCCTGAGGCCACTTGGGACAAGACCTCGCTGACAACGTTCGGGTATAAGAACTACGGCGTTCGATCCGACCGGTACAGGTACATCGTTTACGCTGACGGAACTGAAGAGTTGTATGATCACGAGAAGGACAAATGGGAATGGAGTAACCTCGCAGATGATCCTGAATATGCAGGAATAAAGAAGAAGATGCGTGAAGGGCTTCCTACTCATCATGAGCCACTTGGCGTTACGTATGTACCACCGAGACGTAAGCCGAATGCTCGATAAGTCCATGAGTCAGGTACAGACGACATGAAAGAGTCACGAAGTCCCCAGCTCGGCATTCAAGTTCAAGAGCAAGATGAAGACTATGAGAATTTCGATACTCCTACTAACGCTGGCGCTCGCCCCAATCTCCATCTCCGCGGCGAAGCCGCCATCGGATGGAACTTCAAATGCCAGTCCGGCTCGGACTTCCCCCAACATTCTGTTCATCGTTTCCGACGATCATGGCTGGGGTGATTTGCCGTCGAATTGGGACGACACCGAGGTGCGACTTCCGACGTTGGAAGCTCTGGCCGCGAAAGGTGTGCGTTTTCCGAACTACCATACCGTCCCACTCTGTGGACCATCGCGTGCCTGCATGTTTACTGGTCAATACTCGTCGGAAAATGGCATGTGGCGCGGTCCCGGCCAGCAACCGCTCGGATCACCGGGATATCGCGGTATCAAGCGCGACGTGAAAATGCTCTCGGAACATTTCGCGGAAACCGGCTACAAGACTGGAGTCTTCGGCAAATGGCATATGGGCGAGCACGAAGGGGAAGTTCCAAATGACCGCGGGTTCGATGAGTTTCGCGGGTTTCTCAAAGGCGCGCATCCGTATTGGGTCACTGCCAACTCAAAGATGATGCACAATCGCCAGCCGGATCGCACCTCCAAAGGGCACGCGACCGAGTTGTTCACACAGTGGGCTGAAAAATTCATTCGAGCGAGCGCCGCCAAGGATGATCCTTTCTTTTGCTACCTCGCTTACAACGCCGTGCACGGCCCGCTTCGCGTCGATGAATCGAAAAAGGCTTCCGCGCCCGAGGCTTGGGTGAACAAGGCGCTCGACCGGGGTGTCAGTTTCCTGCGCAGCGACTATGTCGCCATTCTCGAACACATGGATCACAACATTGGCCGGTTGGTCGACCTGTTGGATGAGTTGGACATCGCTGAAAATACGCTCATCGTCTTTGTCAGTGACAACGGCGGTTGCACCATGGAGGAAGGCGCAGCTGGTGGCCGATTTCCCGGAAACAATGGCCCGTTGAGTGGGGGCAAAGCCACAACGTATCAGGGTGGGCTGAACGTGCCGCTGCTGATGAACTGGAAAGGCCGACTGCCCCAGGGCATGATCTCGGATGATCAGGTGATGCATTGCGACATCTTTGCCACCTTGTTGGACGCTGCCTCGATTCCAGTTCCGAAAATGAATGGTAAGAACCCAGTTCGCGGGACGTCTCTGATGCCACACATGTTGTCTGCCGGTAAGAAAACCATCCCGGAGCGAACCATGATCTTTGAGCTGTGGGGCAACATCGGATTGCGAAAGGGTGACTACAAGCTATGGAGCGATATCGGGAGAGAGCACTCCCCGGATTGGGACGCGCTTATCGCCGAGCTGAAGCGGTCCGATCTCGCGCTCTTCGATCTCAGCAAAGACGTCGCCGAGAAGAACGATCTGCGGACGAAGCTCCCGGAAGTGTATTCGTCACTCAAGAAGGAATTGATCGACCACTTCGCCAATATCAACACGGAGTATTCGGGCGCTGAGAGTTCTGGAACTGAGAGTCCCCAGGATTCGCACGACGAGAACGCCAAGGCCAAAAAGACTGCTCCCTCCGCGGCGCCGAAACGCCGATCGCAAGAACAGTTCTTCAAGAATCGGGACCGGAATGGGGACGGAGCGATCACGCTGGAGGAATACATCGGCAACCCAAAAGGTCGCAATGTCCCCGCCCTGACCAAGCGGTTCAAAAAGATCGATTCAAATGGCGACGGCAAGCTGCAATTGGACGAATTGAAAGAGCAAACAAAATGAAACTTGAAAAACGACCCTTGGTCGTAGCGATGTATTCGATGTTGGTCTTAGTGGTGTTCCTCCCCGGTGTCCTTTCGGCGGTCGCTCAGGAGTCTGAGCTCAGCGAGGAGCGAAAGAGCCAGCTCATTAAGCGATTTCCCAAATCCGACGCCAACAAGGACGGCAAGCTGGACGACGCGGAATTACGCGCTTTGCAAGATTTCTTCGAAGCCAGGCGAAACAATGCCCCACGAAACAAAACTCCTTCAACACCGACCTCAGATGCCAAGCCGCATGCCGATACGGATAAATGGAAGACGGTAGGTTTGCAACAGGCCAACACGATGGGCGGCGGCGAAGCGGCGATTCCGAAGAGCGGGAAGTTTCGTGTGTTCGTGTTGATGGGACAATCCAACATGCACGGCACGGGCCGGGCGAAAGAACTGAAGGCGCCCTACACTCATAAACACGACCGCATCCGAATCTGGGCCAATGGCAGGTGGGAATACTTGGTGCCGAGCCAACGCTTTGGGCCAGGAGTATCGTTCGCTCATCAGCTTGCCGCATTTTGGCCGAACGACACCATCGGCATCATCAAAGTCTCGAGTGGTGGAACGGGCATACGCGGCTTCGAGAAGAAATGGTCGTTTGAACGGGCAAACCTCACCTTCGATGGGAAGAAGGGATCGCTGTACAAAGATCTGATGAATGCCGTCGCCGAAGCAAAGCGAATCTCAAAGCCCGAGTTCTGCGGCTTCTTTTGGAAGCAGGGAGCTGCGGACGGAACAAAGAAAGTTCTGGCAAATGACTATTACGACACTTTCAAACTGCTGGTCTCGGATCTGCGTGCTGACCTCGGCGATCCAGACCTTCCGGTATTTGTTCCGGCCTACATGAACGACGAGGACTTGCTCAAAGCGGCCATGTCCAACATGAGTGACGAGGACTTGAGCAGGATCAAAAATCCGGCTGGCAAACCTGAGGTGAAGAAGGATGAATTGCTGCAAGCCGTTTTGAACTACCTGAATGAGCTAAGCTTTTCCAAGCTCAGGAAGATGTCTGGCAAGCGTCCCTACATGATGGAGGTCATCGCGTCCCAGAACCGAGCGGGTCGAGAAATCCACAATGTTGCCACGATCTATCCCGGCGAGTTGCCCAAAGGAGCAGATGGAACTCACTACAGCGCCGAGGGCTACATCACGCTCGGAAAGTTCACAGCCTCCGCAGTGCAAGAGTTCTACAAAGAAAATACGTCTGCAGCTGTGGATCGACATTCGCATGGCGTGACACAGGATCAGCTCGAATCGCTTTCCGACATCATGCGTCAGGCCGTCAAGCAACAGCAAATTGCGGGCTGCTCGTTTCAGGTTGTTCACAAGGGAAAAACAGTCTTTCGAGAGGCGTTCGGATATGCGGATATCGAATCGAAGCGGCCGTTCACGACGGACGAATTGCTTCCCATCGCATCGGTCTCCAAGCCCTTTATGGCCAGCGTGGTAATGGCCCTGGTTGATCAGGGAAAATTGAACCTGGACGATCCGGTGGAGAAATACCTGCCGAAGTTCAAAGGGATAAAGGTTGAAGGCAACCAGTCGCCTGCGCGGCCGATGACAATTCGCCACTTGCTATCGCACACTGCAGGCTTTTGGGGGAACAAGGGGATCACTCCCGAGAAGACGGACCTGATCCGCAATTTCGAACGACCTTTGGCCGAAACGATCGAACTCGTTGCGGAATACGATCTCGTCTACGAGCCTGGAACGAAATGGATCTATTCCGGCGTTGGATATTGCGTGTTGGGTCGTGTGGCGGAAGTCGCTCTTGGCCAGTCGCTCGAGGAGATTGCCCGCGATGCTTTGTTTCGCCCCTTGGGTCTGAATAACACGACCTTTTTGCCCTCGAAAGAAGCGCGAAAGACGGTGCCCACGGGGTATCTGAAAAAAGGAGGGAAGCTGCAGAAACAACCTTCCTTGGCGCAGATCGAAGAACTCCGCTTCATCCTGCCGGGCGGTTCGCTGTTCACCACGTTGGACGAACTGGCTGCGCTCGGCCAGATGCATCTGAACGACGGCGTCTACAACGGAAAGCGAATCCTTTCCGAGGCGTCTGTTACCGAGATGCGGCGCCTACAGTCACCTGACAGACCTCAAAGGACGTACGGATTGGGATGGTTTCGCGGCGACGTTTCGGAGTACGGTTTGGCCGATCAAGTTTTTCATGGCGGCGCGTTGGGTGCGCATTTTCGAATTGACCGGAGTCGAGAGGTGGTATGCGTTTTTCTCGTTCATCAGACTGCTGTCCAGGTCCAAGACCTGAAAAATAAACTTGTTGAACAAGTCAACGAGATGTTTCCGGTATCGAAATCCCGGGCTGATGCCCCGGCTCCGACGGGAAACAATGCGATCAAGCAGCAAATCCTCAAACTATTCCCGCAAGCCGACACCAACAAAGACGGCGTCATCTCCGATGCAGAAGAGGCGGTCGTCAGCCGACGGGCACTGAAGCGATATCCCAAGGCTGACAGGGATGGAGACGGGGTTCTTTCCGATGCGGAAAAGCAGGCTCTACTTCGGACAGCTGGTCGCGGCGAACTTGAGTATTGAACGCCCGACGAGTCATATTAGGTTGATATAGATTGCATCTGTGATCCGCTTAACCTCGAACATGCGATTGCGAGAGCCGTCACGAAGAGTGTTGCTTCCGCTGTACCTTAACCCCTCGTCTGCCGCCGTCACCTCCACTCCACGGCCGTCATGACGGGTTTTTTTATGCGCGCTTCATGCGTTGACTGCACCAGACGAGCACCGAGTGCACCGGAATGTGCGTTAGTTGCTTGCTTGGGGCGACACCTTTACATGCGGCGTTTGCGGCCCCGCGACCCGGTTCGATGCCCCAGAGACGGATGGAAAAACTTCTTTATCCTATCGGTGATATTCACTTCCCTGACATCGAAAGAATCAATCGGAGAGGGTCGCCGAAGAGTGCCGCGACGCGTGAGATTCAAAAACACGTACGGAAGATCTTGTCGACGTCAACGGAGACACGCCCGGAACACAGCATGAAAGGGTGGGATGACGACGGTCTTTCCGTCAAACACCGGAGACAATAGCGGCCGAAATCTCGCGGCAATCGACGAGTCGCCAATGGCGATATCCTGATGGCGGGCCAGAACCAAGCCGCCCTCGTCGATGACCACGAAACCCTCGATGCGGGCCGAGTCAAGTAGCGGATCCATGCGTTCTCGCAGATCGGCCAGTGCGTTACTGGTTAGCAACGCAGGGATGACATTTTCGGAATCCGACTGCCCGGCGATCTCGGCCAGTTCAACGACCGACTGACGAACCCGATTCATTCTCGCCGTCGATCTCGCGTCAACCCTGCGTTCCTCGAGCCAGAACTCCAGCGCAGCCGTATCGGCTTCCAACAATGCCTGCAGCTGCCCGGCGACGTTCGCTTGGACTGCGTTTTCGACAGAACGATTGGCCCACCAGCCGACTGCGATAATTAACACGGCGGTCAGCGCCGGCCCGACCCACAATCGCTTGTGCGAGAGGACACTGCCGGTCAACGACGAACCGGTGAAGGTCGCCGCTCGCGAAAAACGGGACTGCGTGTTGGAGGTTTGCTGGTTCATGGCGTGTGCCTGGTTCAGACTCGCAATCAGACTCGAAATCAGTCTCGCGTCTGCGTTGAAACTACCTCGTCAGGTCAAAGCGGACACAGGGGCGAACCGACCTCTTAGCTTTCATTCATGACAGGCTAGATTAAGGCTTTCGAACCGGTCACCCATCACTCGAAAAGGGTGATATGCGAGTGATTTGGCCCAAGAAATGATGCTGAACGATTCAAAGTTCGGGAATCAACGGTGAGATGCCCGAGGCACCGCCGGATGCTTCCAGTCCTGATATCCGTCACAAGCCAAACGTCGAAACAGTCACTTCGTGCCACGCCGCTGCGGTGTCTCATCCGCCCAACATCTGGGAACCGAGTCTGATTCCAAAGGGCACGCATGCCAACATCACGA
>JAHELS010000078.1 GCA_024644085.1 Rhodopirellula sp.
AAGGGATGCTCAAAGCCTTTGATAATTCCTCGAGCACCAAGTGGCTCGACTTTGCCAACGCGAATCCCGCCACCCGCGCCAGCTGGATTCAGTACCAATACGCCGGCGGCGAGAAGTACGTCGTCGACTCATACACAATTACTTCAGCCAACGACGCCTCCGCCCGCGATCCGATGGACTGGTCGCTGCTGGGATCCGATGACGGGGTCAACTTCACAGTTCTCGACACCCGCAGCGGTGAAGACTTCCCCAGCCGCCTGCTCAAGCGAACCTTCTCGCTGAACAACAACACCCCCTACAACATCTACCGGCTCGACATTTCCTCGGTCGCCGACCCACCTTCGGCCAACTCCCTGCAACTGGCAGAAATCGAATTGATCGGCATCCTCGAGGCATCGGCCTCGGCACCCTTGGAGAATTCCGGGAGTAGCACCCAAGCGACCGGCAGCGTTCTGAGCAGGGAACCGCGCAACGCGTTTTCTCGCGAGGATGTAAATCGAGATGGACGTGTCTCCGCGCTCGATGCTGTTGTGGTGATCAATCGACTCGAATCCTTATCGCATTCGGGACCGAATCTTTCGTCCGGTATCGAACCGTACTCCACCGATGTCAACGGCGACGGCGAAACCACTGCTGCCGACGCACTGGCTGTGATCAACTATCTTGCACGACAAGCCGCGGGCGGGATTGCCGAAGCCGAGGCCCCGGCAGCAGTCTTCAGTTTTGAATCCCCGGACGATGAGCTCATTCTGCTCTTGGCCCAGGACGCCGCCCATCAACTCATGAAGAGATGACCAGAACCGCTCGCCAAGTCCGGGCACCGGCCGGGTCGTCAACACCGCGGAATCGCACCCGATCTCGCCGGTCGTTGTGATCGGTTCGGGCGGATCGGTGCACCCCCTCTTTCTAATCCGCTGCCCGGTCGCATAAGAATCGGCCTCTGCATGGAATGGGTCGGACCCTATAATCCGCCGTGAAGACGGGAACCTGATACCACCACCCAGCGGTAATGATGAGCACAGCGACTGCAGCCCAAAGCCAATCCAACGTGTCAAAAAAGCAACCCGAAATCCGCGTTTACAACACGCTGAGCAAGACGAAGGAGCCGTTCATTCCGTTGCGCCCACCGAAGGTCGGCATCTATCTCTGCGGACCTACGGTTTACGCCGAGTCACACATCGGCCACATGGTCGGACCGGTCATCTTTGACACCATCAAACGCTATCTG
Source organism: Rhodopirellula sp. (assembly GCA_024644085.1). Lineage (GTDB taxonomy): Bacteria > Planctomycetota > Planctomycetia > Pirellulales > Pirellulaceae > Rubripirellula. The sequence goes on from JAHELS010000078.1 coordinate 1,229, forward strand.
CGATTCAGCGGCTACGAAGTCACCTTGGTCGTCAACATTACCGACGTTGATGACAAGCTGATCGCCAAGAGCCGCGAGCGAGGGATTCCGATGAGTCAGATCGCCTGCGAAATGACTGCGGACTACCTTTCCAACCTGAAGGAGCTCGGTGTTAACCAGATCGACCATCTTCCGCGAGCAACCGACCACATGTCCCAGATCATCAGCTTCATTCAGACGCTGGAAGAAAAGGGGCACGCCTATGCGGTCGACGGCGACGTTTTCTTTGACGTGGCGAAAGATCCCAACTACGGCCAACTCTCGAACCGAACCACCGATGCCCAGCAGGGCGAAGGAGGCGAGGCAGCTGCAAAGAAACGTTCGCCCGGCGATTTCGCGCTTTGGAAGAGTTCCAAACAGGGCGAGGTCGCATGGGACAGTCCGTGGGGTCCCGGCCGTCCGGGTTGGCACATCGAATGTTCCGCGATGAGTCACGAGATCCTCGGGGACACGTTTGACATTCATGGCGGCGGATTGGACTTGATGTTTCCGCACCACGAAAACGAACGGGCACAGAGCAGTTGTTGTCACGGTGCTCCGATGGTGAAGTATTGGATGCACAACGGGCTGATGCGCGCCGGCGAAAAGGGAAAGGTCGGCGGCAAAAGCGATCGCGAGGAATCAGCCGAACAGGCCGCCGCGGGAAAGATCAGCCGCAGCAAGGGCGCCGGCGGACTCGCTGATTTGATTCGCCATCATACCGGCGAGCGGATTCGATTCTTTCTGTTGCGAACCCACTATCGATCGACCATTGTCTACGGCGAAGAAGGGCTGCAGGAAGCCGGCACATCGCTCGAAGCTTTCTATCGGTTCTTTGACCGCTTCAATGAAATCACCTCCAACGTCGAATCAACACTGTTTCCCGGTCAACTGTTCTATGAACTTGCCGTACCACAGAGCCGCAACGAGGGAGATTTTGATGCGGGCGAGGACGCGCTGCTGGCTGAAATCCGTGCAAGTCGCGAGAAGTTTTTGGCCGCAATGGACGACGATTTCAATACGGGCTCAGCGATCAGCGTCCTGTTCGATTCGCTTCGCGTGCTCAATCGGCACATTGACAAGCACTCGCTTGGACCAGCCGCCAATGCCAATGACCCGGCTGTTGTCTCCTTGATCAAGGCGACCACAGTCGTGCGAGAGCTTTCCAATGTGCTTGGACTGTTTCTCAAGCCGACGCCATCGGCCGGCGGGGGCGATGATTCGGATGCCGAATTGCTCGACGGCGTCGTCCGCTTGCTGATCGATCTTCGCAAGGAAGCCCGCCAGCGCAAGGATTATGCCACCGGCGACGCGATCCGTGACCGCCTGAGTGAATTAGGTGTGTCACTGCTGGACAAAAAAGAAGGAACCAGCTGGGAACGCAGTTCGTGAACCCCGCACCGGAATCGGACAAGCGTATCCTCGGCATCGACCCGGGCTTGAACACGAGCGGCTACGGTGTCATCGAGGTGACGGGCACGGCCGTTCGCTTGATTGAGGCTGGGATCATCCGCAGCAATCCGAAATCGGAGATCGAGTCACGATTGAAAGAAATCTTCGTCGGCGTCGAAGAGGTCATTCAGTCGCATCGCCCAGATGAAATGGCCCTGGAACAACTTTTTTCGCATTATGAGCGCCCAACCACCGCGATCCTGATGGGACACGCGCGCGGGGTCATTTGTCTCGCGGCGGCACGTGCGAAGATCCAAGTGGCGCATTACGAACCAACTCGCGTTAAGAAAGTCATGACGGGAAACGGCCGCGCGCCAAAGCATCAGATGCAGTTGGCGGTGCAAATGCAACTCGGGCTGCCGAGCCTGCCGGAACCCGCGGACGTCGCCGATGCCCTGGCGATCGCACTGTGTGGTCACCATCTCGGAAAAGGCGCGCACTTGAGCATCTGACGCGCAACCCATAGAAATGAGGAGAGAACTCGTTTGATCGTCACGATATCAGGAAAACTCGTGCGCGTCGGTGAAACCGCCGTGACGATCCAGTCCGATCCTTTTGAATACGAAGTACTCGTTGCTGATTACACTCGAAGACAACTTCAGAATCGGGTGGAACAAAGCATCCGCCTGCACACACTCGACTACATCGAGGGCAACGCCCAGGGCGGACGACTCACTCCCCGCTTGATCGGATTCATGACCGAACCGGAACGCCAGTTTTTTGACCTGTTCTGCAGCGTCGATGGCGTGGGTGTCAAGAAGGCGCTGCGTGCAATGGTCCGCCCCGTCAAAGAACTTGCGGTGCTGATTGAAGAACAGGATGCGAAAGGTCTCTCCGCGCTGCCCGGCATCGGCCCGGCGACCAGCGAAAGAGTGATCGCGAAACTGCGTCGAAAAATGCCGCGATTCGCATTGATGGTCGAGCGGGATTCTGCCGGCGATGAGGTCGTGGGAAGCAACGAGGTAATCGGCGAGACGTTTGACGCACTGGTGACGCTGGGACACTCCGAAGCGGACGCACGAAAACTGATTGACGATGCGATGCTGAGCGGTAAAAAGTTCAAAGACACCGAGTCATTGCTGACCGCGATCTATCAACGATCACACTGACTTGCGACTGCCGGAGCCCAATACCACTCGCACTCGGCTCGAGATACGGCAGCGCGTTTAATAGGCCTTGGCGAAAATCGCCTTTCGCTCGGCCGGCTTACCCGTATAAAAACAGGTTCCTGACGGCGTAGCCTTCCCGTCCTCGCGAGGAAGGCACCGCACGGTCACCTTCAATTCTTTCAACAGCGGCTCAATTTCGTTTTCGTCCGAAAAGTGGCAATGCGCGAAGCCGCCGTGAATCTCATTCTCATTGGCCGGCGTAAAGAAGTCGCGGAACTCGGCTTCGCTGGTGATCTCAACTGAATTGTCTTCGCGGAGTTGCAGTGCGCGGTCGAAGAGCGACTGTTGCATTTCGGCAAGTATGTTTCCGATCTCCGAGACCAACGCGTCGCGGTCCATTGGAGCGCTCTTGGGTTGATCGCGTCGCCCCAGGAACACGGAGTTTTTTTCAATATCCTTGGGCCCGATTTCAAGACGGACCGGAACACCGCGTTTGACGTGATGCCACTTTTTTTCGCCGCCACGCACGTCTCGATCATCCACTTCGATACGAAGGGGCATTCCGCCATAGAGTTGTGCCGCCAACTCGCTGCGTAACGACTCGACGTACTCGAGGACCTGGCTGCGTTGCTCGTCATCACGATAAATCGGCAGGATGACGACCTGCGCGGGTGCCAGCCGCGGCGGCAGCACGAGACCGTCGTCGTCGCTATGGGTCATGATCAGCGCACCGACAAGCCGGGTCGACACTCCCCAGCTCGTCGTCCAGGCATACTCGCGCTCACCGTTTTCCGCCTGGAACATGATGTCCTGTGCACGCGAAAAGTTCTGGCCGAGAAAATGGCTTGTACCTGCTTGCAGCGCCTTTCGGTCCTGCATCATCGCTTCGATCGACAGCGTTTCCACCGCCCCCGGAAAACGCTCCGCCGCGGTCTTGCTGCCGATGATGACGGGCATCGCCATCCAGTTTTCCGCGAAGTCGGCATAGACATCAATCATCCGCTCGGTCTCCTCGATCGCCTCTTCGCTTGTTGCGTGAACGGTATGACCTTCCTGCCAAAGAAACTCGGCCGTGCGGAGAAACATTCGCGTCCGCATCTCCCAACGTACGACGTTTGCCCACTGGTTGATCAGAATCGGCAGATCACGATGGCTCTGCACCCACTTGGCATACGTCGCACCGATGATGGTTTCGCTGGTGGGCCGAACGATCAACGGTTCTTCGAGTGGGCCAGCCGGGCGCAATCCGCCATTGGGATCAGGCTCGAGTCGATGATGGGTGACAACCGCGCATTCTTTGGCAAAGCCCTCGACATGCTCCGCTTCCTTCTCGAGAAAGCTCATCGGGATGAACAAGGGGAAGTACGCGTTCTGGTGGCCAGTCGCCTTGAACATGTCGTCCAGGGCCCGCTGCATGTTTTCCCAGAGCCGGTAGCCCCATGGTTTGATGACCATGCATCCGCGCACCGGCGAGCTTTCAGCGAGATCCGACGCCCGAATGACCTGTTGGTACCATTCGGGATAATCTTCGGCTCGCGTCGGTTGAATCGCGGTTTTTGGGGCTTTGGCCATCTTTCGCGTGTCGGGAACTCGAGTGTGCGGAAACACAATGCCGGTTGCTCCACGATTGTCGGCGTGGAAACGATTCTGCCTAGCCCCGGTTGAGACTGGGGCGCGACACAGAACGAGCCAACCGCTGGGTTGGCTCGTTGCGAGATCAGGTTGGTGGCGTCAGAAACACTGCGACGTATTATCGCCGCAGGTTCAGCAGTTCGTCGAGAAGCTGCTGGCTGGTCGTGATCACACGACTGTTTCCACGGTACTGGGTACTGGCCAACACCAATTCCACGAGGTCACGGCCGATATCTGTGTTACTCAGTTCCAAGGCTCCACCGATGATGCTACCGATGCCGCTGTTTCCAGGACTGCCCTGGACGGGCAACCCGGTGTTGATGCCCTCGGCGTAAAGGTTCAATCCGCGGGCTTCGAGACCGACTGGATTGCTGAACCGGGCCAACTGTAATTGGCCAAGGTCGCGGGTGATCCCGTTACTGAAGACCCCGCGGATGGTACCGTCTTCACCAACCACAAAGCTGTTCAAGACGCCCGGCTCGCTACCGTCCTGGAGAGTGGCAACGAGTGCAGCTTCTTGCGTCGCGAGACCTGAGACTCGCGAAAAATTGGCCTCGAATTGCAACGGTGTTACACTCGGCACGCCGTGTCGTTCAATCGAGATCGTCGAGTTGGTGGCGGTGATGAAGTTGCCATTCCCATCAAACTTGATCAAGCCTGTACCAACCGCAACGCGAGACCCCGCGAGCGGCTGGTTGTCGGGACTGTCTGCGTACCAACGGTAGATGGTTTGCTCATCGGTTCGTTCCTCGAGTGTCGCGGTGACGCGAACATTGATCGGAACACCAAGTGAATCATTGACGATGAAGTCACTGACCGCACTCTGCCCGATTCCTTCCTGCACGACCCCGAACCCAAGGTTGGGAGTGGTCACCGTGCCCAATTCGTCCTCGACGCGAAACGCAGTCAGATCGATGTCGAGCGCGGCCAATTCTCCGTTGTTACTGACGAAGCGAATGGCACCGTCCTTGATATAGCCGCCCGGTGTCAGGTTGCCCGTTTCGCCCGGAATGTTGTTCTCGGACGTTGGAATCGGATTCTGCGAGTCGACCTGGAATGATTGGACCCCCGAGGCGGTCTCGATGAAGTCAATCAACTCCTGAACTGTCGACGTTTCGGTGACCGCGAACTGTTTGGTGCCCAGCGATCGCTCACCTTTTCGACCAGTGTACGAGAGCGTGCCAACCCTGAATACGTTTTCGTAGGTCACTCCATCACGCTTCACCACATCGGTTAACAGCGTGTTGGTATTGATCTTGGGACCATCCAAGTCGAGCAACTTGTTGTCGCTGACGGTCAAGTCCGAAATCTCGGCGTCACTTCGCGAGTCCGTAAGCGTATCGCCGGGATCGAGAGTATCGACCAGGTAAAAGTTGTTCTGGTCACCGGCAAGGTTGCGATAGACGCGGACCTCGTCGTAAGCGGGGAAACCGCCCCCGGGCGGCGGAGTCGGAGGTGTAGGGAGATTCGAGAGGCTGATGCGGCCGTTGATGATATTCTGCGGACCGATCAACACACTGGGACGGCTTTCGATCTGGCCGTTCAGGTGATAAGTGACCATGTAGGTGTACGCTCCATTGAGCAACGACGTGTCCAGCGGCGTCCCGGTCAGCGGCGTCGTCCCATCGTCCACGTACGTTCCGCCCGCGGAGGCCGAACCGAGGAAGAAGAAATCATTGCCGTTGGGCGAGGTTCGGTAGACGTTCACCGTCGGGTAATCGCCACCGGCGGCATCCGCTGGCAAGTTTCCGAGTTCAACCCGCCCGCCGGTTCCAACGCTCGCAACGATCTCGCCGCTCGGTGTCGATTCAAGGCCTCGCGAATCGACCAACATCACTTTGTACTGATACGTGCCGCTCGAGAGCGTTCCGACGCCCGTCGTATCAACCGTCACACCCGTCGCATCGGACAATGGGGCGTTGCTGATTCCGATGCCCGAAGCATCGGGACGCGGTGTCTTGGCGTCGCCGAGGATCGAACTCTGGATCACTTGCGCAGCGGTCGCCACCTCTCCCTCCGGCGTCAACGTTCCTTCGAACGTTACATTTTCGGTCGCCTTGGCAACGTTTTCCGATCCGAGCGGAATCTTCAACGGCACCAGTCGCGACTCCTGCAGCCGGAACGATTCATCGACCCCGTAACCGAGCAGGCGCTGGCCCGTCGAATTCACCAACTCCGCGGCACTATTGAGTTTGAAGATTCCGTTGCGCGAATAGAGGCGTTCTCCGCTGGCCCCTTCCATGATGAAGAATCCGTCACCCTGGATCGCCAGATCGGACGCCGAACTGCTGATCTCGATCGTGCCCTGGTTGTGGTTGGCCGCGATTTCGGCAACCTGAACACCGAGACCAATTTGGCGCGGGTTGGTCCCACCGTTATCGGTCGACGGCCCACCCCCAAGCGAAAGTGTCTGCAGGAATTGAGTGGCGAAGACCGTATCGGACGATTTGAATCCGACCGTTTGCGCGTTCGCCAGATTATTGCCGATCACATCGATCTGTGTTTCGGCGGCACTTAGTCCCGTCAGAGCGGTCGAGAGTGCGGATGTGAGTCCCATCGGCTATGGTCTCCCAGCAATGTGGAAGGTTCCCTCAGCCAATGACCGTGCCCCCGGGAGGCGACGGAATAATCAGCAGAGTTTACCCAGTTTGTATTTCCCGAATGTTCTTAATATCCATCGTCTTTTCACCCACGTGAACTTTGACAGAACGTGACTGGTTCTCCTCACTAGTTTCTACAGTGATCCGCTCCACAATGCCTTCAACGTTGGTCGAGTCCTGTGCAAGCCCGGTCACAGTGCGGCCGATCAGCCCGCTGGCGGTCACCAATTCCTGACTCGCGGAGAGACTCGAAAGGGTCTTGGTGAGCTGGTCGGTAGCGCCAATTTCGCGAATCTGCCCGATCTGCTGGACCATTTCGCTATTGTCCATCGGATCTAACGGGTCCTGGTTCTGCAGCTCGCTGATCAACAGCTTCAGAAATTGATCGATGTCCAATGCGTTGTAGGCATCGCTCGTCCCGCCGAATTGACCGGCCTGCTGTGACGCCGAGAATTCAGCGCTCGCCGCTTGTCCGATTTGTGACATCGATTTGTCTCACAAGATATAAGAGGAACCTTTGGTCGATACCGGGTTTTACGAATCGAACGTGCAATGATGCGAGATCAATCGCGAATCGAAACCCAATTAAACCCGGATATCGACTCCGCCCCGCGCAGACGCAGCCTCCGTTAACGCGGCGTTGGCGGACGACTGTGAAACCGTGGGTGAAACAACCGGTCGACTCGGCACATCACCCTCTCGTTGCCAAAATGGTTGATCGCGACGCCCCTCATTGAGTTCGCCGCCACTTTGCCCCGCGTGATGTCGATTATGATTCGTCCCTGATTCGCTCCCCTCGGATTCAACCTCAATTCGTTCGACTTGCATGCCTTGTGATTCGAGTCGCTGCCGCAATTCCGGCAGGTGTTCGCGCAGGGCGTTGCTTGCCGCTTCGGTTTCGGCCACGACGCGCGCCTCTACCTTGCGTTGTTGGATCCGCATTTCGACCCGCACCGAACCCATCTCGGCCGGCGCCAGCCGCAACCGGACAACGCCCCCTTCGGGGCCGAGGTGCTGAAATGCCTTGCTGACACGCTGGATGAGTTTCACACGAGAAACGGTTTCCGCGGCATTGGAACCGGTCTGTTTTGGTTCCGGCTTTGCCCTGGCCGATTCGCGAGACGCCTCCTGGGTCGATTCGATTGCCTGGGTCGATCCGCGCGGCGCCGCTTGCGTGCCGTTGATGCCTCCGCCGGAAGTACTCCCCTGGGTTACCGCGCGGCCGATAGTCGAAGCAACATTCTGTACGTTAACGACGCCCGTTGTCGAATTTCGCGCGATCGGTCGCGACGTGTCGGCGGGCGTTTCGATTTTGGATTGGAACGATTCGTCTGCGGCCGAGTACTGCTCGACAACGCTGGGTCGCTGCTGCGAGCGGGTTTGGCTCGGCTGCGATGCATTCTGCAGCGGAATCTCGTCGCTCTTATCGGAATACCTTGCCCGCCCACGCTGGCGCCGCTTTGAACCAGCCGATTCACCCTGGTCAGTGGGGTTAAAGGACAGGTCTTCTTCGAGATCGACCTCTTCGCTTCCAACGAGGTTCTTGTCGGACGCCTCTTCGGATGTCCGCTCGCTACGCCATCGACCGTCATTGGCGTGGTCGATCGGTTTCACGGCCTCCGTTTCGCGCTGCTGGCGACGCCGTTTGTTGCCATCATGATTCTCGACGACCTCCTGCACAACGACTTCACCGGTCTCAACTGGCTTGCCGTCGACTTCAAGTTGCTCGGACTCAACCGCCGCGACGACTATGTTGCCATCGTCTGTTTCGTTGTTTAATTCGATTTCCGGCGCGGTATCCGTTTGCTCGCTTGGTTGAACAACCTGCTCGAGAGGTCCGGCGTCGACTGTGATTTCGTTTTCAGTCACCTCCGTGACGACTTGTTCGACTTTCGCTTGCGACTCGTTATCCGCGCTCCGCTGGTCGGAATCCTGATTAACCTCTTGTTCGCTCTCAACCGAGGTAACGTCCGAGTCCTCTTGCGATGGATCGGTCTCGGAGGGCTGTTCGAGCTGCTGCACCGGCGCAGCGGATGCCGTCGCCATGCGGGCAAAGACTTCAGCAAAGGCGTCAACCAGCCCGTCGGTTTCGGAGAACATCAGCCCATGTCCCCCCAACGAGCGCAGTTTCCCCATTGCCATTGCCGAAATCGGCGGCGTCGTCTGCACGCGCGCACCGGTCGCTTCAAGATCACTCATTCGGCTCCCCTCCGCGATAAGCCACTTCACTCACGCACGGAAAACGGGGCCATGAGGTCCCAATCACGTGGATGGATCAGCGGTTTTCGCTTGCCTGATCGATCAAGGTTGTAGTTGGCATGCCCTCGCCAATGCGGCGAAGGATGTCGGAAAGCTTGTCCGATTCTTCCTTCGTGACAAACTCTGCCAGTATGTCTTTTCGTTTTTCTGACGACATGGCTTGAACGATTGTGACGACGTCATCAATTCTTTTATCCTCATACATTATCAGGAGCTGCTCTTTTGCCTGAGCCGCATCAAGTGACTGAAGCGTACGTTGCACCTCCTGCAGCCCCTCGCTTTGGGCACCCTGGCGGATCTCCTCGAGTTCACGCCGAAATGATGTCAATCTTTCATCGAAGTGATCTCGCTCGTCACGCAGCTCCGCTAGCATTGTGCTCAAATCGTCTCGAAATTCTTTTTGGCTCCTCAGCCGCATATCCATGTCATAGCTTTTCATTTTCCGTGCTTCGAGAATCTCGTCAAAATCAGGCTGCTCGCGGTCCTCGCTCTGTTGGATGATCTGTTGCAACCTGTCACCGGAGATATCGATCCCGTTGAGCAACCCGACGACCTTGGTCATGGTTTCCTTGTTGACCACGCCGCGTGTGAGAAAATAGCCGAACAGAATCAATTGGGTCAGCACGGTTGCGATGCAGAACGCAGCGAAAGCTTGCGAAAGTTTTGAAATCATGAATTGCTACCTTTGTCGTGCGATTGTGTAGCGGCGTCCCGAGGCGTCGTCGGCTTCGGCTTGCTCTCGTCGGAACTGCTCGACCTGGAATGCAGTGCGTTCCTTTTCCTCGAGGCGTTCAAACTTTTTCACCTCGGCTTCGGCTTCGACCAAAACCTGTTGTCTCCGATCCAATTCCTGCACCAGTTCTTTGCGAGTCACTTCGAGGGAGTTGAGTTCGGCCTGGAGTTGGAGATCGTATCGCCCGCGGGCGAGTAACCCGTCGACCGAAACATTGCCGATTCGATTTTCATTCGATCCGGTTCGCAGTGATTCGCGCTGGTTGCGTAGCAACTCCATTCGCTCGTCAACGCGGCTGATGGCTTCGATTGCCTGCCCCACCTCTCCGCCGACCTGGTCGCGGCGACGACGGCAAAGCTGCAAAAGTGTTGCGAAACGAAACTCGAATGACATGCGAAACCTGGTTTCGGGCGAGGGGGTCTGTGACGTACGTCGATGAATCAAGCGATACCTTCACCTGGGATGGATTCTTCTCCCGGGTTCGTTGCCGGATTCTCAGGCGCGACCACCACTGGTGTCTGCATCAGCTGAATAAAGGCCGCTTGCGATTGATCGATCGGTGTGAGTTCCCCGGCCTGTTGGGTCAGAAATTGCTTCATCGGTCCGCGCATTGCGATTGCGGCATCAACGCGAGGATCGGTGCCGCCACGATAGGCTCCGATCGAGATCAGATCAGCGTGTCGACGATACTCGCTGAGGTGTTGCCGCGCGGTCGCAGTCGCAGTCGCCATTTCCTGGTCGATCAGATGCGGTTGCGAACGGCTGAGACTCTCGAGGACATTGATCGGCGGCCAATGAGATTCCGCCGCCAACTCACGGTCCAACATGATGTGACCATCGAGCAGTCCGCGCAACGCGTCGGCGATCGGTTCGTTGTTGTCGTCCCCTTCGACCAATACGGTGTAGAAGGCGGTGATCGATCCCCGACTTGTGCGCCCCGAGCGTTCAACGAGTCGCGGAAGCATGTTGAAAACGCTCGGCGGATAACCGCGTGTGGTGGGCGGCTCGCCCGCCGACAGTCCGAGTTCCCGCTGGGCCATCGCGAAGCGCGTCACCGAATCAAGCAGCAACAATACATCTTTGCCCTCATCGCGGAATGATTCGGCAATCGCGGTGGCGGTCCACGCTGCGGAGACTCTTTGTGCCGCTGGCCGATCGCTGGTGGCGACCACAACGACGCTGCGTGCGAAACCAGCGTCCCCCAAACATCGACTAAGGAATTCCTTGACCTCGCGTCCTCGTTCGCCGACCATCGCGATCACAATACGATCGGCGGATGATCCTCGCGCCAACATGCCCAACAGCGTGCTCTTCCCAACGCCGGATCCGGCAAAGATCCCGAGCCGCTGTCCGCGGCCGCAGGTCAACATCGTATCGATCGCGCGAACTCCCGTTTGCAGAGGCTGGTCAATGGGTGGGCGATCAAGTGAATCGGGTGGCTGACGATCGGCATCGACCAAAGTCAGGTCTCGCGGCAGTGGCTTGCCATCAAGCGGTTGACCGAACGCGTCAATCACACGCCCGCACAGCGAACTGCCCACTCGAATCTTTGCCGATTGGTCGACCAGCCGCACAACGTCGCCGGCCGAAACGCAGCTCAGTCTCTGCAACGGAGCCAGCACCGGGCAGACACCGTTGAACCCGATCACGCGACACCGAGTCGTCGTGCCATCGCTCCCCATCAACTCGCAAACGGCACCGACCGGAGCCGTCATGCCTGCGATCTCGATCGTTTCACCGGCGAGCGCAGCGACGCGACCGCGGATGTGATGAGTCACCGAATTGCGAATGATCTCCTCAGTCGACTTGAGATCGGGAAGCAGCGGCGGATCCATTCGAAACGATGTCTCAGACAGAGTCATCACGAAAGCAACTCCTCGAGACGTTGTAGCTGGGCTCGTAATCCAGCCTCGATTTCGCCTCCGTTTTGCCGCACCACCACTTCATCGGGTGAGAGCGACTCGTCCGGTTCGACATGCGTTTGTTCAGGAAGATCCGACGAGGCGAGCAGTGTGTCGAATGATTGACCGAGCTGTGCGACGACCTCGGGATGCACGGCAAGAACCAGGCTGTTCGCGGCCCGGGTGCTTCGGAGTGCCTCGCCAGCCCATTGCACCAGCAACTCCGGCTCGTCCTTCAACCTTCGTTTGACAATGCGTTCGGCGGCCGCCAAGGCGATCGAGTTGAGTGACTGTGCGTATTGCTGCATCCAGTCTTCGTGAATGCGGTGTAACTGTTCGACGGCCTGTTGGATCACCTGCATGCCGGTTTTGGCCCTGCGGTCGGCTTCTTCTTTCAGTTTGCGATCGGCGTCCTCCGCAGCTCGCAACAATCCCTCTTCATAGCCGCGCTTCTCAGCTTCGACGGCCAGCGACTGAGCCTGTTGCTTCGCCTCGTCCAACATCGCGCGGATTTGGCGCCGGCACTCCTCCAACCGCGTACGACCTTCATCGGCAAGGTCACTCAGGTTGAAGCCGGCAAGACCGGCAACCTCGCGGGCCGCGGACGATTTATCCCCCTTGGAATCTGATTTCAGAACAACCGCCATTGACACCCCTTCAAGCGGCCAAAGGTACGTTTCGCGTTTGATCGCTCGTCGACGCCCGCGCAACGCGTTCTTTGGCTTCGTCGATTTCACGCAGATGCAACGATCCGAGCGTTGCCATGTTCGATCGCACCTTTCGCGCGTGAGCGCGCGGCAAAGTCGCAAGCGCCGCTTCAGTGGTTTCATTGGGCAGACCACACAACGCCAGAACCATGTCTCGCGTGTCGACTCGTCCGAGGGCCTGGCACAGTGCTGAAGGGGTGAGGTTTAGCAGGTGTTGATGAATCGCATCGGTAGATTCAAACCGATCGGAGCCAGTGTGCGGTGACGCGAAATCCGAAGCGGCACTGTGATCGGCGTGTGAACTCGGCTGTGGTTCTGATGCATCATTTTTGTCGGGCCACGTTTCCTCCGCCACGCGGAGTTTGTGTGTCAAGTCGAGTGCGGGAACATCCGATGTTGGAAAGCTCACGGGCGCAATCGAAGCTGCCACGCCCGTCGGACCGGCCGGGGCATGCTGCGGAGGCTGGGAAGGTGACCTTGCTGTGCTCGAAACCGGCGGCGAAGCAACGCCATGGGCCGAGTCCCCCCGTTCGCTCGGCAGCGCCGCGAGGATCGCGTCGAGCGCACGCCGGCCGGTGGCATGTCGTTCGGGCTGTTCTTGTTGACCGAGGCGATTGCGGAAATGTTCGGCAATCTCGGTCGCCGCGGCATCCGGGATCTCACCGAGCCGACCAATTCGGCTCAGGGCGTCATTCTGAACTCGTGACTCCAATTGAGGCAACACTCGTGCCGCTTGTTCCGGAGCAATCGAAGCCAACACGAGGGCGACCGCCTGTGGATGTTCGACCGCCAGCAGTCGGACCAATGTTGCTTCATCGACGTCGTTGAGAAAGGAAAGTGGCGACGAGGAGGTTTCGGTCGCTGACTTGACCTCCGATGCGGACACAACCCTGGCGATGGGATGATTCGCCAGCGCAGCGGCGGCACTGGCGGACGATGAGTCAAATCGGTCCGGCGAAGCGGGTTGAACACGATTGCCGAGGTCGGAATTGGCGTGAGAGTTCGCAGGTGCGACGTCATGTGATCGGGGCTGCCGCTCGACGGACATCTTGAACGCGTGAAGTGCCCGTCGTCGTTCCAGCGGGTCGACATCCGATAGAGTGGTGATCGTACGGCTAATTGCCCGTTTGGACTCCGGGTCGATCGATCCCATTAATTGTGCGGAAAGGGGCGCGGGCAAACTGCTCAACACGATCGCAACGCGACGCAACATTGCATCGCGGTCTGGTCCCGAGTTGAATCCGTTCGCCATTGCGGCCGCTCCTTCGCACCTTCGCGATTGACATCGGGGCGACCATCCAACCCTTTGGCCAGACCGACGCCCATGCGTGGTCTTTTAGGAAAAAACCGGGGGAACTGGAAAGAGAGAAACGCCGAAACAGGCCGGTTCGCGATGAAATCACGCGGCTTCGCCGACCCAGGTCCTGATCACGTTGGCCGCGACTTCCGGATTTCCTTCGACGAGCGTCAGCAATTCGTCTTTGAGTGACCCTCCGGTGATGGTCATCTTGTCCCCCTCTTCGTCCGATTCCTCCGGTTCCGGCGGAGGAGCGGGGATTTCGAGGCCAAATCCCTCGCGGAATTCACGGGGACTCGAATCACCCACGGACTTTGCCGCTGATCTGGCGACCAGCAACGCGCAGAATGCCAAAAAGACGAGCGCGAGCGTTTGCCATGATTGCGCCAGCCACGTCAGCGCCAGCTTTGCGGTTTGAGGTTCCGGTGGCGGGGGTCCCGGTAGATCGGGAAAATCCCAGACCTCGACCAGCGGAAAACGATCCGCCCCGGCCGCCACTTCCGGCAACAACACCGTGATCGCCGACTGGATGTTTTTCGTCGTCTTTGCACGCAACTTTTCCAGATCGGCGTCGCTGATGGGCGGAACGTCGGCGGCGGTCATGCTGGGATCTTGCTTGAGAAAATCCCGCGCGTGCAATGTCTCGTAATAGCTGGTGGGAAGTCCAACTGAGACACGAATGGTTTTGACTTGCAACGATGCCAGCCGCGAGTTCTGGTACTCCTGGCCAGCGACTCCGCTTGTTTCACGTTCATCTTCGGAAGTTTTGGTCGATTCGAGGCTGTCTTCGATGCTGACCGATCGATTTCCGATGGCGTTGGGTTGTGCACCGGGAACTCCGCGATCGGGTTGACGATTGCTTTCGGTTTCGGATTTCCGGGTTCGGTTCGACAGATTCGTAGGTTCGGCGTCGTATTTGACGGTCGTCTTCTGCACGTCCATCGTCGGGTCGATCTCGGCGGAAACGCCAACTCGCGCGCCGGGATACCCAACCAACAGGCTCCTTACTTTCTGCTCGACCCTGGCTTCGGCTTCGCGTTGTTTTCTCAGCAACGGGTCGTCTTCATCGGTCAGCGCCGAAGAAGAACTTGAATTGGTGTCAATGACCACCACGTCGTCACTGGACATGCCCGCATAAGATCCGCGGATCAACTCCTTGATCGCCATGATCCGTTGTCGCGGCAGGGCTCCCGTACCTTCCGGCTGGATCACCACGCTGGCCGACTGAGGCCGTGCGGCGGACAATCCGCGTCTTTCGCCCCGATCGTATTCGACGCTGGCCCAGCGAATTTCGGGAAAGGCGGCGATCTTGGTTCCCAGATCCTGTTCTTTGGCGTGCATTTCGCGGGCTACGCGTAGATCACTTGAATCAAACACGCTTGTCGCATTGATTGCCTCTTGCACGCTGCTGCGAAGCGACATGGGGAGCGTCGCTGAGTCTTCGAGTGCCGCCAGGTAAACGTCTTTGGACTCCTGTGGAATCTTGATGCGGCGCCCCTCGCGTTCCCAATCGTTCAGCCCGGCGCGGCTGAACGCCATCTCGACCGCGGCGAGTTCCTGCTCGCCGAA
Source organism: Rhodopirellula sp. (assembly GCA_024644085.1). GTDB lineage: Bacteria > Planctomycetota > Planctomycetia > Pirellulales > Pirellulaceae > Rubripirellula. The sequence continues at coordinate 16,506 of JAHELS010000078.1, forward strand.
CGAGCGGCCGCCAAACAACGTCTCCTTTCCGGACACGCCTCCGCCACGAACCAGGAACGCCAAACCAATTGCGATCGCCGCGACGAGCATCACGGAAATCACGCGCGACTGCATCGGCATCGATGTGAACGCGTCGCGCGCCTGGTTGGTCGATTGTTTAAAGAGGCTCATGAAGGTGCTAAACGTGAAGGATTACGATTCTGAGTGATTGGATCCTTGAGGACGGCGACGTCAGATCTGAATCTGCTGGACCTCGCGGTAGGCTTCGATCAACTTGTTACGAACTTGCAGGAGCATCCGAAATGCAAGATCCGCTTTCTGGACTGCGGTCAAAACTTCAGCCTCGTTGACATCGCCTCCGGTCAGCATCGTGTGGACCATTTCGTTGGCATCGACCTGCATGGTGTTGACGTTCTTGACTTGATTGGTGAGGACGTTGGCAAAAGCGTCGATTCCCGTGGACGGCTCAACATTGCCGCCTTGGGTGGGGGGGAAATCTCTCGGCAGAACGGGGCGCGGCGGCGGCTGGACGGAGAGGATTGGTTTCATCGTTTTTCGATGGCTTCATTGACACAGATTGCGGCCGAGGATGGCGGTTGCGCGGGATCACGCGAGAATTGTGAGCGTTTCACGGCTGAGGTTCTTTGTGATCTCCATCACTCCAACATTGGCTTCATACGCACGCGTCGATTCGAGCGCGTCAACCATCTGGGTTGTCAAATCGATGTTTGGATAAGCAACGTATCCTTTCCATTTTCCTTCCTTGATCGCCAATGGGTGCTGGGGTTGATAGCGGTACAGCGGTTCGGTGTCGCTCGACTTGATTTCTGCGACCTTGACACCCGAAGCACCTGAAACCGACACCGCTTTGTCAGTCTGGAACACCACCTCGCGAGCCTGGTACGGCTTTGCATCGCCGTTTTCATCGGTCAACGACGAAATATTGGCGATGTTGCCGGACACGGCGTTCAGGCGTGTCCGCTGGGCAACCAGCGCCGAAGTGCTGATATCAAGTGCTCGCAGCATGATCGAGAATCCTTTTCGTAGATCCGATGGGATCGATGACTTCGATAAGACGTTAGGCGCGCTCGGTAATCGCAGCTCGCAGCAAGTTGAATTGGCTCCGCATCGTCGTTACCGCGAGCGAATGCATGTGTTGGTTCTTGGCCAATTCGGTAACCTGTCGTTCCAATGACACGTCGCTGTTGTCGTGAAAAACAACCTGCTCGGTTGCGGCCCGCGGCCCGGCATAAATATCATCTCGCGTCGTTGGCGAAACCGCCTGGGACGCCGGGGTGTGACGAGCCCGATCGATCGATTCCGCCAGGGCGTTCTGGAAGTCACCGAGGTCGAGATCACGAGCCCGATAGTTGGGTGTGTCAAGGTTGGCAACATTCCCTGCGAGCAATTCGTGGCGGTGTTGTGAAAACGCCATCGTTTGTTCGAGCGCTGGAATCGTTGTGTTGTTGAAGATGCCAAGCATGGCGGTATCTCACATTCGCTAGTTTCCGTGAATTGGATCATTCAGGCAGCCATACGCCGCTGATCGCCCGGGCGTGGGAAGACAACGGTCACCGCCCCTCCGCCTTGGGGACAATTCTGCCAGCCGATGCTGGCACCCATCGACGCCGCCGCCATCGGCAGCCGCCGGTTTCGGTTTTCGACGTCGCAGCCGGTGTCGGCAAATTCCAGTTCAACGCCGTTGGGCGTTTCGCACGCGGTGATGGTCAAGTCACCTCCAGCGGGCATTTCCGAGAGGGATTGAATCACCAGTGCCTTGACCACTTCGACAGTGCGGGCCGGATTGGCCGGAACTTCAAGTCCCGTGTCGATGTCGAGTTCAAGGCAAATCGGTGCCGCGTGCTGGATCAGCAACGGTGCTGTCACCGATTCCACAAGAACGGCTAAAGATTGACTCGTCTTTGGATCGATCCAATGATCTGACATGATGCGCTCCCGATTCCTTCGGTGCAGCGAGAGTGAATGGTTGGACAGTTCTTTCGCTCATAAACGCGCACGCGCGTCGGACGCAAGATGAATCGCGCCCGTGCAAGGCACCGATCCGGGCGAAGGGAGTTTCACGGGCACTGGGGACACGCACGCTGTCGGTTTCTGTCCGGAATGCCTTGCAAACCGGGCGTTCTGGCTAATCGCTCGACAAATCGAGCTGACCACCGCTTGTGGGAATATCGTTGGTGTGCGCGTAACAATTGGCTGCCTCTCGGCCGGCGTCGATTTGCGCCAATTGTTTCCCGATCGCATCACGACTTTCGGTCAATTGGGTTTCACAAGCGGCCTCGAGCGCAAGCAACTCAACGTGCATCTTCTCACACTCGTCCTGGCGTTGCCGACATCGCCGGCGCTCGGCTTCATTTTCCCAATACCTCGAGTGCGGATCATCGGCGGACGCTTCACGAATTCGCTCGGCAACCGCCGTCAATCGGTTCAACGGAGGTTGTTTGCGCGAGAGCAAACGCATCAGCTCGGTCATTTGTCCCGCCTCGATCGCGGCCTGCTGGAGCTGCGTTGCTTCAAGCAGCTCGGCCAGTGCGTCGTACCGCTGATCGACCAGCTCGGATAGTTCGCGTCCGTTCATCATATTCTCTCAGGCCCCATTGTTGGCGATGCGCGTGTTCATCCATGTGAGAAGCTGTTGCCAGCCCTCGCGATCGTAACGTGTTGTTTCCTCGAAACGCAGGTCCCAATCATTGGGTATCCGCTGCAGCACGATGCGCGCCTGGCGGACGATCTTGTTAGCTTCGTCGGGGCGGCCCATGCGTTTGGCACAAGTTGCCCGGCCGAGCAACGCTTCAAGAGCTGGTGGCTCGTTCATGTAGCGAAGTTCAACAACGCGATAGGCTGATGCAGCGTCCTCCAACTGATTCATTTCACGAAGCGTATCTGCTTCGGCCAACAGACAGTTGCGCAACATTGCCTGTTCCGCATCGTTCAGCCGCTGTTCCTCTTCGCGATTGACAAGGTGTCCTCGCAAGAACTCGAATCCCTCCAACGCCGTTTGCAACTCCTGGTCGGCCCGGGTTCGCAACGTCCGCCTGGCTGCGTCAAGAATCTCGTCCGATTTCGATTCCAACCGAGGCAACTTGGATGACATGACATGCGAACGAGCCGACAGGTAGGCTGCAGACTGTGCCCTTGCGGCAGGCCAGTACCGTGCCACCGCCTCGTCCAGTTTTCGGATTGCTTCCTCGAAAGTATCCTGGTTCTCGCGCAGCATTTTCAGCTGCTGCGGTTCTCCGGCCTGCTCGGCAATCAGGTAGTTGCGATACCCGTGCTCGTAAAGCAATTCGCCAAGCGTGAGCAGCGAGTTTTGCCACTCGGGGCTCTGCGGCGTCAGCTCACCGTCCTCGAGGTTATCGGTCAACAGCCGCCGCGCGTTTTCGAGATCACCGTTTTCGGCGTAGGCCAATGCAGCCAAAAGTCTGGCGTCATAGCGCAGCGAATCGCGAGGAAACTCAATGATGCACGTCGTCAAAGCGTCGATAGCGTTTTCCGGATCGTCTTCGGCCAACAGCGCCCGCCCGTATGCGACCAGGCCTCGAGGTTGGCGGCGACGTTGCTCGTAACGCAGATAGGGTTTCAGCAGCCGGATGCTCTGGGTGAAATGGCGGCCTTTCTGGTAAGCGTCAATCGCCGACCACTGCGTCGCCAGGTAGTCTTCGGTATTGAATTGGATTCGCGCCGCTTCGGCGAAGGCATCGCCTGCCGCACGGTATCGCGCCCGAGCTAGTTTCGAGGCGCTACGGGCCACTTGACCGCCGATGTCCGTTCCATCGGAGAGTGTTTGGGCAGCCCACTCACGGTAACCGGTTCCTTCCTGGGTCAACGCTTCCGCAACATTGAAGACAGGCGGCAACCGGCGTGCCACGTCGATTGCATTCTTGTATTCGCCGTTGCTCCGTAATTCCTCGATTGCCTCGCCAAGCCGCCGTCGAAATTCCTCAAACGTGATCAAGCTGGCGTCGAATCCACGTGCATCTCCCAACTCGCGCATCATGTAGCTGGTTGTGTGCAGCATTTCGAGTCCGCGACCCTGGCTAGCCAACAATTCGATCTCTTCCAGCCCACCGATAATTGCCTCGGCGCCAAAGGGTCGCTGCTGACGTACCGAAACGAATCGGGTGATCGCCTCTTCGATCATTCCTTGCACGAGATGGGCCCGGGCCGACCACAACCGTGCCTGGGCTGCGATCTTCGGAGATGCTTCACGCTGCAAATCGTTCAAATCTCCGACCGCTTCGCTCAATTCAGCCACTGCGGCGCTGCGATCCTCGTACTCGTTTGCCGGTTGAGCGCCGTATCGATCGATCGCCTGCTGGATGCGGACCACTTGTTGAAGCAACCAAACGTGGTCTCGAAATTCCGCTTCGCGAACCTGCTGGGATAATTCCAACGATCGCTCGGTCTCGAGCTCCGCTCGAATTGCCTCGTTGGCCTCTCTCCATTTCTTCAACGCGATCAGGGCCCGAAGACGAAGCAAATCACCTGTCCATCTCTGCTCGAGCTGCAAGGTCGGATCACTCAAGTAGGATTCGATCGTTTCGAGCGATTGATCCTGGAGCGGCGCAACCGAGCTGAGCTGTGATTCGGCGAGGAATGGCAGCAGTTCGCGTTGCAGTGTCGGATCGCGCGCAATCGCATCCTGCAAGACCACAATCGCTTCGTCATATCTTCCCAAACTAAAAAGCGATTCACCGAGAATACGGTTTCCCTCGGCCTGACGTCCCGGCGGAAACCCGGCTGCCCGCGCCGCCTCGAGGTAGGGCACCGCCTCGTGCAGCAGTCGGCGGCTTTCGCTCACATCTTCCTGTTCGTTGGCTCGCGCGACCTTGCCGACACCCACCAGAAAATCGCGGAGGCGAATCCATTGCTGGCGTTCCGCGCGAGCCTGTTTGGCCGACTCTAACACGGCGTTGTCTTCCGAGTCCTCGTCCTGCTCGTCCGCGTCGCCTGAATCGAGCAGGTCCACCTCGGCTTCGAACTCCACTCGTTCGGCCAATTCTCCGGCGACAATCGGTCTGCCGTTGACGAATTCCTGGGACGCGATTCGCAGTATTTCTTCGTGGTCGGTCACATCGGTGCGCCACCACAACGCAAACAGCACCGCAAAGCCGCCGATCGCCGCAAGCGCCGCGGCCATCATCAGCATTGTCGTGATCGTGTCGCGGCGTAGCGAGGACATCGCGTTTTCCCCCGGAAAGGTGGCTTTTCCCGCCACGTTTTTTCACGCGCAGTTCAGCCAGGAAGCAGCGTCGCGGAATATCAAATGGATGATCCCAGCGGCAAGATCGACATTCAGGTTGCATGCAATGCAAATGTCGCCGGATTCTCGGAAACGAGCGTCGGAATCGTGTCACAGGAATTGATCGCAGCACAGAGTTCAATGTCCGACTCGTAACCGGCCCGGAGCAGATTTCGTCCGCCTTGAGTTTCACGCAGTCTGCTTGCAAGCGACGTTGACGTGGGCCAGTGATCGGGTTGAGAACCTTCCATCGGTCCAAACCAGGAATTCCAGAGTTGACGCGATAGAACCGAGCCATCGTCCATCGAGGTCGCCCCGAAACGTGTTTCACAACTTGACACGACCGCACCGGCGAGCAAAACATCTTCGGCGGTGACCTCGCCATCGGTACCCGCGCAAACAAGGTGCAGTCTCGACGCGCTTCGAATCGAGTCCACAACCGCGGATAAATTCAGAAAACTTGCTGCGATCAATCGCGTTGCCGTTGAAGACTCGATCGCCCGCGTTCCGTTGGTTGTGGTCAACACGAGGGATCGGCCACCAACACGGGCCTCGACGTATTCGGCCGGTGAATTCCCGAGATCAAACCCAGTGATCGGTTTGCAACCCCGCTCGCCGCACAGCAAGGCGGGTGGTGACATCGAGTCGGCAATCTCTCGGGCCTTGTCAATTCCTCGGCAGGTCACGATCCGATCGGCGCCGGCGGCCAACGCCGTCGCCATCACCGAAGTCGCCCGCAGCACATCGATCACGACGGCCACGTCAAAGCCACGATCGGTATGGTCTGCCATCGATTCTTCGTTGGGAGCAATCAGGGTGGTTGAGATTTCCATGGCATCCATTGAAAAACGTTAAGGAGCCGCCCGCAATGGCAGCACTCAAGGGATCAGGTGGCGGCTTGAAGCCTTTCAGTGACCTGGTGAGAATCCCCTGCGTGTGACGTAGATTGTTGGCGCGGCCCACGGCATTCATTTCAGGAGGCTCATCGCAGCCATGAACCCTCAGCAGATTTTGATTACCGGCGGGTACGGTTGCATTGGTGCCGAAACCGCGAAATGGCTCGTACGGAACACATCCGCCGACCTCGTAATCTGCAGCCGCAGTGTCAGCCTGCAACGTTCCCAGCGGGTGTTCCATGATACGGATCACTCGCGCATCACGTTTGTTGCGGCTGACGTGACAAATCAGAAGCGGCTCGAACAGATTCTCCGAGAACACCGCATCACGCACGTGGCCCACATGGCTGCTCTACAAACACCCGACTGCAACGCGAATCGCGATCTTGGACTCCAAATCAATCTCGCAGGCACGCAGAACTTGATTGAAGCAATGAAATCAAGCGGTTTGGCGATCGAACGATTCGTGTTTGCAAGTTCGATTGCGGTGTATGGACCCCGCGATGCCTATCCCGACGGCCGCGTCCCGATGCATAGCCAGCCGCAACCAGTCAACGTGTACGGTGCCTGGAAGTTGGCGGGCGAACAGATTGCGAAGTTTTTCTGGCAAGATACCGGCGTGCCCACGCTCTCGCTCCGTCCCGGCGTCCTGTTTGGGCCCGGCCGTGACGCAGGGCTGACGTCAAGCCCCACCACTGCGATGAAATGCGTTGCGTTAGGAGTTCCGTACGAGATTCCGTTTCGATCACGCCAAGATTATCTTTTCGCGCCGGACGTCGGCGCGGCGTTCGGCAGCGCGCTGCTTGATCCGTTCGACGGTCACGGCACTTTTACTCTGCCGAGCCACACCGCCGAGACGACGCAAATCGTCGAGGCACTGCGCGAAGCAGCGGACCAACTCGGCGTCGCCGATCGGTGCCAGATCACAGTCGGAAACGAAGACGTTCCCTTCATTTGCGATCTCGAATTCGAAGCGTTCAGCGACGCATTCCCCAATGTTCCCCGCACGCCGCTTGATCAAGCCGTTCACAGATCGCTCGAAGTCTTTCTGGACCAAGCAAGCCGAGGGTGGTTGACCGAAGCGAACATCACGCGTTAGACGCAGCCCACGCTCACCTGCATCGAATTTCAACATTCATTTTGCGCGGACTTCCGTGATCAACCGCTGCGCCTCGAGCCGCAATTCCGCGTCAGGCGTTATTTTGGAAATGCGAACGAGCGCCGGTTCAATCATCCGCCCGAACCGTTGGATTTGCGCCGCGATGGGAAAGGCACCGTTGGTTTTACCTTCGGATGCTTTCGTCTCGTATTTCGCTCGTGCGCGGCGGCTGAGCGTCAACGCCTCGAGCAGTTCTTGCTCCATTTTCGGGGACATGATTTCCATCCGGCCAACCAAGACACGCAGCGTTTCGTCCGGGGTCGGTGTGACCGTCAACGGCAACAACTCGTCGGTAATCGAAGGGGGCACAATGTAAAGAACGCGAGTCCCTTCTTCGGCGAACCAGGATTGTTTCCAGGTTTCGACCATCGAGGAAGCCTCTTTTCCGTATAACCCCTGCGAGACCAGCATGCCCCGGACAACGGTGGAAAGATCGTCCAGCGACATTGCCTGCATTGATTCGAATCGCGACTCCGCATGCGCATCAATTTGATCGAGAGTTCGCGCGCGGATCTTGCCCCGTCGCACGTCGATCAAGATCGCAGACTCGATCGGCATCTCGCCTTTGTTTTGTATCCTTACGCGTCCGCTCTCGTCAAAGAGAGCATGTATCGGTAATTGGAAACGACCGACGCCGCGATAGAACAGGAATTTTTCCATGTAGTCCTGCTGCCCATTGAACTTTTGCGGCCCACTGGATCTTCGAACGTGGACCAGCGCCGCATCGGTTTCCCTCGCTGCGGAATAATGCTGATCGTTGTTGCCGTGCGGCAGTGCGGACGTCGCCAGATGACCGACGATTTGATTGCGAAGTCCCGGGTCGTCAACTTGTGGCAGCAGCTGCGAGATCGGAATCAACGTCACCTTTCCCCAATCCAGCACGGAGTTACCAATTAGTTCGCCCTCGCCAAACGCCGCTCTCTCATCGAGGTTGGGAAGCATTCTGCGAACTGGCGGATAAAACTCCGTGAGTAATCCCTGGGGAAAGCCGACGCGCACGTTCACCTCCCGAACCCGGTCGGTGTAAAAATAGGTGACCGGCGTCTCCATCCGGACCTTGCCGCGGAGACGCACCTTGGAGAATATCGAACCGGGTGAATCCGACGTTCGATCGCGAACAAAATCGGGCAGATCACTTTCACCACTCGCCAACGGTCGGAAGTCGAGATAGACCCCGTCAGAACCGGAGAATGTCGTGAACGTTCCCCACTCGTGAACAATCAATTGATCGCTCGCCATGTCGGCCTCTTCGGCGCGGTCCAATTGGCCGATCGCCCGACACAACAGAGAATTTCCGGCCTGTGAAGCCGACATCCAACCGACGATTGCTGCCACTGTGATACAAAAAAACCAAACACGCATCGAACCAATCTCCCGCCGACGAGTGGTAAACTTCCTACAACCCAACGTCGTTTGGGAGGCGGGTCCGGACCGGCAAAGTCACCACTTTTTTCGAATCCCTTTTTTCCCAGAATCACCCCCCTCGGCCCGCAACCTTCCCTCGCACGAGCCCGCTGGATTGAACAGATTCCCGCATGGTCCATCGTGGCGGTGGTGGCGGCATCA
>JAHELS010000079.1 GCA_024644085.1 Rhodopirellula sp.
AGTACGACCAAGCAATGGCGGCATATTTCGACATCCAACAGTCATTGGCTGCCGATCAAACACCCAACGCACCCGCCATCAACAAACTCGACGAGGCTCTGCGCAACCTGCTCGAGCGCGGCGACGTTCCCGATGAGGCCCAATCGCACCTTCAGCGGGCAAAACGGAGCGTGCCGAATTTGCGCGGGTCAATCGAAAAGGCGCGAAAGGCGTTTCGACCGATCAGTCACTCGCTTCTTCGTGCGGCGACGATCGTACGGGGTCCGGATACGGCGGAAGAACTCGTCCACATGTTTTGCCCCATGGTGCCTGGTGGCGGAGGTGACTGGATGCAAAGCGGCGGAGACCTCGTCAATCCTTATTGGGGCAGCGAAATGCTGTCCTGTGGAGAAACCGTTCGCGACATGTCCGTAACCGAGTCCAAGCCCGAGGAGTCTCGCCAGGAATGATACGCCGGGTAATCCGTTTCTGCGTCAAGGAAGCTTGGCTGGTGCTGCTATTGAGCGTCGGTCTGGTTGTGTACGGTTGGAACAGCTATCGACAGGTTCCCATCGATGCGATCCCGAACGTCGGCGAGAATCAGGTCATCGTCTTGACGCCCTGGCCCGGTCGGTCCCCGAAAGACATCGAAGACCAGATCACTTATCCGATGAGCGTATCGCTGCTGGCCGTTCCCGGCGCTGAATCGGTCCGCGGCAAGAGTCTGTTTGGATACAGTTTTGTCCAGGTTACCTTTGCGGATGACATCGATTTCTATTGGGCTCGCAGCCGTGTCGCAGAGCAATTGGCGACGGCGGCGAGCAGATTGCCCGAGAGCGTGACACCTCAGCTCGGTCCCGACGCGACGGGGCTTGGACAGATTTTTTATTACGTGCTTGTCCCGCCCGAATCGGGAACGAATCTTGCCGAGCTGCGCAGCCTTCAGGATTTCGTTGTCAAGTACGAATTGCAATCGGTCGACGGCGTCAGCGAAGTCGCATCGATCGGCGGGTACGTTCGTCAGTACCAGATCGAAGTCGATCCGGACAAACTTCGCTTTCACAGGATCCCGCTGGAATCGGTCGCCGAAGCGATTCGGAGTTCCAACCTGGATGTGGGCGCAAAGACCGTTGAAACGAGCGGAATGGAGTTCATTGTTCGGGGCCGTGGATTCCTCGGTGGCGACGGTGGCACTGCGAAGGCGATTCGAGACATCGAAGATGCCGTAATCGTGCAGCGGGACGGAGTCCCCTTGCGCGTACGCGACGTCGGTCAGGTCCAACTGGGACCCGATTTTCGTCGTGGTGCACTCGACTACAACGGGTCTGAAGCGGTCGGCGGCGTTGTGGTCATGCGTTTCGGCGAGAATCCCCGCGAGATCATTCAGCGGGTGAAAGACAAGATCCGACAAATCGAACCTGCCCTCAACGGTGTCAAGGTTCGGGGAGTCTACGACCGAACGGGATTGATTGACGAGACGGTGGCAACACTATCAACCGCGTTGCGTGACGAAATCATCATCACTGCAGTCGTCATTCTGCTTTTTCTGCTTCATGTACGAAGTAGCTTTATCGTCTCGATCAGCTTGCCATTTGCCGTGCTGTTGTCGTTCATCGCCATGCGGTGGTTTGGCGTCGGCGCGAACATCATGTCACTTGCCGGGATCGCGATCGCCATCGGAACGATGGTCGACATGTCGATTATCGTCTCGGAGAACGTTTACCAACATCTTGCCGAATGGGAGAGTGGCGATGAGCCGGATTCCTCGCTTGGCCATCGGCCCGCGCGCGAGGACGTTATTTATGAAGCCGCCTGCGAGGTCGCACCGGCGGTCGTGACCGCCGTCAGTACGACGATCGTCAGTTTCTTACCCGTCTTTTTTCTCACCGGCCGCGACTACAAATTGTTCGCCCCTTTGGCGATGACAAAAACATTTGCGATCGCGGCTGCACTGGTCGCGGCCATCACCATCGTTCCCGCCCTGTGCCGCTTGATTCTCAAGAGCGCCCCTATGGGCAAGGCGAGTGCTTTAGCAATTGCGGTCGCTGCTGCGGCGATTGGCGGAACGACCTCGTGGATCTTGTGGGGCCATCATGTCGCGGAGCGTTTTGAAATCTCGTTGTGGATCGTCGCGCTGGTGTCGTCCTTGGGTGGGTTCATTCTCGGCTGGATGCTGGCGCGTGAGAGGGTTCGATCAGTGGATGACAGCATCGTCAGCCGATTGATTGTCGGAGCGTACCGTCCGACTCTTTCGCTGTTCTTGCGTTACAAACTCGCGTTTCTATCCCTGCCGGCGATGGTCGTCTTGCTTGGTCTTGGAGGTTGGTTTGGCTTGCCGACGGTCGTAAGGCCGTTGGAATCGATGGTTGAGTCACTGGGAATGAAGCCGAACGAATTGCCGGGATATGTCGACTTGAAGCACACGTTCACCGGACTGCCAAGCGACGACTGGATCGCGTTGGATGAGGGGAGTTGGTTCTACATGCCGACGCTCTATCCGGCGGCGAGTTTTAACCAGGCGATGCAGGTTCTGCAGACCCAGGATGTTTTGATTAAACAGATTCCCGAGGTCGAGGACGTGCTGGGCAAGATCGGCCGAGTCGAATCAGCACTTGATCCGGCTCCCGCTGCAATGGTCGAGACCTACGTGATGCTCAAGCCGCGAGAGCAATGGCGCGAAGGGATTAAACCTCGCGATATCTGGGACGAAATCAACCGAGTTGCAACGCTGCCCGGCGTGACACCCGCTTCGCCCCTGCAACCGATCGAAGGCCGTGTCGTGATGTTGCAAAGCGGCATCAAGGCACCGATGGCGATTCGGATTTACGGCGATGAGCTTGACAAACTGGCCGACGCCGCAATGCAGGTGTCCGAGCGTTTGAAGGACTCGCCGCTGGTCAATCCGAATACCGTAAATCCCGACATTGTGCTTGGTAAACCCTACGTCGAGTTCACGGTCGACCGCGAGGCGGCCTCGCGGTACGGCATGTCGGCGCAAATGGTCAACCGCGTGATCGAAACTGCACTGGGCGGGATGAACTTGATCAACACGGTCGAAGGTCGCGAGCGGTACCCGGTTCGACTGCGCTACCGACGCGATCTGCGCGAGAACATCGATGAACTCGGACGATTGCCGGTCGTCACGCAAAGCGGCGCGGTCGTACCGTTGGAGGAATTGGCAACGCTGGAAACGACCTGGGGGCCCGGCGCGATCAACAGCGAAAACGCGCGATTGGTCGCCCACGTTTCATTCGCCACAAGCGGCGCCGCAGGCGATCTGGAGTCGGTCGCAGCGATTGAAGAATCGTTACGCCTCGCGCAGCGGCTTCCGCCATCCGATCCCAAAGGACTCTCCCTGCCGCAGGGTTACTCGCTCGAATCGGTAGGAAGTTTCCGCAACCAGATCGAGGCCAATAATCGCCTGCTGTGGTTGGTTCCATTGGTCATTGCGATCAATCTATTGATCATTTACCTGCAGTTTCGCCACATCCCGATCACTCTGGCGGTGTTTGCCGGAATCCCTGTAGCATTCGGCGGCGGGATGATCCTGTTGGCGATCTACGGCGCGGAAATGAACACAGCGATCTGGGTCGGTTTCATCGCGTTATTCGGAATCGCTGTTGATGATGGCGTGGTGATGGCAACTTATCTGAATCAAGTGTTCACGAGGCGAAAGTTGCGCGGCGTCGCCGACATTCGTGCCGCAACGATCGACGCCGGTGCACGCCGGATTCGACCTTGCTTGATGACAACCGTAACAACACTTGCCGCGCTTGTCCCAGTCTTGCTGGCTGACGGCCGCGGTGCCGACGTTGCCAGAGCAATGGCCTTGCCGGTTTTTGGCGGCATGGCGTTTGAATTGATCACACTTTTTGTCGTGCCCGTTACCTACTGTGCCGTCATGGAATTCAAGATGAATCTTGGCCTGCACGATCGCCATTGGTCGGGAACCGAAGAGACACCATCGGAAGACCTGGCCGCCGCTTGAATTACTAACACGTAGAAACCTAGTTCTCGCGCCCCACGGACGGGTGCTGTTCGCGACTGATTCAGGAGAGCTCGAATGTCAGTTAAATTGATCGCTTTTGTCGCCTGCGTTACGCTCGTCGCAGTGGGCCAATCGACCGCGCAGGAGACAATCACAACTCCGATTCGCGTCACAAGTTTCGCCGAGGCATCGGCCGTTCCACAGGTGGGACCGCACAACGGAACCCTGCGAACCGTCGATAACACCCAAGTCGAAACCGTCGTTTCAACGTCCGGAATTCGAGTCTATCTGTACTCGTCCGGCGGCGACGCAATCACAATCGGAAGCGGTCGGGGCGTAGCAACCTTGTCGGTAGACGGAAAACCAAAACGATATCGCTACAACCTGGTACCCGCCGAAGATGCGTCGTTAAAAGTTGATGTCGATTTATCCAGCGTTGCCGGTCGCCAGGTTTCGCTTGATTTCCAACTGGTCGGTGTATCCGGGGCAAGCAATGGACGCATTGTCTATCGCGACGTTGCAGCCGTGCCCGCAAGCAGGATCCCCACAGTTGCCGCACAAGAACCACGCCAGCACTTAAAAGTTGAAATCGTTCCGGTTATTCCAGCGGACACGACGTTGATTCAAAAGCAAGCAAATTGCCCAGTCATGGATGAACCTCTGGGAAGCATGGGCGGACCGATCAAGCTGCTTGTCGACGGCCAACCGATCTTTCTTTGCTGTAAGGGTTGCGTCAAGAAAGTGAAAGCGACGCCCGAGAAGTACTTGGCGATGGTCCATGGTTCACCCGACTCGACTGTACCCAGAGGCACTCAAAGCGTTCGAGAGAATGTTTTCAAGGTTGCCCAGGTCGATCAACCGTTTATCAATCTTCAAAAAGTCTGTCCTGTGATGGACGAGCCGCTTGACGCGATGGGCGGTCCCTACAAGGTCCATGCAGCAGGCAAAGCGATCTACATTTGCTGTCCGGGATGCGCGAAAAAGATCACCGCGGATCCGCAGAAATACATCGGCATACTGGCCCGCCAGGGAGTCGATGCACCGCTGCTGAGATAGGTGTTCAGGCAAGCTTCGCGGCCCGCAACCGCAACGCGTTGGCGATCACCGAAACGCTGCTGAAACTCATCGCCGCCGCCGCGATCATGGGGCTCAGCAGTACACCAAAGAATGGGTACAGCAGCCCGGCGGCCACGGGGATTCCGAGCGCGTTGTAGATAAAGGCGAAGAACAGATTCTGGCGGATGTTCTTCATTGTCTTCCGGCTCAGGTGTTCGGCGGCGGCGACGCCGCGCAAATCGCCTCCGACCAGCGTCACGCCTGCCGATTCGATGGCAACACCGGTGCCGGTGCCCATCGCGATCCCGACGTCAGCCTCGGCGAGCGCCGGGGCGTCGTTGATGCCGTCGCCTGCCATCGCGACTTTGTGTCCATTCGCACGAAGCTTTGCTACGAAGTCGTGCTTGTCTTGCGGAGAGACGCCGGCGTGAAACTCATCGATGCCGAGTTTGTCGGCCACCGCACGCGCGGTCGGCTCCGCGTCGCCGGTCAACATCACCACGCGCAGTCCCAAATCATGCAGGGACGTCAGTGCGGCGGGCGTGCTTTTCTTGATCGGATCTGAAATCGCCATCGCGGCGACGACCGTCCCATCGACAGCTACGAAAATCACCGTGCTCCCAGCTTCCTGGTGCGATGCGGCTTGCCGCCGCGCTTCGTCGACACCGGCGATGCCCCGGTCTTCGAGCAAGTCGGCCTTCCCGATCAACACGTCCCGGCCATTGACCCTTGCCATCACGCCGCCACCCGTGATGCTTTGGAAGTCGGCCGCTTCGGCGACGGCCGCACCATCTGCCTTTGCCCTCCGCACGACCGCCTCTGCCAGCGGATGTTCGCTTTGCGCCTCGACGGCCGCTGAGAGCGTCAGAAGTTCTCGTTCGTCCAAGTTCCCAAGGCGAACGATCTCGGTAACCTCTGGCCGTCCCTGCGTCAGCGTCCCGGTTTTGTCGACCACAATCGTGTCGACGCCTTCCATGACTTCCAACACTTCCGCGTTTTTGATCAACACCCCTTCTTTGGCGCCGCGACCTACACCGACCATCACCGACATCGGTGTGGCCAACCCGAGCGCGCAAGGGCAGGCGATGATCAGCACCGCGACCGCCGCCACGAATGCGTGGGCCAATCTCGGCTCAGGACCGAAAAGCGACCAACCCAGGAACGCCAGAATGGAACAAACAATCACGGCGGGGACAAAGTAGCGTGAAACGACGTCGACCAGTTTCTGGATCGGTGCCCGACTACGCTGTGCGTCGGCAACCATCTGCACAATACGGCTGAGCACGGAATCATTGCCGACGCTCACCGCTTCGATTACCAATGCGCCGGTTTGGTTCAATGTACCGCCAGTCACCTCGTCCCCTTCCTCCTTGCGCACCGGCAGCGGTTCGCCCGTCAACATCGATTCATCGACGCTGCTCGATCCGCTCTGAACACGGCCGTCAACCGGAACTTTCTCTCCAGGACGCACCCTCAGCCGATCACCCTTGTGAACCGCCGAGAGTTCAACGTCTTCCTCGCCTTCGTCGGTGATGCGATGTGCAATGTCGGGTGCAAGCTGCATCAACTCGCGGATCGCGCCACTGGTCTGGTGTCTTGCCCTCAGTTCCAGCACTTGGCCCAACAGCACCAGCGTGATGATGACCGCGGCCGCCTCGAAATACAGCGGCGGCTTATCATTCTCGTAGAAAGCCTCCGGAACCAGTCCTGGAAAAATGACCACGAACAGACTGAAAAGAAACGCGGAAAGTGTGCCGACCGCGATCAACGAGAACATGTTCAGATTCATCGTTTGAAACGACTTGAATCCTCTTACCAGCAGAGGCCACCCGCACCAGAACACAACCGGCGCGGCGAGAACAAGTTGCAACCATCCGAAAACCCGATCCGACATTCCGTCCGCAATCCGTAATCCGATCATCGGCCCCATTGCCAACAACAACAGCGGAACAGAAAGAACGACGCCCACCCAAAACCGTCGCTTCATCGATGCGTATTGCTCGTCTTCGCCCGCGTCAGTCACACTCACTGTTTTAGGCTCGAGATCCATGCCGCAAATCGGACAGGATCCGGGACCGACCTGCTCCACTTCCGGATGCATCGGGCAGGTATAGATCGCAGTTTCATTTGCTTCCGGCATCATCGACGGCGCGGACACTCCGGTTTTCTGCTCGTGATGGCAACAATCGTGGCCATCGCCCGGTGCAGCATTTGGCGATACAGCGCCCGGTAAAACTTTGTCCGAGCCTGGCGAATCATTCCTGCGGCCCGCCGCGGCCTTCGCAGCATCTTTTTCCGCACGCGCCGCAAGCACCGACTCGGGATCATTCTCGAATTTTTTCTGACAGCCCTCGCTGCAGAAAAAGTAACGCATCCCTTGAAACTCGCTGTGTCTCGCCTCGGCGGGAGATACCTTCATCCCACACACCGGGTCGATTTCAGTCATCTGGGTCGCTGCCACCCCAATACTCCTCTACAGTTTTCCGCCGGATTTGCCACCTGCATGATATGATCTCTCGAGCATGCAACTAGCGTTCCATAGAGAATTGCGACATCGACAAGATTGAAACTCCGGGCGTAGATTGCGGCGAATTCACCGATAGGATCGACCATGCTGATCGTGGTTGGATCAAGGATGGAAAACCCAGGGAGGCGAAAATGGCACGCCGCCCTGCCGCGAGTGTGGCGGATTTCTCTCTGTATAATCTTGACCTTCGGCGATACCAAGCCTTTTCCACCTCGACCCGCGGATCCCCCACGAAAGCCATGAAATACGTATTTCTCGCGATCCTTTTGACCTCTCCTGTCGTGGCAGCCGATCGCCCGAACATTGTGTTCATCCTCGCCGACGACCAGGGCTTTGGCGACGTTTCGGCGCTCAATCCTGAATCCAAAATCCCGACTCCGAACATTGACCGGATCGCAAACGAAGGAATGATCTTTGCCGACGGCCATTCGTCGTCGTCCGTTTGCACTCCGACGCGGTACTCGGTGCTGACCGGGCGATACCATTGGCGGACGCATCTGCAAAAGGGAGTGCTGGGCGGATTCTCCAAACCGCTGATCTCGCCGGGACGATTGACCGTCGCATCGTTGTTGAAAGATCAAGGGTACCGAACCGCTTGCATCGGCAAATGGCACCTCGGGTGGGACTGGCCGCTGAAGGAAGGCGGAACGGCCAATGACAACGGGGATTTTTCGGGTGGGTTCAAGGGAGGATGGGATGTCGATTATGCCGGCGAAATCCAGAACGGTCCGAACGATCTAGGCTTCGATTATTTTTTTGGCATCAGCGCCTCGCTCGACATGCCGCCGTACGTCTTCGTACGTGATCGTATACCGACCGAGATCGCCACGGTCGAAAAAGCGTTTCAACGAAAAGGTCCCGCCGGCAAGAACTTCGAGGCGGTTGACGTTTTGCCGAGGATCACTGAAGAGACGGTCAAATTTATCAACGAGAATGCGAAAACTGACGAGCCCTTCTTCGTTTACTTCCCACTCAACGCGCCCCATACGCCCATTGTTCCCACCAGCGAGTGGGAGGGAAAAAGCGGCATCAACAAATACGGCGACTTCACGATGCAGGTTGACTGGACTGTCGGCCAGGTGCTCGAAGCACTCGAAGACAATGATATCTCCGACAACACGCTGGTGATCTTTACAACGGACAACGGTTGTTCACCCGCGGCGAACATCGGGGAGTTGGAAAAGGCGGGTCACGATCAGAATTACATCTACCGGGGCCACAAGGCGGACATCTACGAAGGGGGACATCGCGTGCCGTTTGTCGCACGTTGGCCCGCCAAGGTGAAACCGGGCTCAAGGACCGATCACTTGGTAGGTCAGATTGATTTCCTCGCGACGGCCGCTGAAATCACCGGCGCCACGATCCCCGAGAACGGCGGAGAAGACAGCGTCTCGTTTTTGAGTGTCCTGCTCGGCGAGACAACGGAGCCGATTCGCGAATCGATCGTCTCGCAGTCCATTGGCGGCCAATTCGCCATCCGCGACGGTAACTGGAAGCTTTGTCTTTGCCCGGGCTCGGGCGGCTGGAGCAACCCGCGACCCGGCCGAGTCGACCTTTCCATTTTCCCGCCGATCCAGCTGTACAACCTTGCGGATGACCCGGGAGAAGAAAACAACCTGCAAGCAGAGCACCCCGAACGCGTCGAGAAGATGAAAAAGATGCTTCGTAAAATCGTCGACGCTGGCCGATCGACTCCGGGCTCCGAACTGGAGAACGACGCTGAAATCGTCATGATCAAGCCGGTCGCGAAAGCTGCGGCAAGGCGTAAAAAAGACTAGGCAGTGTACCGTAAATGATGAAGGGCGAATTGGTGAGCCGACGGCGCTAGCCGCGGGCCGCAAATCTGAACTGTTTTCAACGGCAGGCCCGACGCTAGCGCGCAGGGCTCACACGTGCGGGACAGCGCCTCGCCAGCGATTACGATTCGGTTTCGTCTATTCCGGAGCAGCGCTGAGCGGATATCGCCGTACCTTTACGTCGTTGTCTTGCGACGATCCGGGTGTGCTGCGTCCCGTGGCAATAAGTTTTTCCATCAACCCCTGCATCTCGGTAACGCGGCCGGGGTGCTGAGAGGCCAGGTTATTTGTCTCGCCGATGTCGTCGGCAAGGTCGTAGAGCTGTACGTGATCCTCGTCACCCCCTTCGCTCCAACCTCCCGACCCCGGACCGAGAATCAGTTTCCATTTGCCGACACGCAGACCCGGCAAGCCGCGGCTGGAACAGCTGATTGCGTGTTCGCGGACGGATTCGTCGTCGCCACGAAACAAGGGCAACAAACTGACGCTATCTTCGCCGGCATTGTCCGGCAGTTTGTGGTTGAGGATATCGGCGATCGTTGCCATTAAATCCGCTTGATGAACCAATCGGTCACACTGTGTCGATGATTTCGCCACGCCTGGCCAGCGAACAATGAAGGGAACACGATGACCACCTTCCCAAACGTCCGACTTGTAGCCACGGAGTGGACCGCTGGGAAAATGCCCCTGTGCCTCGAGTCCTGCCACGTCAATGTAGGGAGCACACCCGTTGTCACTGGTGAAGATGACGAGCGTGTTTTCCGCGATGCCGCTGTTGTCGATCGCATCGACAACCTGGCCGACCACTGCATCAGTTTCCATCACAAAATCGGCATAAAGATTCAGCCCGCTTTTCCCCCGCCACGGCTTGTTGACCGCCAACGGAGTGTGAGGCGACGTCAACGGCATGTAGAGCAGGAAAGGCTCGGGGGACTTCGACTCCTGCTCGATCAATGCGGCTGCCCGCTGCCCGAGTGCAGGCAGGATAGGCTCGAGTCTCCAATCCGGGACTGCGGGACCCTGGATGCTCGCCTGGTTCTTCTGAAAAAGCTCCGGCCCGGCAAACTCGCTTGGAATACCGACGGTCCGATCGTTCTCAATGAAACAGTAAGGTGGCCAGTTGGGCACGTCGGTTCCAAAGTAAGCATCGAATCCGCGCGCGATCGGCCCGCCACCAATTCTCTTGGTGAAAGCAGCGTTCCAAGCGGCGCGATGATCGTCGGTCGCTTCGATTTCTTTCTTCCCGCGATATCCGCCCGTACGAAAAAGTTCGACGCTTTGTGAAGCAATCGGCCAGTCCCATCCAAGATGCCACTTGCCGATACAGGCGGTGTGATAGCCATGCTCCCGCGCCAGGCCGCCGATCGTCATTCGGTCCGCATCGATCAGCGGCGCGCCCCAAAGATTCACGATTCCTGATTGCAACCGCGTGCGCCAGTGATATCGTCCGGTCAACAGGGTGTAGCGGGACGGAGAACAAACACCCGATGACGAGTGCGCATCGGTGAACGTGATCCCGCCCGAGGCAAGGCGATCAATGTGAGGAGTGGGAATCTTTCCCCGATCGCGGTTGTAGCACTGAACGTCACCGTAGCCGAGATCGTCCGCGTAAATGATGACGATATTGGGCTTGCCAGTGCCAAAGGCAGTATTAGAAAACGTGGTCGCGACGGAAACGCCGACGAACAGAAGAGCAGCGATATACGACGGGCTCATAAAATCCAACGCCTATCTGGTCTGAAGTTGGGTATCCGCCGAGTCATCCTCTTTCAGAGGAAGTTCGATCACGAACCGCGCACCGGAATTTGCACTCGAGTCAAGTGCCAGACTTCCATGGTGCGTCTCGACAATTGATTTGCTGATCGAAAGTCCGATTCCCATTCCATTGTCTTTTGTGGTGTAGAAGGGATCGAACAGTTTGCGTCGCTGGTCATCCTTGATACCGGGACCATTGTCCGTGATCGCCACACGGACGGTATCACCGACGACGCTGAGTTGGATTTCGATGCTTGGTTTTCCACAGTTTTCAATCGCATCGCATGCGTTGCGCAGCAAGTTTACAAACACCTGCTGGAGTTGAACGCGACTGCCTTGGACGACCGGCTTTTGGCCCGATCGTTGGACTTGGATGGACTCGGCTCGGAACCGTGTATCACTGCCGAGCAAGGCAATGGATTCGTCGATCGCGAAGTTCAGATCAACCACTTCCCACTGCTGATCGCCCTTTCGAGCATACGTGCGCAGTTGGCGAATGATCTCACCGCAACGCACCGCTTCACTGCCGATCTGTTTTAACCAGTCACCGAGCGGCAATTTCGATTCAACGTCCAAATTGGTGATCGCCATGTGCGATGCGGTCGCGAAGTTCGAGATCGCGGCCAGCGGCTGATTGATTTCGTGCGCGATTCCGGCGACCATTTCTCCCATCGTCGAGAGACGGGACACGTGAGCGAGCTGGGCTTGAGTTTCGCAGAGGCGTTCTTCGGCCAGCTTTTTATCGGTAACATCCAGCATCACACCACGCAAATGCGTCGGGCGTCCACTCTCGTCGCAGACTACCCGAACGACATCTCGAATCCAAACGATCCGTCCATCGCTGGCGATCACCCGGTAATCGATTTCGTGATCTTGCCCCGAGGCGGCCGCCTGTTGGCAAACCGTGAGGCAACGGTCGCGGTCATCTTCATGAATGCGCTGAATCCAGAAATCGGGCTCTTCGAGCCACTGTGAAAGGGGGTAACCGAGCACGTTTTCGGCTTGCTGGCTGACGAACATGAAACGCCGGCCGGGAAGCTCGCACTCCCACACAATAGCACTGACATTATCGAGCAGGTCGCGCAACCGGCGCTCGCTTTGCGTCAGCGCTTCGGTTAAAAGATCCTCCACGGCCCGATGCACCTGGCTCACCAATTCGCCGGGGTCACCCCGCTTTTCAACATATGCGAAGGCGCCAAGGTTAAGTGCATCCTTTGCCGAATCAAACGATCCGTAGGCGGTGTGAACGATGGTGCGAATACCCGGTTGTGACTGTCGAACCTTGTCAAGCAGTTCAATTCCATCGCGTCCACGCAGCCGCAAATCGAGCACAGCGACCGCAAACGACTGACGCTGGCAACAATCGATCGCCTCCTCGAATGAACCGCAAGCGCAAACGGCGAACCCGTCGTCCGCGAAAATGTCACTCAGCGTTTGAAGCTGACCGCGTTCGTCATCGACAATCAGCAGATTCTGGCGGGCTCGGCCAGCGATGATCACGTGAGATCCTTCCGATTGAGATCAAGACAAACCGCTGTCAGGTTTTCGAACCGACCCCGAGATCCGCTGGGCACGCAACTGCGCGATCAACTCGGACAGCGTCTCGGGTTCAAGCGGTTTCGTGATCACGCTGTACGCGGTGCGGCGGACTGCTTCCTCGGCGAGCTCGACCAAGTCACGTTCCGACGGGCTGACCATGATCGCAGTGATCGTCGGGCTCAGCTGACGAATCGACAGGTAACAGTCCAGACCGTTACTTGGCGGGAGCTCCGCGTCAATCAAGGCGACATCGAAACTTAATTGGCGCATCAACTCCATTGCTTGCTGGGCAGATCGCACGACCGTCAACTTCTCGCTATCCGGTTTCAAACAGGTCGGCAAGATTTCAGCAAAGCGATGGTCATGCGTGATCGCGAGGATAGAAATATTCGAGGAATCAGCTACCAGCTGAATCACTGTTTCCAAATTCAAAGGTTTATCCAGAAACGCGATCGCGCCATCCTGCAACGCCTGGTGTTTCAAATCGTCTTCGCCATAGGCACTCATCAAGATCACGCGAACGTCGCCGAGCGATTGCCGAATCCGACGAAACGCTTCGACTCCGTCGATGCCCGGCATTCTGACGTCCATTAGCACGACGTCATACGCTTCGCGCTGGCACATTTGGACTGCGGCCATGCCGTCCTGGGCTGTGCTCACGTCAAACCCATTGTCGACAAGGATGTCGGCCAAGGTCGTCCGCATGCTTGGCTCGTCGTCCGCAATCAGGACACGTCTTTTTTGGATGACCGTCATGTGTTGCCCTGTGAATGATCGAAAAGAAGTGAAGTGATTTATCGAGAGAAGAGAAGTGGATCAATTGGAAACGTGCTCGTTCTGCAGCCGCACCCGGAAGGTTGTCCCCGGGTCGTGAAGATCGACCAAATCGATCGTTCCGCCATGTCGTTCGATGATTTGTCGGCAGATCGGCAGCCCGAGTCCGGTTCCGGTCGGCTTGGTCGTGAAAAGGACATCAAAAATGGAATCACGGTCCGACGCGTCGACACCTTTTCCGGAATCACGAATCGTGATTGTATCGAATTGTCCCTCGTTTTGGGCCCGGATCTCGATGCTTCCAGGGTCCCCGTCCAATGCGTCGAGCGAGTTCTTCACCAAATTGTCGATCACCTGCAGCAGTTGATCGCTATCCACGGTAACCTCAAATGGATCCGGACGGCAATCAATCCTGACACTGACGCCCGCTGGTATCGGGTGTCGCGAAAGGGCTCGGTCGATCAGCTTTCCAAGGTCAGTCGAGGCAAGCTGAGGAGTTTTCCCACGCGTCACGTCCAGCAGTTCCCCAATGAATCGGTTGCAAGTCGAAATTTCACCGTCGATCAAATCAAGGTATTCGATCCATTTCTGCTCGCCCGCAGGCACTTTTCTCCTCAAGTAGAACACCGCATTGCTGACCGCTCCCAGCGGGTTTCGCATCTCGTGTGCGACCTGGGCCGACACCTGTCCGACCGCAGCCAGACGAGTTTTCAGAACCAGTTCGCCTTTGGCCTGCTGAAGCTCAAATTCCACCAACTCGCGTCGCCTCTGTTCGGCTTGCGCCGCCTGGCGTCGTTCCAGGACGCGGCCAACCTGCTCGCCAACACTGCGCACCAACAGCAACAATGTTTCGTTTCGCTCGATGATGTCGGTGTGAAAGAACTCGAGTATCGCAATTGTTTCGCCAGCGATCTTGATGGGCACGCCAAAGCCAGCACAAACGCCAAGATTGTTGCTCAATCGGTTTCGTAAAAAATTAGCATCCTCGCGGACGTCAGCGATCCATGCGGGAGAGCCCAATTTCCATACGCGTCCCGGCAGCCCCTCACCCATCGCGAATTCGGTTTTTCCGGACACGTCGCGAAAAACCCTGAATGTTGCTGCATCCGAGAGATGCCAGATGTCCATCGGCTCTAAACGTTCTCGCCCGTCATCGGCCGGAACGTAGACGTGCCCAACCGGCCACCGAATCATCTCGCAGACAATGTTCACACACTTCTGCAGCGCCGCGTCCAGAGAGTGAGTATCATCGGCCATGATTGCACTCTTGTGCAGCAGTTCGGCTTCGAGCGCGCGGCTTGCCAACGTCGATTCCAGTTTGATTCGCTCGCTGATGTCGAGCACCATGGCAACGAACGAGGGTGCGCCACGGTAATTCGCGGCTTGCAAACGGACTTGAACGTGATAGCGAGAGCCATCCTTGCGGCGATGCTGCGTCTCCCATTGCACCACTTCCTCGTCCCCGCGACGCAGTGGTTCGACGAGCTGCGCAAACTCATGGGGCGTCAATTCCGGCTGCAGATCGAGGATCGTCAACTCGCCAAGTTCTTCCATCGCATAGCCCAAATTCTCACGGGCACCACGATTGACATTGTCCAAAACGAGGGAGTTTGCATTGAAGATGTAAATCTCGTTGAGCGATTCCTCTACGATTCGTCCGAGGTTACGTTCCGCCTGTTCCGCCTTCTTTCGCTCCGTGATATTGGTCATTGATCCACGGACCAGCCGCCGACTCGAGGCCAACCTCGTGAGCCGAATCTCGCACTGAATCTCATTTCCCGCGGAATCAATGTGGACCCATTCAAAGGTGGGTGTTTCACCATTGAGGGCACGTTCGACGTACTGCATCGCCTGTTGTTCTGAATCGCTACCGTCGGGTTGACGTTCAGGACTCAACTGATTCGGACCAATACTCAACAAACGTTCGCGCTGAATGCCAAACAACTCGGTTGCACTGGCATTGACCTCCTCGAATCTGCCACTGTCGACATCCAGAACAATGATTGCTTCGGGTGCACTTTCAACAAGCGTTCGGTAGTGCTGCTCACTCTCACGCAATGCCTGCTCGACTTTCCGCTGCGACGTGACGTCAGTGAACGAGACCATTGCGCCGACTGGTTGGTTGTCGTCGTCGGTGAACCGAGTCGCAGCAACCTGAACGACAATCGGTGTTCCGTGCATGTCGCCTGTGGTAATTTCACCGGAGAATTCACCCTCGTTGAAAACGATTTCGTTGATCCGTGAAACCGGAATCGGCTTACTCGGAAATTCCGCATTCGGTTTCCCAATGACGGACTCAATCGATTCAATCCTGAACAGATCCACAAATGATTGGTTTGCTTCGGTTATTCTCCCCACCGTATCGATGAAAACGATCGGCGTATTAGTCATCTGGATCGCCTCATTACGGTGCCGCAGCGTGGAACTGATTCGGCGCTCGCGAACCGCGCCCTGGGCCAATTCGTTGCGGATAAACTGCTGTTCGTTGGTGTACTGCTGAAAGCTCCAAACAAGAAGACCGAACAACACGACGCTCAAGCCAACTGTTGTCGCACCGAGAATCGGCAATTCGAAACTCGCATTCTCCAGCGATTCAGCAACACTCGCCTGTGCGCTGTCGTAACTCGACTTCTCTATCTGCTCCAACCTGGCAAAGTCATCGCCGATTTCATCGATAATTGTCTCGTACGCGCGAAAGGTTTCCGAGCTGACTTTCCGCTTCGACTCATAATCCGAAAACATCCGTTCCGCCTGCGCGACGAGCCGTTGCTGCGAAGCTACCAGATCCTTAAACGCCGAAGACGCGTTGCCTTCGGTTTCCCTGTTGAGCCTGGCAATCAAACTAAACTCGTCAGCCTCTTCGGAAAAACCGCTGGCCCAATTCTCGAATTCCACTTTTTCGACTGATTCACCTGAAATGACATAAGCAAAAGCTTCCTGAATCGCATTGTTCGCGCGGCTCCGCATCTGATTCAGGGCGACAAGCGACGGTCCGTGATAATCCTCAACCTTGTCAAGCGTGTCTCGCGCCTTGGTGAACGACGATAGGCTGAGCACGATATTGAGCGCAATGAGCACCAGAAAAACGCCTGTCAATTGACGCGTGAACGCGCGCGGCCCCATTCCTCCCTGTGACCGCACGTCCGATCGCGCCGGAAGTAGCGAAACCAGAAAAACGGCCCAGATAGCAAGCACCAACAGATCGCTGTAATCTTCAATGAAATCCAGGCTCTGGAATTCGCTAATCTGCTCGACGAAGTCAAGACCCGAGGCGATGATCATCGCCGAAAACAAGACGGCACAAAGTGTGCGGTTCATCCGTCCCAATGGACGCGAGCGACCAATCAGAAAACAGACTGCGGCAACGATTCCCGCAATCAGTCCAATGCACTCAAAAACGGCTTGGATACTCATACCGACTCGGCATCCTCGACGTCACTCGCAGCCATGAACGTCATCCAGGACCAGACGGCCAGAAACACCATGCTTAATGACGCACAACCGTGTTGAACGGTATTGATCACGTTGGTCGAATCAAACACCTCAAGCACCGAGCAGATGAGTCCGGAAGCGAACAGGGCAAATGCCAAAAACAGGATGTTCGCGTTCGGGATGCTGGCCACCGAACGTCGATTCCATCGCCAATAAAGAATCAGCATCGCAGCGCCTATCGCGACGATCACCTCGCGTTCTTCAAGCATCCAATCACTCCGTGCCACTCGTGCCTGTTTCGCGGACAAAATACACACCGGCGCGCCGTCGCAGAGGCCGCAAATCGTAACCTTTTCGGCCCTTCGCCGTAAAGCGATCTACGTGGCCCACGCTGAGGGCTTTGCGCTGAGATATGATTGATGACTCGCTGGTGCCCATCGACTCCCTCGAACTCGGTTTGCTGCATGTTCATCCGATACCTGGCTGCCGCCACAATCTTCCTGTGCGTATTCGCCCACACCGCATTTGCGGATCAGAAACTTAACGTGTTGTTCATCGCCGCCGACGACATGAACTGTGACCTGGGCGTTTACGGCGATTCTCTCGTCCATACGCCGAACCTCACGCGACTTGCGAATCTGGGCGTACGTTTCGACCGAGCGTATTGTCAACAACCTCTGTGCGGACCAAGTCGTGCAAGCCTGATGACCGGATTGCGTCCCGACACGCTCGATATGCACACTCTCAAACACGAGCTTCGAAATAAAAATCCCGACGTTGTGACACTCGGCCAACTGTTTCGAAACAATGGCTACTTCGCCGCTCGAGCTGGAAAGATCTACCACTATGGAAACCCAAGCCAAATAGGCACCGACGCAAACGACGATCCTGCGACCTGGGACCAGCGGCACAACCCTGCGGGGATCGATAGTCTGCAGGAAGAAAAAATCACGCGCTACGGACCACAAAAAGGGGGCCTCGGAATCTCGATGGCCTGGTGGGATCCGGTCAGCCGCGACGAGGAACACACCGACGGAATGGTTGCCTCGAAAATCATCGAATTGATCGAGCAAAAACGGGATGAACCATTTTTCCTGGCCGCCGGCTTCTTCAACCCGCATTGCCCCTACGTCGCGCCGAAAAGGTATTTCGATCTCTATCCGCTCGACGAGATTTCAATGCCCGACCTGGACGAGGCCAAAGCCGATCTCGAGGACGTGCCACCGATTGCGATCCAGCGGGACATGAAAAACTGGCCCTATTATTTCGACGGAGTTTCCGTCCCACAGGCGCGCAAGTGCAAACAAGCTTATTACGCCTGCAACTCATTCGTTGATGCCCAGGTCGGCCGGCTGCTTGACGCGCTCGAGAAAAATGGACTGATGAAGAAAACGATCATCGTTTTCTGGTCCGATCACGGTTACTTCCTCGGCGAAAAAGGTCTCTGGTACAAGCGAAAGGCGTTCGAGCGATCGGCGCGGATGCCGTTGATCATCGCCGCGCCGGGACTCGCCAAGAATGCGTCGACAACCCGACCGGTCGAATTGCTCGATCTCTACCCGACGCTCGCAGACCTCTGTGCGTTGCGCGCGCCGGAAAACCTCGAAGGTGCTTCGCTGCGACCTTTACTTGCCGATCCGTCCGGCGCGAAATGGGACAAGCCCGCCGTGACGCAGGTGTGGCACAATAAAAAGGCGTGGGGTTATTCGATTCGCACGGACCATTGGCGTTACACCGAGTGGCTCGAGGGGAATGCCGGACGTGAATTGTACGATCACCGCAACGATCCGGAGGAGATCCATAATCTTGCATCGGACCCGGACCAGTCGGAAACGGTCCAGCGGCTGGCAAAACGATTGCAACCCTACGTGCAATTGAAAGCACATAAACGCGAATGAATTACCCCTGTGCCGTCGCTATTGGCCGTTGCATTATTCCGCGATGCATCAATCCCCGATGCGTTCGAGCGAGATGTGATTCAGACGCATCAATTCGGTGCCGTAGGCATCCACCACTTCGGTTTTCAAGACGGCGGGCCCTTTCGACAAGGTGATCGTTCCCAGATCCAATCGGGTAAAAACGTCCGCCGTTGGCGTAGCGGCCGGAGTGCACGTGGTCGATTGATTACCAATTGAGATCTTCATTGTTCCGCCGCCGCGAACCGATCGCCCGTAGCGGATGGCCAATCGGTAAGTTCCTCCGTGATGAACGTCGAGATCCCACTGCGCGTTTTCACCTGGATTTTTCCAACCCTCGATCGTGTCCCAATCGTAACCTCGAAACACGTAAGCGATGTTCTCGCCTTGCGTGCGGGCCCAACTTGGTTGGATTTCGACATGCGGCTGGCCAGGATGTCCGACCGGAATCGGGACCGGCCGATATTTGACGCCGGAAGTCACATCCGAGAACCACCGCAGGAATTCCGCGCGCAGACGGCTGGCGATTTGTGGATGTTTGCCGATGCGATTCACCGTTTCGCCTGGATCGTTTTCGAGATCATACAGCTGCCAGTTGTTTTTCGTGGCCGATTTACCACTGGCCACCTGGCAGGCGAGTTTCCACCGTTGGTCGGAGATCGCCCATCGGTTGTCCGGATTAGGAAAGTGTCGATCCCACGTGTGATAAACGTAGGGCTGGTGCGAATCGCCTTTCCCGGCAATCAACAGCGGCAACAGGCTTTTGCCGTCCAATTTGCGATCCGTTGGCAGATCGACTTTCGCCAACTGGCAGAGCGTTGGAAACAGATCGACGTGCGAACATTGAGCATCAACGCGGCTGGCCGCCGGGAAGTGTCCGGGCCATCGGACCAACAGCGGAACGCGCACTCCTCCCTCGTAGATCGAGGCTTTTCCACTCTTCAATCCTGCCTTGAAATGTTTGCTGACGCCGCCGTTGTCCGTCATGAAAATGACAACCGTGTTCTCGGCAAGGCCACTCTGATTCAGCGTTTTCAAAAGTCGGCCGAGGTTCTGGTCGATGATGTCGATCATCGCATAGATACGTGCCTCGCGAAGCGGCAAGCCGCGATTGAGATACTTGTCGATCAGGACGTCGCCGCGTGTTTGACCATCATGGCTGGTCCCGACAACCCAGGGTGAATGGGGTGCGTTAAACGGCACGTAGCAAAACCAGGGCTGGTCGCCACTCGACTGGATGAATTCGATCGCGGCATCGGTAAACAGGTCGGTGACGTAACGGCGAGCCTCGACCGGATTGCCGTTGTGAACGATTTGATCGGGGTAGTCGTACTCGTCGATGTGCCCGTGGTAGTGTCCCAGAAATTCGTCGAATCCACGGTTCTGCGGCTGGTATGGCGCGTACTTCCCGAGATGCCACTTGCCGAAGCAACCAGTGCGGTAACCGGCCTGCTTTAGCTTTTCCGCAATGGTAATCTCGTCGATGCCGAGTGTGTCACCGCCGAATCGCGTGTTGTAGAGTCCGGTGCGAAAACAGTATCGCCCCGTCATCAACCCGGCACGTGTCGGCGCACAAACCGGCGCGGCGTAAAACCGGGTGAAGTCAACCCCTTCACTCGCTAATTGATCCATGTGAGGTGTCTCAATGTCCTCGTTGCCGCGCATCGAAAGATCCCACCAACCCTGGTCATCAGTCAACACGAACAGGATATTGGGAGGGGAGGGTGCCGCGCTCGATTGCGCACTTGCATGCGGCAGATCCAAATTCATGGCGAGGATCCCCAGCAGGACGAGCAGTGTGACTCGCATTTTCATCGAAGCAGCCTCACGTTGAATCCTCGTGTAGGTAATCAAAGAGAATCGGCAAAGGCGTCACGAATACGCTCAATGGCTCGACGAATATTCGTCAGCGAATTTGCGTAACAAATCCTCAGAAAACCTTCGCCGTGAGATCCGAATGCCGTTCCGGGAAGCAGCGCCACACCCGCTTTCTCAAGCAGCATGTTGGCCAGAGGGTCACTCGGTTTACCGAGTGCGCGAACGTTGGGAAACGCGTAAAACGCGCCGGATGGACTCTGGCAACAAACACCGTCAATCGAATTGAGCCCCTCGACGAGAACGTCACGGCGTTGCCGATACTCGTCAAACATTGCGTCGACGTGATCCTGTGGGCCGGACAAAGCTTCGATTCCTGCGACCTGTGTGAACTCTGCGGTGCATCCGACGCCATGGACCATCAACAAACTGACCTTCTCGGCTAATCGCGCTGGCATCACTCCGTAGCCGAGCCGCCATCCGGTCATCGCATAGGTTTTGGAAAACCCGTCGACGATCACCGTACGCTCCTGCATTCCGTCGAGCTGCGCGATACTAGGCGCCTCATGATCGTCGTAACACATCCGGCTGTAGATTTCGTCGGAAAGAACCCAGCACTTGTACCGCTGCGCGAGTTGCGCGATCTGAATGAGATCTTCCTTTGGAATCACGCCGCCGGTTGGATTGCTCGGTGAATTGAGAACGATCAAGCAGGTTCGCGTGTTGACGCGATCGCGAAGCGCATCGAGATCGAATGAAAAACCTTTTTCTTCCGCGAGCGGTATCGGGACCGGCACGCCGCCGGCAACCCGGATCATCGCCTCGTAAGTTGGGAATCCGGGATCGGGATAAACGACCTCGTCGCCCCGATTGATAAGCGCGAGCGCGGGAAAGAACAGTAGCGGCTTTGCACCAGGCCCAACGACGATGTTTTCGGGGCTCACATCGATACGCCGTCGTTGAGCGACGTCCCGTGCGATTGCCTCACGCAGTTCCATGATCCCCGCAGTTGGGCTGTAACCGGTGCGGCCCGCTTCGATTGCCTTGATGCCCGCGAAGCAAATGCGCGGATCGGTTGGGAAGTCAGGCTCGCCGATCTCGAGGTGAATGACATCGTGACCTTGCCGCTCGAGTTCCTGGGCTCGAGCCAAAACCCGATAAGCTCCTTCGGGTTCGAGCGTATCGACGGTCAAAGCAAGTGGCAGCGGTTCGGAGGGGTCGGTTTGATTCATAGGGGTGGGAGCAACCAAGGTTCACCCTCTGCGTCTTAGCCAAACCGTTTGTATGCTTCGCTCGACTTGATCTTTTCGGCCTTGATCTTCCCGCCGGCAATCTTTTCACCGTGAGGATCGATGTAGACACGGCCACTTCGATTGATCGTCGGATCGACGTTGAGCACGTGGATGTTAAAGATAAAGGCCGTATCGCTGGTCGCTTTGAACCAGTGAACGTTGTCCTTGTGATCCGAGACAGTCGAGCATTCTCCGGGCACAAATCTTCGATCGATCGAGGGCCGGACAATCATGTGGTCATCCAGGTCTTCGATCCGATCATAGTGCTTGCCCTCGAACTCCCCTTTTAAGACCAGGAATGCGGTCGCCATGTTGTTGTGGCCATGCGGCACAACGGAGCGATCCTTGCGAAGGGCAAACATTTGATGCCCAAACACCAATTCGGTCGGCAATCCTTCCACGTTGGGGAATGTTGCCCGGAAAGAACGCTCACCACGCTCACGAAACTGAATGTTCTCGGTCAATTTCTCGAAATCGACGTAGCTCAGGAATTCCTGCAGATCGATTTCGCCAAACAAACGCTCCACTTGTTGTTGCCACTGAGTTTGCTTCAGCCCGCCCGATTTCATGTCGGTACTCATCCGGTTCACCTCGGCAAGCCAGGCTGAGGCGATCGGCTTGACGGTATCGGCCAGTGCATCGGCCGAGAAAACACTCTCAAGCAGCGAAAAAGTCAGAAGCGACCCCAACGTTTGCTTCCCAAAGTCCCGGCGATCCATGACTCTCTCCTTAAGAACGGACAGTCAGCAAGGGCGATTCGCCAACGCACGATCGTCGCCTGGCCTGGGGAGAGATTATAGCGTGGCGGAAGAACGCATGCAGATCGGCGTGCGATCAGTCTGTACCTGAGGAAACCCAGCAAGGAGAACACGCCGTATCACGCCCGTCGGTGGGTCGTGATACGGGTCTGGATGTACGCAATCTTTTGATCAAGATCGTGCTGGAGAAGCGGTCGCGTCTAGCGAAATCGGTAAGCGGGATTGGTCGAATCAAAGTCGAGGTCGGATAGCCCGGTATTGAGCGCCACGCGCAGGTAGGTGTATTCCTCCTCCAGGACCGGCTCACCGTCGACCGTTTCCGGCCATGACCATGACGCATATCGGATGGGAATATTACGTGCCTTGTCAAAGTAGACGCGGGCTCTGTAGAAATCGAAGTGATCTCGTCGCGTGGGATGAATGACCTGGACCATCGTGCATTCGGTATTGCCGATCTTCGCGTCATGCGAAAACGAGACTTCGCATTCGCCGTACTGCAGATCTCGTTCGGCCGTCTCGATCACTTTGGCGGCCAGGTTCTCGATTCCGATATCAGTGATCGGATGCCGCTGTCCACGCATCGCAAGCATGCCTTTGGGATCGAGATTCAGACTGAACAGGTTTCGGTATCCGCCATCATGGGCAATCAGTTTTCCATCGTTACGCCCCTGGACCCAAATGACTTCGCGACCCTTGACCGATGCAGGCTTGAGGAAATCAAGATAGACCGACATCGGCGTGACGATCGCTCCGTCTTGAAACCGTGGGTTACGGATTTTTACCTTCGCGAACTGGGTGGCGGGAAGCTCACCGTCGACGCGGCAGCGTTTGGCAAACAGAGCCGTGTAATCTTCGACATTGGTGCGGATGTTGTCCAAGCTCGCGCGAGCGATCAACAACGCCGGCTCGAGCGGGTGAGCAGGTTGTTGGGGGGACGGGATGATGCTCGAGACGGCCAGCGCTTCCTGGCCGGAAACCATTGGGGGTGCCGCCGTAGCGATCAGGAGTGTCCCTAGCAAAGTCAACCGGATTTTCGGTTGGATCAGGCGAATCATTCGCTTTCTCCCAGATTAGTATCATTAGAGAGGAGACGGGAAAGTCCTGCATCCCGTCCTTTTCATAGTACATCAAGCGTGGCCACAGCTAGATGGATTTACAGTATCTTTGTCGTCTACGGCAAGGGATTTGCATGCGAATTTCGCGTCCTAAGTTGTATGGGGTGCCCATCTTGCGATTGCCCCCGCCACGCTGTTTCTCTAGCATCGCCAAAAAGGTATATCAACGTGCCTCCCAAACGAATCAGTCCCTCGCTTGCTCTCGAATTGCGGTTGTCCTAGGAAAAAACCCGTGCATCAAGTTTTACGAAAACATCTGCCGATCGAAGGTCATGTTGCGCCCGGTTTCGAGCTTGTCCGTACTGAGTTTGAACGGAACTTTCTCGAACGAGGGGAACGGGGTGCCGCCTGCACGATTTATTACCGTGGTGTAAAGGTCGTCGATCTTTGCGGAGGGTTCCGCTGCAACGAGTCCCGGGATCCCTGGAAACCGCATACTCTGTCACTTGGTTTTTCCGTTACCAAGGGGATGGCGGCCGCAGCGTTGGCGGTTGCCCACAGCCGTGGTCTCTTTGAACTCGACGCCCCTGTCGCATCTTATTGGCCGGAGTTCGCGCAGGCTGGCAAGGAAGAAATCACGGTGCGGCAACTGCTGTCGCACCAGGCAGGCCTGATCTCGATGGGTCGAAAGTTGACCGCCGAAGACCTGGCCGATCACGATGCAATGGCCGACACGCTCGCCCGCCAGCGACCTCTCTGGAAGCCCGGTACGCGGCATGGTTATCACACACTGACTTTGGGGTGGTACCAGAGCGAATTGATTCGTCGAGTTGATCCGATGGGCCGGTCGCTGGGTGCCTATTTTCAGGACGAAATCGCAACGCCTCTCGGGATCGAGTTCTACATCGGCTTGCCGGATTACATCGATCCGGAGCGCCTCAGTCGGATCGAAGGTTTCCATCGATATTCGATGCTTTGGCACCTCCACGAGTTGCCGCCGATGATGGTGTTGTCCGGGATCTGGCCCCGTTCGCTCGTCTCCAAGTCGATCGGGGTTCTCGGTGTCAACAATGCTGCCGAGATCTGCACGCCCAAGTACCTCAATGTTGAAATTCCCGCAGCCAACGGGGTCGGACAGGCGGACGCAGCAGCGCGCGTCTATGACGTGCTGGCCCGCGGCGGTCACGAGCTTGGAATCACCGAATCGACGTACCGCGAGTTGATCACACCGGCAATGGCTCCGGAGTGGGGAACGCGCGACGCGATTTTGAAGACCGACACGCTTTACGGCTTCGGTTTTTCACGACCCAGCGGCGGGTTCTCCTTTGGGTCCGATCGGCGCGCATTCGGCTGCCCCGGAGCCGGTGGGTCGTTTGCGATGGCCGATCCGACCGCCGAGATTGGATTTGCCTATCTAACGAACAAGATGGGTTTTCGAATCTTCGACGATCCTCGAGAAAAAGCGGTCCGCGATGCCTGCTACTACAGCATTGCGGGACTCCGCCATTATCGCGCCGCTGCGTAGGCGGGCGGCGTCAATCACGCCGCCGGCAGGTTTTTACAAGCTCACAGCGCTAGGCACTGTCCCGTAAATGTGAGCCGAACGCGCTAGCGTCGGGCGTCGCGTTGAGAACGGTTCAGTTATGAGGCCCGCGGCTCACCATCGGCTTTTCTTCATTTACGGGACAGTGCCTAG
>JAHELS010000296.1 GCA_024644085.1 Rhodopirellula sp.
AACGCTGGGCCAGCGCCTCGATGTACTGGCGATGCCGAGGCGAGGCATTGGGCAAATGCTTGAGCGATTGCTGCAGTGCCGCCCAGGCCTTGGGGACGTTTTCCTCGGTCATCGCCGCGTTAATGTTCGGGCCCAGCACGAGCGCCTCGCCCCAGTACGCCATGGCACAATCAGGATCAAGACGCTGTGCCTCGCGGAACGAACGTGCCGCCTCGGCATGATTGAAACCGAAGGC
Source organism: Rhodopirellula sp. (assembly GCA_024644085.1). Lineage (GTDB taxonomy): Bacteria > Planctomycetota > Planctomycetia > Pirellulales > Pirellulaceae > Rubripirellula. The sequence continues at coordinate 236 of JAHELS010000296.1, forward strand.
CAATATCAAACCCTGGTCGAAGTAGCGTTGTGCCAGCGGCACCGTGGTGTCGATCGGGTGGTGATGATTCCCGAGATTCTTGAACAGCGGTGCCTCCTTGACATACTCGCTTGCCCCGCCATCGGTTTCAGCAGCGGTTGCAGTGCGGGCCCGAGAGTTCCAATCGCCGCCACAAACAAGCAACGGCAACAGGACCCAAACCAATCTTGAGGTACTCATGACAATGCTCCGTGAAGGGGGGGAGAAACCTTCGGCAGGAGCGATTCGGGCAGCGTGAGACATCTGCCAATCAAGGGAGTTCCTGATCGCAATCACCTACCCAAAAGGCTCACGACCATCAATCAATCATATCGCGCAGGGCACGATCGGCCAGATAGATTTCTGCGGCATTGACGTTTATCGATAACGGCGTTGGAGTTGCTCGGGGCGGGCACCGAGCCGGTAGGACAATTGGAGCGACCAATTTCTCAGGGTCTGCCGCACGACGCCCTGTTGTTCCCATCGACGCGCGCTGGTCGTGACCGGACCACGGAGCAAGACAGGCTTGGCAATGCGTCGAAACCGTCTCGAGAATTCCACATCTTCCATCAACGGGATCTCCGCAAATCCGCCGTGCTTTCGAAATACTTCGCCGCGCACGAAAATCGCCTGGTCGCCGAACGCCATCCCGCGCAGCCTGATTCGCAATGCGTTTCCACGCTCGATCGCGCGAAGGGCAGCACGGCTGGAGTCGATTCGTTGGCGAAAAGCTCCCCAGGTGAATTCACCCGCCGCGCAGATTTGCTCGAGGCAATCGGGACTCAGTTCGCTGTCGGCATGCAAAAACAGCAGAACGTCGCGCTGGGCCAACTGGGCACCCGAATTCAGTTGAATTCCGCGACCGGGAAGGGACCGGACAAGCTTGTGAACACCGGCCTCGGTTGCGACCGCCGTCGTTCGATCCTCGCTGCCGCCATCGACGACGATCACGTCAGTCGATCCGCACCGCATCGCCGAGCGGACCGCGGCGCCGACTGATGCCTCTTCGTTCAACGCGGGTATCACCACGGAAATGTCGGCCGGAGTCATACCAATTGCACGTCACGCAGACGTACGTAGGCGATGGGGCCGAGCACGATCAGAGGAATCCACGCAGCCATCGCCGGCGACAACAGGTAACCACTGCCTCCCATCGCCCCGGCAAGCGTCTTGATCATGAAAAACGCGAGGACCGTCAACATCGCGGCGCCGACCATCACAAACAGGTTCCGCCCGCGACGATTGACCACCAACGGAAGTCCGAGCAGGATCAACGCGAAGTCGAGGGGCGGGCGAATGATTCGTTCGTGAAGCATCACATGCAAACTTGTGCTGCTGTGGACCGCGGGATTGCGCACGCGACGAACCAGTTCCGCGACCGACGCCGTTCGCGTTGCCGTTTGATTTGTCTGCAGCAAGTCAGTGTGCACGGATGTAGCGAAAAAACACTGACGCGAACCGAGCCACAGCTGATCACGGCTGGTCATCATGATTGGACGATCCTCGACGCCAACCGACGCCAACCGATCAATCTGTGAAGGACGCTCGACACCCTCGAGCAAGTACCCGGAGGGATGATCCTTGGTTGCTTCGACCCAGCGCGCCGAACGCGCCAACAGAGTATCTCCGAATCCCGGATAATCTCCGTCGAGACGAAAACTTGGCTCGCGAATGACTTGAGATTGAGTGATCAATGCACTGCCATCAACAAGGACACGGTTGGTCTTGTCGTATTGTGCCAGAATGGGCTGCTCGGTTTCCCCGGATATGTCCTTTGCTTTCAACGTCAATGCGTCCCGGTACGCCGGCAGGATGAATTCGCGGTTGGCAAGTTGGACGAGCACAATCACCAAAGAGGCGATCAAGACAGGTCGAAAAATCCTGCCGTGCGAAATTCCGGCTGACAGCGTCGCCGTCAACTCGCCACTGCGGCGAATCCAGCCGACGGTGAACAGGAACGCCATCAACGCGATGATCGCACCGGTCCAGTCAAACATCAGCAGCAAGTACGGGCCGTAATACCGCATCATGACAGGAATCAAACCGTCTTCAGCCTGGCCCTGCTTGACGAGATCATCCAGGCTGGTGAAGGCGTGAAACACGATCACCACTCCGGCGATCGAGCAAAAGCAAATCAGCGCCGTTCGCAAGAACAGAACGAGGATATAGCGGTCGATTCGGGTCACAATGCCGATTCAGTGCTGATTCGAGGGAGAGGCCGGTTCCGCCGGAATATCGGAAAATCGGCCTCTCCATCGCAAGAGCGGAGTTGCTCGTCCCCACGCTGCCCGAAAGCGTTCCGGGGGCTGATCGACGGGCCGCGACCGCAGCGAAGAAATGTGAATATACTCTCCATAGCATGCGACCCAATTCGCGCGTCGATGCCGTTTTCCAATTCTTTCTCTACCGGATCGGGTAATTGAAGTGCATGGCAAAGGTCTAGAGGGTGCCCGTCACCGCGCCAAAAAGATGAAAATCGCGGACCGTAACCGTGCTATTCTGCTGTGCACCGATCGGAACGAGGCGAGTTGCGCCAGTGCCAAGCAAATGAGCGAGTCCTGGAAATACCTCAAACGACGACTCAAGGAATTAGGACTTTCGCACAAGGGAGGCGTGCTGAGGCTCGGGATGAAATGCTGTGGGATCTGCAAAGGAGGCCCCATTGCCGCGGTAATGCCCGACGGGACGTGGTATGGCCATTGCACGCCCGATGTGCTCGAACGCATCATCCAGGAACATTTGATCGACGGGCAGGTGGTCAGCGAATACGTGATCGCCGAGCAGGAATTTCACGCTGGCGTGGAATACTGATTGCTCCCGACAAAAACGCCGCGGCGCGATATGATCACCCCTTGGGCTTGTGTCACGCGTAACGCGCCCCCCATGGTGTCCCAGTATTTCGATGGCGAGTACATCGAAGGCGCGTACATCGAAGGCACGGGCGTCGTAGCGACTTCAACGACGGGAATTGATCCATGATAGACCGGATGCCTCGATCGAACGGCTTCGTTGTTATTGCCGCCGCGTTTCTCTCACTCTCAACGATCGGCTGTTCGTCCAGCGCAGACAGCAATCCCGACACCGCGGACCCGTACGCAGCATCGGGCGGGACAAGCATCGAAGAGGAATCGGGTGCGCCATCCCATTCCGGCGCCCTGACCGAATCACGCCGCTCGACTTCATCCGACGTCGCGTCCGATCCGGAAACGACGGCAAGTGGTGATTCGGAACCGGATTCCGAAGAAACCAAGACGTTCGAACCGCCTTTCAGTATCGCGGCGCCGGATACCGAGACTGAACCGTCACGCCAGCTTCGTGCTGATCTGTCGCCCAAGGAATTGGTCCAATTCCTGGCTGGTGCTGACAAGGACATGCAGATCATCGTTACCGGGAAGTCAGGGATCACCGACGAAAAGAAAGCTCGCGACACTCTCGTTCAGATTGTCAAGATGAAACTCGAGGCGTCTCGACGGCTCGCCGACCATCCCGAATCGACCGACGAGCAGCGTGTCGAGGGCGCTCGCGGCGAACTGCAGTCAATGTCGCACCTGGCTGCACTCGGTGACCTCAAAGTTGCAAACGAACTGGAAAAGTTGGCGAAAGAAAACCTCGACTCACCCGACACCGCGTTGGTCGCCGACAGCCGTTTAGTGCTGATCGGATTTGCCATCGAATCACTGCAAAACGGTGATCCCGATTCGGCCGATCGAATCGTTGAGTACGTTCAACAAATCGCCGATGCCGAGACCAGGCCGGACGTTCCGGCAATGATGGTGATGGGCGAAGCACGACACACGCTCGCGAACTACGGCCACACGGACCATGCACGCAGAGTCCGAGACCTGATCATCGAACTGTTTGCCGATTCCCCCAACCCCGAGGTCGCTCAGATGGCCGCGCAGTTGGCCGGCAACGTACGTTTCGATGCAATCGACACGCTGCGTGGCAAGATCGTTGACGGCGAGACCGTGGCTCCGGATCGTTGGCGTGATGCGGTCGAAACACTGATTCAGGAATCATCCGACCTGCAAACGGTCCAGTACCTCGCCGGGGCAGCTTTGGAATTCGAGTCGACCGGACAATCCGAGCTTGCCGAATCAACCTACGAGATCATGTCGACGCGATTCAACACCGCCGGTGCCGCGACGACGCGTGAAGTAGAACTTGCCAGGGCCGCCTACCAGGCCCGCAAGGATGTCATTGGAAAAGAATTCGATCCCGATCTGCCGCGACTCGATGGGTCTCCCCTGGACCTGCCGGATTTCCGCGGCCAAGTCGTCTTGATGCCGTTCTGGGCGATGAATTTTCCGGAATCACTTCAGTTGATCCCTTTGCTCGAATCGATTGCCGATTCCAACCCGGGCGACGTCGCGATCGTCGGTGTCAATCTTGACGTGGAAGGCGCTCCGGCGGACCAGTTCGCCGTTCAAAACGGTTTTGCCTTTCCGAGCTTCCGAGCCGAGTCGTCCGCGACCGCCGAAGTTGCCAACCAGGTAGCGGCGGAGTTCGGAATGGTCTCGATGCCCTTCGTCGCAATCCTTGACAAGAAAGGACATGTCGCGGCGATCAACTTCACCGGCCGCGATCTCGAAGCTGCGGTTGAGGATTTGATTGGGCGATAATGGGCTCTCGCGACGCTGAATTCCTTCGCAGCGCGAATTACAATGGATCGTGAGCCGATGGCGCCAATCATGTGGTGCCTGTGAGGCGCGTTTTCTCCGACCGCGCTTTCCAAACCCATTCAGCTCCGTTCGGGGAGGGCGCCCCGATTTACGATGCTCGTTACATACCCAGGCGGGGTGCGTGTTAATGAAGTTCATCCATTTGACCGGAAAAACTCTTCTTGATGTTGTCACCGAAGGTGAGGTCGATATCAAGCAACTCCACGACGCCGGTTTGTGTGGCGACTCCATTGTGCGTATCAACAAGTACGGAGAAATTGAGCTGCGCCGCAGATCGAATTGGTTACTTGTCGGCGGGCTGATTGGCAACTTCGAAGAACGTGTGAATCAAATGACCGGGCTCGATTGGGCCGACTGATCACCGCCGCTTTGCACTCGGACCGGGCATCTTCGCGAGCACGGTTTTCCATTCCGCGATCCGATCACTGCAAAGCTCGCCCCCGCGGCCGTTACGGCACACGTCGCCTCGCACCCCGTAACAATCGGGTGACACTCCATGTCCGGCAAGCTTCGACACGCATGAAGCGGTGACCGATCCGGCCAGCGTCCACCACAGTCGGTGCCGGCATGCGAGCCTGCTAAGTCGGACGAGTCCTTTTGTTCCGATGTGATCTTCTGTCGATCGTCCATCCTTTTGGAATGTATCGATGAGAATCCGGCGGAAACCCTGACTGCTTGCGAGATCAAATAAGGTCTCCGGATCGGGACATCCGGCCACGCCCCAGTCGGCATAGGCGACGGCAACCAATTCGATCGAGTCGTCGAGCTGACAGCGAATCTCAGCCCACAAGTCGATTACCCGTGAAGCATTGCGGCAACCGCTCGGACCTACCTTGGCGAAATCGAACGCGAAGGGCACGGCATGGGCGATGGAGTTCGCTTCCTCACATTCTCCCAGAGCGGCCGACAACCATGGCATCCGTTCTTGATCACTTTGCACAGGACGATCCCACCGGCTTGCCGCGTGATGCCACAGTTCGCGATCGGCCGGAGCCAGCGGTCCGCGACGCGGCTCTTTGAAGTCAACGATATCGGCTCCAGCCTCGATCGCCATATCCATTTCATTCCGGTCACGCACGCTGACGAGCAACTTTGGCGAGGCTGGGGAAGGGGCGTCCGACAGCGCGGCGCGCCGATCGGTGGCACCGGGGCAATGATTGGGCACGGGGATATCGGGTACGGGGGTATTTGGCACTGGGGGCATGACGGAAAATGAGGATTGGGAATGACCGAGGCAGGTACGCGGATAGGCGAGAGGCGAATCCCTCGTTAAAGTCGGGGGGGCCATCCAGCCTGCCTCCATTCTCCTCGTCAACCAGCGTAACGTTGCAGTACGACACGATAAACACCGTCGATCAATTGGAGCAATTCTGTGAAGAGATTGCGGATTGCTCGTTGATCGCGTTCGATACGGAGTTTGTCTCGGAGGACAGTTACCGGCCGCAGCTCTGCCTGATCCAGGTCGCGGCAGGAGACCGGCTGGCCTTGATTGATCCCGTTCACGTCGATCGGACCGAAGCATTCTGGGAACTCCTGGCCGAGCCTGGCCGA
>JAHELS010000297.1 GCA_024644085.1 Rhodopirellula sp.
TGCCCATCCAACATGGCTCGACTGGTGCCACAGGTTCCCGGCATGACCTACGCCCACGATGACAATGACCTTTACATCACATTCTTCGCCGAGAGCCGGACAGAAATCGAACTGAACGGCACTCGAGTGAAGGTCGAGCAGAAGACGGCGTATCCGAACGATGGCGAGATCAGCGTCGCCATCAATCCGGCGAAGCCGACGAAATTTCGCCTGCGACTGCGTATTCCCACGTGGACGCAAGAGCGTTTCGTCCCCGGCGAACTGTATCGCTATGCCGACTCTCTCGCCGAGCCGATCGAATTCACGGTCAACGGCGATCGCGTTACGACTTCGATCGAAAAGGGTTTCGTGTCCATTGACCGCGAATGGAAACCGGGCGATCGAGTTGTCCTGAATCTGCCGATGCCCGTCCGAGTCACGGAGTGTCATCCGGCCGTCAAAGCGAACGCGAATCGAATCGCGTTCACGCGTGGACCGTTCGTGCAGTGTGCGGAAGGAGTGGACAACGGCGGTGCGACGCAGCGTTTCTTCTTTGACGAACTGCCCGACACATCCAAGGCGCCAATCAAAACAAGCACAATCAAGTCCGGCTCGTTCATTCAGGCACATGTCTCCGCTCAGGCAGTCACGAAAAGCGGCGATGCCAAATCCACACCCCTCGCCCTCACGCCGTATTACGCGTGGAACAATCGCGGCGCTAGTTCGATGACCGTGTGGTTCCCGCGCGACAAGTCGCTGAGCGTGTTTGATCCGCACGCGTTACCGAAGGAAAGCGTCTTCAAGGAGATCACCGCTTCTCACACGGCGGCCGAAGACACCATCACCGCCATCGGCGATGGCCGTGTGGATAAGTGGTCGAGCGGCAACAAGGTCACTCGCTGGACCAGCCGAGGACAACCGGGAAAATCCCAGTGGGTCATCGGCCGCTTCCGTGAAACAAAGAGCCTTCGCAGCGTCGGCGTGTTCTGGATGAACCGCTGGCAAGGCGATGTCAGGCTACCGAAGGAGTGGTCTCTCGAAGTTGAGCACAACGGCAAGTGGAAGCCATTCGAACTTTACACCACCGACAAATACGACATGCGAGCCAATCAATTCAACGTCGTCCATCCGGCGGCTCCGACAGAATGCGACGCCATTCGAATCAAAATGACCGCGAGGGAGGACAGTGCAATAGGCATCATCGAAGTGCAGGTCGCTTTCGAACAATGACATCGTTACTGGCGCATTTCTGTAGTGGGATTCGCCAGAATTCCGTCGTCAGCGTTTTCTGGCGAAATCCACTACGCCAGTTATTCCTTATTCACTGTTTATTCACAGAGGAGCGAGTCGTAGCACAATGAAACTGTATGCATTAACGATACTATCTCTTGTCGCGATCTCGATGGACCTCGAGTCGGCCTCGGCGGAAGAGTCGAAGGGCGAGAAGCCGAACATCGTTGTCATTTTCATTGATGACATGGGATTCGCGGATCCGAGCTGTTTTGGGAATCCGCTGATCAAGACGCCTCACATCGACAAGCTCGCCGCTGAAGGCATCAAACTGACCAACTTCTACGTCAACTCTCCAATTTGTTCCGCATCACGAGTCGCCCTCACCACCGGTCAGTATCAGGGCCGCTGGAAGATCCATTCGTTCCTCAATACACGCGCCGGCAATGCGAATCGCGGGATGGCTGACTATCTCGATGCGTCCGCCCCGACGACCGCGAAGAAATTGAAAGCTGATGGTTACGCGACCGCGCATTTCGGTAAATGGCATATGGGCGGCGGTCGCGATGTCGACGATGCTCCGTTGCCTCAGGCGTACGGGTTCGATGAATCTTTGGTTTCGTTTGAGGGGCTGGGCGATCGAATTATTTCGAATCCGAAGGGAGTCGAAAGAGCGCGGGCTCTCGGCAACGGAAAGGTGATTCCGTGTCAGCGCTGGGAGAGGATGCAAATACAGACAGATCGCACGATCGACTTCATCCGAAGGCATCGCGAAAAACCATTCTATGTTCGACTGTTTCCCAACGACGTACACGATGCGCACGTGCCTCGCCCCGGCAGCGCCGACAAGTTTAAGTCTGTCTCCGATGATCCTTACGTTCGCGATTTCTTCGCTGTTCTCGAAGAGATGGATAAACAGATTGGGCGAGTAATCTCGACGATTGACGAACTGAATCTTGGAAAGAAGACGTTGATCCTCTTTACAAGTGACAATGGACCAACCGACTGGCCAAAGAAGTACAAGACGGGGCCGCCGGCTGGATTCACTGGTCCGTATCGCGGACGAAAATGGTCGTTGTTCGAGGGCGGCATCCGCATGCCCTTCATTGCGCGCTGGACGGGTACAATTCCGGCCGGAATCGAAGACACCACCAGCGTGATGAGTGCGATAGATGTCTCACCGACCATCTGTCGATTCGCAGGAATATCAGTCGAAGACCAACTCGACGGTGTCGACCGAAGCGACGTACTTCTCGGTAAGGCTTCCCGCCGGACGAAACCCGTGTTCTGGCAATACGGCCATCCTCACGCCATTCTCAAGGGCGGCAAACCCGAACACCAAAGCCCCACATTCGCGATGCGCGACGGCCGCTTTAAATTCATGGTCAATCCTGACGGCAGCGAAGCTCAACTATACGATCTTGCAGCCGATGAAGGTGAGTCCGCCAATCTTCTTTCGAAACAACCAGAACGCGCCGCTGCGATGGCCGATCGAATCTCGGTCTGGGCCGACGACCTCGAGTTTGCGTTCGACAGTGAAGCTCCACTTACCGCGCCCGTTCCCACGATCGCGATCCTTGCCAGCAACCAACTTCTTCGTTTTGTGAATCATGGCGTCAGGGGCGACACTGGATCGCTCAAGTTGGATGGAAAATCGTGGCTCCACTTGCCGGCGTTTCGTGCGCCGAAAGTCGCAGGCGGTCGCTCGCTGCAAATCAAAGGCGCCATTCGCCCCGATTCGCCTTCCGGAGTCATCCTCGCCCATGGCGGCGATCGAGCTGGGTATAGCGTTTACCTCGACAAAGGCCATTTGTGTTTCGCCGCGTGCGTGAACAAGCAACGAACGGTGATCCGTTCATCTGACCCCATCACTGGTCCTGCAAGTTTCGAGGCAAAATGGAATGCCAACGGAGAAGTCTACCTGAAGGTAAACGGTAAGCTCGTTGACAAAGCAAACGCAGGTGTGATCCAGAAAGAACCCGGCGACTCGATTCAAATTGGCGCAGACATGGTCCAACCAGTCGGCGATTACAAAACCCCGAACCACTTTCATGGCAGCATAGAGAACCTCACCTTCACGTATCCAAACGGGACTTGACGCGGGGCAGGTCTTTGACCGGGCAATTTTCAGGTGACACGGAGTATCCGTATGTTATGGACGAAAACCAGTAAGCTCCAACCAAGCTCAAAGAACAACATGAAATCTCTCTCGACAATCCTCGCGCTCTACCTTTTGACGATCTCGGCGACAGCAATTGCCCAGAAGCCCGCAGCACCCAACTCCTTAATGTGTACGCCAGGCGAGCTGATGTTCTCGGAAGACTTTGATCCTGAGACCGTCTCTGAACGCTGGGGCTTCGGGGCCGATTTTGCACTTCGTGACGGAGCTCTGTTGCGTACGAACGTCAATCCGACGGAAACCAAACGCGTCTTCCTGAAAGATCCTTCCTTCCACAACACGATCATTCAGTTCGACTTCAAGTTATCGGAAATGACGACGGACCTTCGGCTCGTGACGGGCGGCGGCGGCTACAACAGCGTCACGCAGATTTATCGAGAGCACTTTCAGCTAAATACGCCCGTCGATCGAAGAGCTGGGATTGTGCCCGCTCACCTTGGCGAATGCGTCCGCCAACCTCGCCCGGGCCAGTGGCAGACGATGACGGTGGAATACTGGGACGACGAAATGGTTGCGCATTTGAACCACAAAGAATTCGTCATCGGCCGTCACCCCATCATAGACCGCACTCGCAAGTACTTCGCCTTCCAGTTCGATTTGCCCGGCGCATCGATCGACAACGTTCGCGTCTGGAAGGCCACCGGTCAGCGCGAAAACTGGTCTGAGACTCGCAGGAAACTCATAGCCCTTCAATTGGATCGTGAGCCAGTTAAGCGTAATCCCGCCGAGCGTTACAAAATCGCGTACGTGAACGTCAAGTCACGTCTAACTTTGGAGGACCAGACATATCGCGATCTTGTCGCTAAACATGACAAGCTCAAAGCCGCTCTACATGCCGACTACGCCGATGCATTTGCCTCGCACAAAGAACTGACCAAACTCATCGCGAAGAAGAAACAACAACTCAAAGCATCCGATCCTGAATTCAAACGCATGGAGGTTGCGGTGAACAAAGCGCGCAAGGCGGAGGACGCATACGTCCTGTCGACCAAACCCGAGCTCGCGCGTCTCAAAGAGAATGGAACGGCGAAGCAGCGTTTCGCTTCTGAACTTGGACAGGTTCGTGCCGCGCTGGAAGCGGCCAGTGACCAGCAACTCGCCGCCTTGGTAACCGAAACGGCAAAGCGTCAGGCCGCCCTCGAAGCCCGTTTTCCTGAAGCCTTCAGAAGCGTGGATGCTGCCGTCCAAGAGCGCAATACGAAACGCAAGGCTCTGAATGACGACCCCGAATTTCAGGCCCGCAACAGAGCCGTGGTCTATGCCGGCAAGGCCGTCAAGGACTACGAGCAAAAAGCGGATCCCAGCCTTGCCCAACTTGCAGCCGACGCCAAAGCCTATACCGACTCACTTAAGTCATCGGAGGCAAAATGAGATTTCAGGCTTTCCCGCTACGATGGCTCGCTGCAGGTCTTTTTTCCGTGATCGCAACGATTCAGTCTCCCGTGGTCTGTGCGCAGGAAGCGACTTTTTCGGAACGGGGGATCGACTTTGCACGTCAAGTCCAGCTACTTTGGTCGCAGAAACCCTGAGTTACTCATCATGAATAATCTGCAGAACAGAACTCCGCCGAACACATTCGTCCTGGCATTCGCTGCAGCAACGGCTGCTCTATCGCCGTGCTTTGTCAGCCAGCTTCAGGCGGTCGAACGCCCATCGAAACCGAATATCATCATCATGATGGCGGACGACATGGGAATCGGAGACACCAGCGCTTATCTCGGAGTGCGTCTGAGTCCAAATGCACCGCCAATTGAAAGGACGCTGCGGACTCCGAATCTCGAACGCTTTGCTCGCTCCGCGATATTGTTTACCGACGGTTACTCGCCGGCTTCGATGTGTAGCTCAACGCGATACTCACTTTTGACGGGACGATTCGCTCATCGGTCGTACCTGAAGCATCAGGGCTGGCTGCCTCACGGCCCGAATACTCCGATGATCCAGCGAGCACTGACGACGCTACCCGAAATGCTTCAGGCAAACGGATACCGCACTGCCGGAATCGGCAAGTACCACGTCGGTTTGTCCTTCGACGACGGTGAGGGCAAAGCAGCCGATGACTTCTACTTTCACGATGTGGACTTCACGAAGACGCTGCTCGACGGGCCGACTCATCACGGCTTCGACGAGTATTTCGGCGTTCCGGGAAACACGGAAGACCCACTCGACACAGAGCCGCGCGTCCTGATTCGTAACGACCGTTTCACCTTCACGGACCGCAGCCGCATGAAGCTGATTGGTATGAAGAAACGTGAGGGGCGTATCCTTGCCGCCCCCGATTGGGATCTGCGCAACCTCGGTCCTCTGTACCTGCGTGAAGCCAAGTCGTTTATTGACCGTCAGTCAACGAAGGCTGACGAACCATTCTTTCTTTACTACGTGCCGAATGCGAATCACTTCCAGAGAAATCCACAAGGTGACTACGCCGTTCCTGACGAAATCGCCGGAACGCCGATCAAAGGCGAGAGTCGCTACAGCGACGCCGCAAAGGCCGGCGAGCGCGAGGACATGGTTCTAGAGAATGACGTTGTCGTCGGAAAGCTGCTGACTCAGCTCAAGACGACTGACGATCCTCGCTGGCCCGGCCACAAGCTGATTGAAAACACGCTTATCATCTTTACCAGCGACAACGGGCCGAACATTGGTGACAACCTTGGCCGCAATCAGGAGAGCGGCGGCCTGCGAGGCAAGAAGGCGAAATTGTGGGAAGGCGGCATCCGAGTCCCGTTCATCGTTTCATGGCCGGCGGTTCTCGAAGGCGGAAAAGTGAATCGGTCAATCGTGACGCTGACTGATCTCTATGCAACGCTCGCTCACATCGTCGGACACTCGCTCGCTCCGGATGAAGCTCACGACAGCTACGACGTCTTTGCATACTGGAAAGATAAGCCTGAAACGCCGGACACACGTCCGCGAGTGTTCTTCTGCCATCTGGGACCACCTTATCTCAACGACGCGTTGGCGATTCGGCAGGGCACGAACAAGCTCATCGTCAGTGGCGGCCTTGCCATGCCTTGGGCTCCATGGTCAGCAGATGGGTCGCGAGGCGATTCTCTGCCAACGGTGCTCTACGACCTGGAGAACAACCTAT
>JAHELS010000298.1:0-4043 GCA_024644085.1 Rhodopirellula sp.
TCGAAAGATGCATTGGATGGCTCAAGAATTTCCGGCGAATCGCGACTCGAAGCGAGAAACTCGCGATTTGCTACTCTTCGATGGTCACCTTAGCCAGCATCCGACTGATTTTTAGACGACTCGATTCATCAAACAGAACCTAGCGCCGTCGGCTCACCATCGGCTTTTCTTCATTTACGGGACAGTGCCTAGTCATACGGACGGACCAGCCCTACGGACGGCCCGGTCGGATTATAGGATTTCCACTCAAATCGCCAATCGCAGATCGCTCACGAGTAAACGGCTGGCCGATGGAACGGGATCACATAGGGTCCTTCGGGGATAACGGCCAGGGACGGCTGGGGATGCCGCGAAAGGCTGGAATGAATGGCGGAATCGAGCGAGTCGACGACCGTTACGCCGGTCTTGCCATGGTCCGTCGCCGGCAGACCGTCGCTGTAGAGATAAACCTGTCCGGCCGACATCGGACCGATTTGCATTTGCGATTGCCATTCGTCGATATCGGCATGAGTTTTCTGCAAGATCTCCGCGAGAAATGCTTCCGGTCCCGATTGAACCAATCGCTGCTGGGCGGCGACGAATTCCGCAGACCCCATCCCCTCGCTGCACTCCGACGCGATGATCAGATCTCCGCCGGGGGCAAGGATGCCGGTCGCGCCGACCATTCCCTTGATCGTCTGGTAGTAGGTCTTATCGAGCGGATAGCCGGCGGCGCTTGTGATGACGGTCGTGAATCGTCGCGGGACGCCTACCTCACAGAAGCCGCGCGCATGCGAGACCGCCTCGTCGTGGCTTTTGACGATCTCGCCAAAGTTCACGAATGAGAGATTGCGGCTTTCATCAATCACCGTGTTGATGGCAAGGGCGCCGCCAAGCATCCGCACGATTTCAAGCTGCTCTTCGTGAAGCGGGTTACCGACCATGTTGCAATTGGTCGCCGCCGGATCGGCCATGAATCGAGCACTGTGGAACGTGGTAATCGTCTCGGCATGGGCCAACCCGGGAGCGATCACCTTGCGGCCGCCTGAGTATCCCGCCATGAAATGGGGCTCGACCAATCCGGTGGCAATACGCACGTCCGCTTCCACAAACCGGCGATCGAGACGGACGACCGTACCGCGGGTTTCCGTTTCCCCAAGCAGAACGTGATCGGCATCACTGCGTGCAAAGTGGTTGGCAACACACACGTTGTCCATGACCCACCGATCGCCGACCAACGCGGCAAGCTCGGCGCCCTCGTTGGGCCGATGCAACCCTGTGGCAACGAGAACCGTGATTCTCGATGCCGGAACCCCGGATGCCATCAAACGCTGAATCAACGGCCGAAGGAACAGGTGATTGGGGACTGGCCGAGTGATGTCACAGATCGCGATGCACGCGCTCGATGCGGTCGCGGCCAGGGTCTCCAAAGGAGGCGAGCCGACCGGAGTGTCGAGGGCCGATTCAATCGCCGAACCAGGCCGGGCGACAATCGGCATGGGCGGCTTGCGAATGATGGTGACGTCGGTGCCGCGGGGGATGCTGACCTCAATCTGGCCCCGACCATAATGGATTGGAATTCGCATTCAGACTCTTGATCGCTCGGTGTCGATCTTGCTCGCGGTCACAATTGCGGGGAGAGACCCCACCCGAATTGTGCCACGTCGGGGCCGCCAGTTGTGATCGGACAAGCCATGAATAATACTCTTGGGGTCCGGAGTCCCGGGTAACCCACCATTCTATGCCGTGAGTCTGAAATGAAGTACTTGTCGATTTTCGTTGCTCTTTGTTTTGCAACCCATGCCTTTGCTGATGCGTCACCCAATGCACTGACCGAGGCGGAAGCGAAGAGCGGATGGAAGCTCCTGTTCAACGGAGAATCGGCGGATGGATGGCGGAACTACAAAAAGCCGGAGATCTCGCAAGGCTGGAAAGTGGTCGACGGCACACTTGTACGAACCGACGCGGGTGCCGGCGACATCATCACCGAGGACAAGTATGGCGCCTTTGAACTTTCGCTCGAATACAAGATCAGCAAAGGCGGCAACAGCGGCGTGATGTTTCATGTCGTCGAGGGATCGGGGCCGCCATGGCACACCGGACCTGAGATTCAGATCCAGGACAACGTTGATGGCCATGATCCGCAAAAAGCAGGTTGGTTGTACCAGCTGTACCAGCCCGCCGTTCCGCGGTGGGCCGCAGTCAAGGAGGTTCCCGACGCGACACGACCCGCCGGCGAGTGGAACCAGCTCTACATTCGGATCTCGAAGGATGACAGCGAAGTCTGCATGAACGGCGTGCGCTATTACCATTTCAAGCTCGGAAACAAAGATTGGAATGATCGAGTCGCGAAAAGCAAGTTCGCGAAACTCGACGGGTTCGGCGCGGCCGGCGAGGGACACATCTGTCTCCAGGATCACGGCAACGAAGTCGCCTATCGCAATATCAAGATTCGAGAACTTGGCGAAGACGGCTCGGTGCCCCAGCCGATCGACGGAAAGTTGGACTTGTCGGGCACCCTCGCGTTTGAGAATCTCAAATGGGATGACTGGGAAGCGTTCGACGAAGCAGGAAAACTGCGTCCGTTGAGGCTGATGGAATTGACCTACCCCAAGGACGGCAGCAATCGGCTGTTCGCCGCATCGCAATACGGAGCGATCTGGACTTTCGAGAATCGCAGCGATGTCGAGCAATCACATCTGTTCCTCGATCTGCGCGGGAAGGTTCACGATTGGAAAAAGCCAGGTGCCAATGAACAGGGCTTGCTTGGTTTGGCGATTCACCCGGATTTCAAAAACAACGGACACATTTACGTTTACTATTCGCATCCGACCGAGAAGAAATCGGTCGTTTCGCGATTCACGGTTTCCGAAGACGATGCCAACAAGGCGGATGCCGATTCGGAATTTGTGCTGATGGAGATTGAGCAACCGTTCCAAAACCACAACGGCGGCTCGATCGAATTTGGCCCCGACGGGTATCTCTACATTGGGCTCGGTGACGGCGGCGACCGAAACGATCCCCACGGCAACGGCCAGAACTTGTCGACGCTGCTCGGTTCGATCCTGCGAATCGACGTCGATAATCCGTCGGACGGAAAGAATTACGGAATTCCGTCAGATAATCCGTTCGTAAAAACCAAAGACGCGCAGGGGGAAATTTACGCCTTTGGAATGCGCAACCCCTGGCGGATCGCATTCGACAAGGAAACGGGTGCGTTGTGGGCCGGCGACGTTGGCCAGGAACTGTGGGAAGAAGTCGTGACCATCGAGAAAGGTGGCAATTACGGCTGGAGCGCACGTGAAGGATCGCACCCCTTCGGAAACCGGCCCGCCGTCGACGGAGTCAGCGATCCTATCGCACCGGTTTGGGAGTACGACCACAGAATCGGGAAATCGATCACCGGAGGCCGTGTCTACCGGAGTTCGCGTCTGCCGCAGTTGGCGGGCAAGTACTTGTACGCTGATTACGTGACCGGAACGGTCTGGGCGCTCAGCTTCGACCCCGCGACCGGCAAGGCGACCAGGAACGAACAAGTCGTTCCCGAGAGCATTCCGGTTTTGGCGTTCGGCGAAGACGAGTCAGGCGAAATCTACTACCTCACCAACAGCAGCCGCGGCGAGTGCATTTATCGCTTCGACGAATAGGATTCGCAGGTCGAAGCAATATCATCGCGCGAAAATGATCGGGCGGAAGATTCGTTGCGGTCGCTGCGTGCTTGCAAAACCGGTTGGTTGTTTCGAGTCAACGTATCGATAACCAGCTTTGTAGGCCGGACCGAGCTTTGCGAGTTCCGGCGATCACTCAAAACAACGCCGGAACTCGCAAAGCTCGGTCCGTCCTACGACTACACGACTTCCTTCTCCCTCCTTGGGGAGGGTGAAATGTGTCGCTGACGACTTGTGTAGCTACCAATGCCCAGAGGAGAGTGAAGTCGTGGAACACTATTCCGCGATCTTGTAGAGGTGCGATTTGCTCCTCAAGAACATCTCGTCGTCCACGACGGCGGGCGAGGCCATGTAACCGTCGCCGAGTTGGGTTTCGGCAAGCAGCTTGAACTCGTC
>JAHELS010000298.1:4143-6459 GCA_024644085.1 Rhodopirellula sp.
ACTATTCCGCGATCTTGTAGAGGTGCGATTTGCTCCTCAAGAACATCTCGTCGTCCACGACGGCGGGCGAGGCCATGTAACCGTCGCCGAGTTGGGTTTCGGCAAGCAGCTTGAACTCGTCGCCCGGCGCGAGCGTCAAGATTGTGCCCTGGGTGCTGACACAGTAGATCCGGCCACTGGCGTAGATCGGTGATGCAGCGAATTCGCCGCCGGCCCGTTTCTGCCAAATGATTTTTCCGGTCTTAGGTTCACGCGCAGAGACAACTCCATCGTCGCTGGTCATGTAGAAGAGACCGTCGACCATCAACTGCGATGATTTTTTGGCGACACCACGCTCATCCGACCATGCAATGTGCGTTCCGGTTACGTCGCCCGATCCATCGGGTCGCACCGCGACCATCGCACCCATCCCGTTGGTGATGAAGACCAACCCGTCGGAATAGAGCGGCCTTGCCGATGCATTCATGCCGTCGTGATAAACAATCCAAAGTGGATCGCCATTGTCCAGATCGTAGGCGATCGAGGCGACGGCGCTGGGATAAACGAGTTGCTTCTCGCCGTCGACCTCGATCACATGTGCCGTGCAATAAGCCTTCATACGGTCGCCGTTATCGGTCCCGTAATCGATGTCGCGTGACTTTTTCCAAACCGTCTCGCCCGTCACCTTGTCCAGCGCGACGACGTACTGGACGTCAAACCCGTCGTAGGCGACATAAAGTTTTCCGTCATCAAGGATCGGTGACGATGCCGGACCGCGGTGATGGTCGCATTCCAAATCCCGTCGGGCCCAGATAACCTTCGCGGTGCTCGTATCAAGGCAGGCGGTTAGATAACTTCCAAAATGAACATAGATGCGTCCCTCCTCGATCACCGCAGTGGGCGTCGCGTAGCTGTTCATCGGATGACAGAACGCCGGCTCGTCGTTTTCCTGAACGACGACGTCGTGAATGATCTTTCCCGCGGCACGGTCCACGCAAATGACCGACATCTTCGTGCCATCTTCCGTTGCCGTAGTCAGCCAGACTTGATCATCCCAAACGACCGGTGATGACCATCCCTTGCCGTGGATCGGTGTTTTCCACTTCACAACCGATTCATCGATAGCGATCGGCAAATTGGCATCACGGGCGTGACCGTCGCCGGTCGGTCCGCGAAATTCCGGCCAATTCGAATCCGCCGCTGCGGCGGACGACGCGGACACGAAAACGAGTGCAATCGCAGCAATGAAGAGTCGCATTTGTTTTCAGCACAAAACAGGGAAATGGAGTTAACAAGTCATGGAGTCGCCGATCCGACGCATAATAGGCGGGGCGGCGCGCAACCTCAACATGCGAGCCTCACACAGGCATGGAAGCAGTCTCACGATCCCCGATGTACATTGGGATTTTTGGGTTCTCCGGCGAGTCTCAGGCACAGGTAAAGATTAGAGAAATGTCCGATCCAACCACATACTCATCTTATCGTCGACTCCCCGCATTGGCCGGTCTCTGTCCGATGCAGCGCGCGGTTGAAAGCGATTGGAGCCTGGATGAAAGCGTCGAACGTCTCAAGCGAATGCATTATGTGCTGCGGAGAATACATGAGACGTTGACGGCAAGAATCACGGCCGAACCGATCTACGAATTGAAGACTGCGCTGAGCCACCATGCGTACCTCTGTGCCGAACAGGTTTCACTTATCCGCCGACGCGTTGGAGAGATGCGGGAACCGCCTCTCGGTTTGGACAAAGTTCCCCATCCGGCGCTCGAGCGTTGGATGGATGAGATTCTCTCGGCCCCGACGACCGAAGAGTTGTTGATCGGGGTCTACGAAATCTCAATTCCCGCCGTCCTTGATGTGTGTCGTCGATTGATTGACGACGCGCACCCGCTGGCCGATGCGCCCACCATTCGTGTTGCCCGATTGATCGAATTCGAACTGGGCGACGTCGTCGACTTCGGAACCCAGGCAATTTCGTCTCTCGTTGATGATCAATGTCGTAAGCAGATTCAACCATGGATGAATCACCTGGACCAGTGCGTCGAAGCCGCCGGCCAGTTGGACGGCGTCAAGGATGCGACCGACGACATCCCTGAGCGATGGCACAGCAAACAACCTTACACTTACCGCAAGGAACCGGTCCGCGACGAACGGTTCACCGACCCGTATAACGCCGGCGTGAATCCCGAGGCGTTTCTTTACGATGAATCATTCTCGCCGCGCGACAAGACGTTGATGATGTACTACAAACGGTTACGCGAAATCGACGTGCCGGAAATGATGGCGAGTATTCTGGTTGAATTGCGCGACGAGGAACCGTGGGATTTTCACATGGAG
>JAHELS010000299.1 GCA_024644085.1 Rhodopirellula sp.
ACGAGAAGAGCAATACCCTTCACGCCGCGTCGCTTTGCTTCCTCGCCATCGACGGCGAGTAGTTGCCATTGCAACTCGCAAAGTTCAATCACATCCTGCATCACGCGATGGAATCCGCCTGATTGCTGGTTTTGATGGTTCATTTCAACGTCCTCCCCGTTTCACCAGCCATCCAGCCGCGACGCCAACGGCGGCGGCGACGGCGAGTGCAGCGGCGGGATGGTTTTCCACCGCGCCGCGAACGGTCATCGAAACCTTTTTGCTGAGCGAGGGACCCGAGGTCGCGCTGATGTGTGCTTGTTCGATCCCCGCGGCAGGTCCGCGCCGGATCATTTCCATTTGATTGTTGAAGTCGTATTCAGCTGGTGCGATCATGATTACCTGCCCCCGCGCGACTGGGAAAAACTCGACCCGATTTGCCGGACTGCGAATGACGTTCCGCTGCGAATCGCCATGGCGGTGGCCGCACCGATCAAGCTACCGACGATGGACGCCTTGGGGACCTCTTCGCTTTCAGGTGACTTTGTCACCGTTCTGGCCGGCTTTTGCGGTACAGCCATGTAGGCGACCGCTGCGGTGCAGGCGAGTGCTGCCACGGGGAACTTCCGCACGTAGTGCTTCCAGTCGCCCAATTTTTTCAGTTCATCCCGGGCGTCGTCCATCGCGTAGGGCAGTTCATTTCGAACGACCTGCATTTGGTCTCGAATTGCGCGGGATTGTTTCCGTGTTGCTAAAGTGCTCATTTCTGGTTTCGTTGATTAGCGATTGCGACGGCCGAGAAAGAACAACGCTCCCGCAGCAATGCCGAGTCCGAATGCGACTGCGAGCGATTCAGTTGGCCGATTGCGTACTGTGTGAGCAACCTGCTTGGACAGATCGGCGGTCGCATTTGCCGCTCTCGCGTAATGTTCGCGAGCCATTTCGCTCGCTTCCTGGGCGTACTGCGATGCGGCTTCGGAGACGCGATCAGCGGTCGACCGGCCATCGGAAAGGACTCGATCGAGGAATTGCTCGACCTCGCGACGGGTGGCGCCTGTTTTCTGCTGCACTACGCCGATTAATTGGTCGGTCGATCCGTGCGCTTGGCGCAGGTCGTCGTCGGTGAGTTGGCCCCAATGTTCTTGCAGGCGGCCTTTGACCTGATTCCATTGGCCCCTGATTTCTTCGCGAGTTAGCATTTCTTGTGACTCCTGATTGATATGGTTCAGCCGTGGTTCCCACAGCTTCATTTTCAGCGGTTGTCTTGCGACGCAATCGCCATGCCAAACGCGCTGATTGCGGTTTTCGCAGGAAACCACACGCGAGTGGAGTCGCTTTTGCGGGGATCTGGTCGAACGGCGTGCACGGTGGGTGCCGATCAACCAGCAGACGCAGCCGTGATGTTCACGCGCGTGCAAAGCGACGCATAAACATTGTGTCGCGAGTGGCCTCAACAATCTCGCGGGTGTGGCGCGGAATCTGCCACAGCACCTGTCTACTCGTGCGGCATCGTAAGTCGTGATCTATTCTCCACACCGCGAAAGTGTGTGGTATTGCCGTCGACGACCATCGACTCGAACAAGTGAGCCGGGAATTGAGAGCGAAAATCCAGCAGTGGATCTATCACATTCGGGGCAGTTATTGGTTTGTTCCGACGTTGATGGCGATTGGTGCAATTGTGCTAAGCCAGGTGGTCCTCGATGTTGACCGCAGGCTAGGCGCGAAATTGATGAGCGAGGTTTGGTGGGCCAGTTTGAACGAGCCCGAAGGCGCCCGCGCCCTGCTCGCGACCGTCGCCGGATCGATGATCACCGTCGCCGGGGTCACGTTTTCGCTCACGATCCTGGCTGTTTCTTACGGCACCTCGCAGTTCGGACCGCGCCTGCTTGATAACTTCATGCATGATCGCGGCAATCAGTTGACGCTGGGAACCTTCCTCGCGACGTTTCTGTACTGTTTGCTTGTCTTGCGCACGGTGCGATCCGGCAGCAAGGCGTTTGGCACTGCGGTCGATGCGGACGTGTTCGTGCCGCATTTATCCGTGGGTGTCGCGATCGCGTTGACGATCGCCAGCGTCGGCGTGCTGATCTATTTCATTCACCACATCCCTGAAAGCATGCACATTTCAAATGTGCTTGATCGGATCTCGGATAAGATGATTGAAATGATCAACCAGTTGTTTCCAGATACATTGGGCGAGGGAATCGAGAACTCGGGCGACTCCAACAAATCCGTCGAACCGGTCGTCAATGTGGTCTGTAGCCACGCGGGATACCTGCAAGGGATCGACGAAGCCGCGCTGATCGATTTCACTCGCCAGCATGACGCGACGGTCGAATTATTGGTGCGGCCGGGCGACTATCTTTTGCAAGGCCAACTGATCGCATTGATCGGCCACTGTTCGGATCATGACGCGACCGCCTGCGGGGAACCGGATACCGATGAGTGTGCCTCTCAGGTGCATGCCGCTATGGCGGTGGGCATCTCAAGAACGCCAACCCAGGATTTGTTCTTCATTCTGAACCAATTCGTCGAGATTGCCGCCCGGGCCTTGTCGCCGGGTGTGAACGATCCATTCACTGCGAAAGAATGCATTGATCAACTCGGCCGGGGATTTGTGCTCTTGTCACAACGCTCGTTGCCGTCGCGTTTTCGCCATGACGACGATGGGAAGCTGCGAATCGTAACGACAGAGCCGACCTGGGACGCACTCGTCGACAGCACATTTGTGCAGTTGGTTCCCTACGTTGAGAGGGATCCAAACGTGACTGCACATCTTCTCCGAACCATCGAACGCGTGTGTGCGATTTCGCAGAACCATTCGCTGAATCAACTGCTGCGGGATGTCGAAGCTCGGCTCAACGCCCAGTAGCGTTTGCCGCAGGTGAACTCGAAGCGAGCAAGCAGACGTAACCCGTGCGGGATGTACCACGTCGATTCGGCTCGGCCGATTACTTGCTTTCGGTCAAGCAGTACAGTTTCGAGGCGGTGCGTATCAACAGACGATCGCCGGCGACGGCGGGCGTGGACAGACACAATTCGTCGAGTTCGTTTTGGGCGATAACCTCGAATTCGGGCCCGGCCTTCACAGCGTAGGTCAATCCGTCTTCGCTAAGACAGAAGACGGTGCCGTTGTAGGCGAACGGAGACGCGGTGAACGATCCACTCGGGGAAAACCGCTTCTTGCCGTATTGTTCCTCTCCGGTTCGGGCATCGTGACAGGTCAGAAATCCCTGGTCGTACAACGTGTACAGGTAGTCGCCGTACACGAGTTGCGATGGGTTATAAGAGGACGATGTGCCCTGATACCACTCGATGAAAGGGCTGTCGGCAAAATCGGTTTCCGGCGTGATGTCGCCGCTGGCGCCGGGCCGAATTGCAAATGTCGGCCGATGCGCGTCGCCCACGTAACCCGACGCGATGTAGCAAAGGCCGTGGGCAGCCAGCGGCGACGGAATGACCAGATTCGACATGTTGCCGTTGAACTCCCAAAGAAGTTCACCGTCGAGCGAGTAACTGCGGTTGCGGTTCTTGCCCGGAACCACGATCTCGCTGCGCATGGCGTTTTCCCAAACCAAGGGCGTGGCCCACGAGTGGGTTTCGTCGCGAGGCACTTTCCATGCCTGCTCGCCTGTGGCCGCATCGAACGAGGCGATCCAGGATGATTCGAGGTTGTCATAAACGACGATAACCCGACCGTCATGCACCACGGGCGACGCGGCGGCGCCGTAGTCCATGAAGGTCCTCTTCGGCTCGATCGGCTTTGACCACAGGAGTGCCCCGTCGAAGTCGAGGCAGTACAGTCCAAGATCTCCAAACACGACGTACAACCGCTCACCGTCAGTCGCGGGCGTTTCCACCGCGTACGTGCTCTTGGGATGACGGGGAACGGTCGGCTCGCCGACATGCGCTTCATATTGCCAAAGCTCGTCACCGCTGCGCAGGTCGAAACAGTGAACCATCCAATGGTGAATCCCCTTCGCAGGATCACGGACTCCCTGGCCCAGGTACAAACCCTTGCTCGGAGTTCGATTTTCTTCGTCGCTCACAACAGTGGTCACAAAAACGCGATCACCCCATACGACCGGACACGACCACCCCCAACCCGGAACGTCGGCCACCCATTTAACGTTTTCGGTCTTGCTCCAGGTTGTCGGCAGGCTCGAATGATCGGCTGCGACTCCATCGGCACGCGGACCACGAAACCCGGGCCAGTTTTCTCCGCCGCAAACCGATGGAGAGCCAATCGATAGAAGCAAAACAATCGTGTTGAAAACTCGTGCCATATCCGCCCAAACCCATTTCGAGTGCCAATTACAAATCCCGCTGCTCACAAATGCCGCTGCCCGGCACGCGGTCAAAGCGACCAAAATACACGATTGTTCGTATCCGTCTGCAACTTCGTGCCACACCGCCGACGTTTTTCGGAAACGCGAGTGCCGCAACAAACGTCGCATTGGGATAAACTCAAGTCCCAGCGGGGCTCGCCCACGATCTACCCAGAGAATTCAACCTATGAAATCAATTTTCACCGCTTTCGTTTTTTTCGCCACGCTCGCGATCCATTGCCCGGCGCCAGCGCATGCCGCCGAGGCCAAGCCCAACATCATGGTCTTTCTCGTCGATGACATGGGTGTGATGGATACGTCGGTGCCGTTCTTGACGGACGATTCGGGCAAGCCGAAGCGATACCCGCTGAACGATTACTACCGCACGCCCGCAATGGAGCGATTGGCGTCATCGGGTATTCGGTTCAACAATTTCTACGCCATGAGCGTATGTTCGCCAACGCGCATCTCAATCATGACCGGCCAGAACGCGGCTCGACATCACGCGACCAACTGGATTAACCCGCGACAGAACAATCGTGGTCCAAAAGGCCCACCGGAATGGAATTGGAAAGGATTGCGGTCGGCGAGGCTGACGTTGCCGCGGTTGCTGCAGGGTGAGGGGTACCGAACGATTCATGTTGGAAAGGGACACTTTGGACCGGATGATTCGCAAGGCGCCGAGCCGCTCAATCTCGGGTTCGATGTCAACGTCGGTGGCGCTTCGTTCGGTGCGCCCGGAAGCTACTACGCGAGCGAGAATTATGGACTCGGCACCAGGCGGGCGCATCATGCGGTGCCTCATCTCGATTCGTATCACGGCAGCGATACGTTCTTGACCGAAGCGTTGACAATCGAAGCCAAGAAACGGGTCAGCGAATCGGTCGAAGCGGGCGAGCCGTTCTATCTGTACATGTCTCATTATGCAGTCCACGCTCCGTTTCATTCCGATCCGCGATTTGCGGACCACTACGCCGACTCCGAAAAACCGGCTAACGCTCAGGCGTTTGCAACCCTGATCGAAGGAATGGACAAGTCACTCGGAGATCTGCTCGACCACTTCGAGACGCTCGGCGTCGCCGAGAACACTCTGGTATTTTTCCTTGGTGACAATGGTTCCGACGCGCCGCTGGGACACCAACACGATGTGGCTTGTGCCGCGCCGCTGCGCGGAAAGAAGGGAGCCCACTACGAAGGCGGAATGCGGGTACCGTTTATCGCCGCGTGGGCAAGACCAAACCCGGATCACGCCGGGCAAAAGCTGCTGTCAATTCCGCAGGGAAAAATTCAAGGCCAGGTTGCATCGGTCGAGGATCTTCTCCCGACCATCGATCACATCGTCGGGATCGATGTGCCGAGTGACCATGCCGTCGATGGACGGAATCTGACAACGCTGTTGACCGGAAGCCGCGATCGGTCGCGCGATGAGACGTTCCTGATGCACTATCCCCATTCACCGCATCGCAGCGACTACTTCACAACCTATCGCAATGGCGATTGGAAGGTGATCTATCATTACTTTCCATCCAAAGCGTCCGAGGGTTCCCATTATCAACTCTACAATCTTGCAAGCGATCCTTTCGAATCGTCCAACGTCGCGTCGAAACATCCAGGGAAGCTCAGTGAAATGGTCGCCGCGTTGGCCGAGCAACTTGAAGCGCACGACGCGCTTTACCCGGTTGTCAGCCAGCAAGACTCGACGCCGGTGAAGCCATTGATCCCATGAGTCCGCTCGAGATCACCATCCGTTTTCGCTGCCTGATCCTGATCGCCCCGCTCGTCGCGTTCTGTTCCGGTCCCGCTTTGGGTGTCGATTTTGATCGTGATGTCATGCCGCTGCTCCGCGAGCATTGCATCGATTGCCACAGCGGGGATGCGGCGGAAGCGAACTTGCGCCTCGAGTCGATCGTTGACGCGCTTCGCGGTGGTGATTCGGGTGAAACGGTGATCGTGCCCGGGCAAAGCGATCGGAGCCATCTGATCGAACGATTGACCAGTGCCGATGCCGACCACCGGATGCCGCCCGAATCGGATTCATTGTCTCCCAAACAGATTTCGGTTTTTCGAAAGTGGATCGACGATGCAGCTATTTGGGA
>JAHELS010000080.1:0-7370 GCA_024644085.1 Rhodopirellula sp.
ACAGCTCGGCCTCGCAGCTCAACCCCTGGCCGAGTTTGAAACTCCAACTCTTCCTGCCTTAGCAGTGTCTGCACTTGCACCATGCGTGTTAAATCTGGCATGCAGGCGCCGCGAGGCGGACTGACCTTGAATCGTAACGGCTTCGTTTTGTTATCTGACAACTGTAACAATTGGTTGTCCGTCGCGATCCAATCGGCCTTTCCCTCCTCGTTTGTCACGGTGCGGACGCGGATCCCGGGTCCGAGAATGGAAGCACCGACCACCGGTTTGCCCGAAACATCCGTCACACGAAATCGGACGATCACCGGATCGCCCTCTGGAACAGCGGGCGCTGCGAACGGGTCGCCCGGCACAGCAGCCCCAAAGGGGTCCCTGACTTGAGCTGTAGCCATTGATGTGAAGACACAAGAAACGACGGCGGCAACAACCGTCCGGGGATTGATCGGTGACATGGGGGTGAACGCTCCGACAGAAAAGTAGAAGAGAAGCGGCTATAAGGGAAAACATACCGGAACAAAAACTCAGAATCCAGTTTCCCAACCGACGGGAGTGGCACTCGCCTCATTTGGACCGGTGTCCATTGAACCATTGTCCGTGGATCTAAGCACAGTAGTCGGGAAGCGACGCGGTGACCTTTTGCCAGGTGCCGCATCGCTGCAGGCAATCGACGACCACCCTTAAAGGCCGAACGTACATCCCCGGAATATCCTGCTCTCCGTCAACGAGCACCGGGAACGCCAATGCCTCACGTGGTGGGTCGAAGTCGGCGTGGATGTCCATCCGCTCGCCGCGCGGATCAATTCGGTACCAACCAACTTCCGGCAGAAAAACGGCGTTCAAACCGTGAAGACAAAACGCCGCTGACGAATCGTCAACCCTCAATCGCTGGTAACAAAGTCCCGCTGGAATGCCGTTGGCACGCAGCAGCGCCGCAAGCAAATGGCTCTTTGCATAACAAAACCCCGTTCGATGTCGCAGCACATCGGACGCAATGCATGTAACAGGATTCATTTCGTGATCAGAACTGTGAAAAACCTGATCTCGAACGAACTCAAAGCATCGCCGAGCCGTTGCGATCGGATCACCGCCGGAAAAGGACTGAGCCGCTTCGATGACCTGTGGCGAGTCACAATCAATGATCTCGCAGGCGGAAAGAAAGGCTTCAGGCTGGGGAATGGTTGTCATGTCGACCCTGATCCGTGAGCTCCCAAGTGCCCCGCTGACTGGTTACCCGCGCAACTGGTGACTCCGCGCGCATGCAAGGGGCTATTCGGCCGCGCTCAACCCCTTGCCGAGAAACACGGTCGAAATCCATAACACGGCAAAGAGCGGACCGACGTGCAGCATCGCTCGAAGGAAGTTGCCCCGCCCTTCTGTAATCGAATCGCCAATCATGGGCAAAACAAACGAAAGGAGAATCCCAACCGTCCAGAGGGCTGCATTGGTCGTAACAATCTTCTTCTTTGCGTCTTCGGTCATTCGAGATCTCCGCGCTGGGAATGGTGATTGATTCTATGTACGCGCCGCCACACTAACATACCAACGCATCACTCCAATACGTTTTTTCTGTTGGTGCGAGATCGGCTGCTCGCGCCGTGTGAGCCTTGATATCACCCGGCCTTCCACGTCGAACGTCTCCAAATCCGGCCATCCGAAATTGGCGTCATGTTCGTCAATATAAATCCGGCTCCCTCGCGAGAGCGATAGCCGGTCCAATGCACCCGCTTCCCGAGTCGACCGACGACCGCGATGCTTCAAGGCCTGTCCGTGATCAAATCGAAAATGTCCCGGACAAACAGAAATGAATCGAGAATTGGATAAAACTCTGCCGGGACATCAAGATCCTGAGGTCGATTGATGACGCCCGCCTTTCCCGAATTGTCCCATCGGATCACAACGTCATTGGCATCGTAGGAGAACATGCGCCAGAGAATCGGCGTGTAGTTCGCGCTGCCATCCTCGGACATGAAGGCTTCGACGTCGATTGACATGCCGTAACACCAGTGATTCCATCGCGGCCGGTAATCGATATCGGGCGGCCCCATGATCTCGAGAACCTCTTTCTCGGTCATGCCGACACGTAACTTCTGCGCGGCCTGTACTTTTCGTCCCTGATGGGCTGATTCGACCGCCCCAAGGATCATTAAAATGAACAACCAATATTCACACCAAGGTCCGCACATCATGGAAAACTCTGAAAAAAGAAAGCGACACGCCCAAACAGAATTCAAAGTCTCGAGTATTGCGTCCAGGCGATATGTGTTTCCGATTCAGTTGCCCCGCGGCTGATCACAAGAGTGGTGGAAGTTCGCGACGTGTTCACCATGATCATGTGAATCGTGATTGGCCGATCGGTCGAATCCTCGTGAAATGTGACCGAGCGGCCGGTATCCTCTCTCGAATCCTCCACCGCATCGCCGTCGGCACCAGGCTTGAACGCGAGTTTTGACTTGTAGAACTCGAGGACTTTCGCGATTGAATCGTCCGTAACCAGTACAGTCGAACATTGGATCGATGGCACCGTCCGCTTTCCGCTGTTGTCAATGGTCGCGGCATCGCTCATGGTCGCCCCATGTCGCATCTCTGCATCGGGATAGCGCCACTCAGCGAGCCGGCCGAACAGTGTCTCAGGCTCATTGGCATTGGATGAATGCGACAGAATCAACCCGGCGACTACGATGACAAATGTCATTGCGGAGGTTTTGAACATCAATTGCTTTTCCGTCCTACGGGGGAAGTCATGGTTCGCTTGACACAACCAGTGCAGGAACTTCCGAAGGTTCGGTAACGGGCGCAGCGACTCCGGCAGCGGTTGATTTTCCCGGTGCGCCCCATGCCATCGTATGGACCGCCCAGGCTGTCCAAAGGAATCCGGTAAAGCCCATCGCGATCAGCACTGCATGCGAATAACCGGCGGTCCAGCGGCTCGAATTGCGAGCCAGTCGCACAACGACGTAGAGGTCAATCGCGATCAACACCAGCACGAGCGGAGTGTAAGCAGCGATGTAATCTGAAATGACGGAAATTGCTTCGAACCTTGGAGTCGGTTTAGCGCCGACCAACGCGAAGAAGTCGCGAAACGCCCAGTTCATTTGCACCAGCACGAGATAAAGCATGCCGAACGCAAGCAGATGAACCACGCAGAGCGCTACCGCAACCAACCAATTTGTGATTCGACTCGACGCCGACCGACTTTGGTTGTTCATGACGCTGCGAACCTATCCAACTTGCTTGCTCAGGTAATCGCTGAGGCTCTCGTTGAGAAAGTATTCCCAACCAGCCTGGCCGTTTTCGCGACTGAATATCGGATTGTCCTGGGGAAATGTTTCCTGTCCCTTATGCGTAATTTTCAGGTTCGCGCCTTCGGGCGTCTCGGCGAGCTCCCAAATAACCGTCGAATCACCAGGATATCCTTCGTATTGCCATCGGTAAGCGATACGCTTTCCTGGGTCGACCTCCGTAACTTTCCACAAGTGACGAAAGCACTGATCCTCGAATTCAACGTCAAACTGCGTTTCGAATCCGACTTGCGGCTGAAAATCTTCAATCTGTTCGAAAAACCACTGACGCATCTGGTCCTTGTCGGTAATGGCCTCCCATACCACGTTCATGGGGACGTCGTACGTTTGTGCCACGACAATGGGCTCAGGCTCAGCATTCATGTCGAGTTGACCTTGAGGAGTTTGAGAGCGACGGCAAGGGCTCGAAACTTCTTCTATTCTAGCGAGCCGCGAGTCCCTATGTATCAACGGTCAAACTCGTCGAACATCGAGTCCGCCGAGTCCCCGGAAAGAACGGATCTCGTAGCAATGGATCTCAAGCGGCGAGTCTATTTTGCCGATCGATCCACAAACTCCTCAATCTGACCCAGACGCATCTCGTACTCTTCATTACCGATCGATTTAAGCACTGGATCATTTTCCAGCGCCTTCAGATGTGCCTCCGCCTCAATCTTTGTCGGGTCATTGCCGATCTGCAGCGCACGCGTGTAGCGCGCACGAAGGTCCTCGATCTGCAGGATCCGGACACCCGCGGGAATGACCATTTTGACGAGATCAATCCGATCACTGACATAAATGACGAACGTTGGATCAAGGTCCCGAACCAGCTGTAACCCGTATGTTTCAATGCCGGCGCGAACGATCCCTTCGACAATGTGTACTTCCCAGTCGATTTTCTTGTTCAAAGGACCTGGCCGCAGCACCACCGTATACGTCGGGCATTTTACTTTCGCATAAAGCTGCAACGCCATGTTGAGTGACGCGGTGTCCCCGGAGTATGAAAACGACTCTGCCCCGTTGCACCACACAAGCTGCTGCCGCGTGGGTTGGTTGATCAGATCAATCAGACCGGGCCAGCGTGTGTAATTCGCGGGCGACTGGGGCTTGTTGCCCGATACCGAGTACATGAATGCAAAGCAATTCGAAGCAGTCGCGACAGAAACGACAATGATGGCAATGGCAAAGATACGCATCGGCCAACTCCAGGAAAACAGCCGGTTGATATCGGAAATACTCGAACGTTTTGAGAGAGATGAATCTGCGATTTCGCAATTGGTTCTCTCTCACGGCCTACCTAGTGTAAAGCATTGCCCTTGCGATGGTCGAAACCTCAATGTTAGCAAAGACAATCGTCATTTTCCCACGTAACAGGTCGTCCGAGGCATGCTCCGTTCCCCAGAATTCCTGGCCGCCGCGCTGATTCTTCTGTCGACCACCTGCGGTGCCGGATGCAAGACGATTCAACCCGCTCCGACCGACTTCAGTGCGCTAACGACGCAGGCTTCCTACCAGGCTCCCGTCGTTGAGAAGAAAGTTCCGCCTTCTGGACCTATGGGCCCGGTACAAGCGGTTGCGACGCGAACTGTTCAATGCGTTGCCGGCGCTTTCGTTTGGGTTGGATGCAAAATGTTCGAGTCGTGGCTTGACGACGACGACGAGAAAGGGTTTGATCCGAATCCGCTGTGGCATCAGGGATACGGTTTCAATAACCCAAACAACGAGCGAATTCGCAACGGCCAACCGGTTTTGAATTTCGATGGCAGCGTTGCAAAGTAATGATTCAGCCGTGCAGTCTCGCAACGGACTAGGCACTGTCCCGTAAATGTGAGCCGAACGCGCTAGCGTCGGGCGTCGCGTTGAGAACGGTTCAGTTATGAGGCCCGCGGTCGGCTCACCATCGGCTTTTCTTCATTTACGGGACAGTGCCTAGTGACTGGCGGTCGATCAAGACTCCGGATACTTTACAAACTGGCCCGCCACTGATTGGTTGGCACGAGCCGCTGCTTTTCGTCGTCCCACCCTCCGAGTTGAACAGCCTCGACGCGGAAGAGATATCGCTTCCCTTCGACATCGACTAGCACAACTTCGACAACCACGCTATCGAT
The DNA here is from genome assembly GCA_024644085.1 of Rhodopirellula sp. Taxonomy (GTDB): domain Bacteria; phylum Planctomycetota; class Planctomycetia; order Pirellulales; family Pirellulaceae; genus Rubripirellula. The sequence continues at coordinate 5,387 of JAHELS010000080.1, forward strand.
CGCCCCAGAATTCAGCTGCAGACCGATCAGCTTTGAAAAAGCTTCCTCCTCAGTGAGCTTCTTGGTCTTGGCGATTGAAACGTGTTCAATGTACGCCCCTCGGCCAACGTCCCCCGCAGATTCGAGATTCGATACCGGGATCGGTTCGTGACTCAAAAAGGCGTTGTACGCAATGCCAGGATCCGCCCATCCTTCACACGCTTGCTTACAACGCGTGCGGTGGAACAACTCTGCGTCTTGCGAGAGAAACGCACGCAACAAATCGCACGCGGCACCCTCGGGTGTTTCCGTTCCTGTCACGATACGACGCGTCGACGATCCGTCGATACCACGCAGCCTCAGCTCTGTGCCCTCCAAATCACACTGGATCATCGACACGGCGAGCACGACCGTCCAGATTGAGCTGAGGTTGAACGGCATATCGGTCATCTATTACTCAGATAGAAATTGACTTGTGACGAAATGATCATCGTGTCATCGATTGCTGATTGCGGGGTCATTGGCTGTTGCCCGTGGCATCCGCCGCCAACGTATCGATCAAATTGCGTGCAAGATCGGAGACTTCGGGATCCTCCGATGACATCAACTTACGCAAATCGCCCATGTATTCCGTACGAATCCAATGACGCGCCGCCGGATCCTCCGCTGCGTATGAAGAGAATTCCTGCAAAACCTGTTTCTGGATCTCGGGATCATCGCCGTCCAACGCAAGGTGATACGATTGAATGATCGCAGTCATGATCGCTTCCGACATAGCATCCTCGTCAATCGAAATCCGATTCGGTAAGTCACGTACCCAGACGGTGGCACGGTAAATACCCCAAGTCGCGGTGGTGCCGATCAGCACCATAGCGATCAGGCACGCCAGGATCAGTTTCGTTCGATTTGTCATAAGGCTTCTCACATCTAGCTTGTGATTTTCGCTCCGGTGGGACAACAGAGATCCTCGCGTCCATGCCACTCGTGGACGATATTCCTTATCAGCAACGCACAGTCGAATTCTACGGATCCTGCGGGAAACCGGCTGACGTCCTCAAAGTAACTGGATTCAATTGCGTCGACTTCGAGCGATTCGACGCACCAGCCGTTGCATTTCAATTCGAGGCCATGGTAAACGCCTTCCGTTCTGGTATCCGAATAACCCAACGATCCTCGCTCAAAAAAACCAGAGGCGGCGCCCAGCGTTCCGAAAATCGAGTCCTTCAGTAGCGATGACGACACGCGCCCGGACACGTGGACCTTTGCCTGACCATCGTCGCTGTTCATTGTGACCGAATATTGGTCTTCCGTTTCCAGCACTTTGAACGAGGCGTGATGATGAACCCCGGGAAAGACTCGACCACCCGCCAACGAGTTGAGTATCGAATCGGTATCACGCCTCGGAATGTAAACACCGCTCACTGTGCGACCACTCGATTCCCAGTTGACCGCGATCCGGTGGGCCGCATTCTCAGAGCGAATACCGACCGGAAACCGAAGTATTTTCGGCCGGACCTGTTTCAAACGTATCAGGCAGATCCCTCCGACCGCGTAACCGTTGACAATCTGCGGTCGAAACGGCGGCGGAAGCAGCTCCGCCATGCACGCCGGATCAACACGGTAATTCGCGAGAATACGGCGATCAATCACTCCGGAAATTGCTGGTAAACGCATCTGACATTCGAATTCAATCAGGGTCGGAAAATCGGTGCGCGGTCAGGTCGGCACACGTGTCTGGGTCTCAGCATCGTTGGAACTCCTCGCTGCACTGGGATGATGATCGCTTGACGTATCTCAAAACGTTCACGCCGTCATACATGAACTCACGGTCGAAGTTCATTCCCGATTTCTCCGCAATGCGAACCGACGCGCGGTTCTCGGGGATCACCAGGGCGATGATCTCCGCGAGGCCCAACGTTCGGAACCCAAAGTCAAGACTCGCAATGCAGGCTTCGGTCGCCAACCCCTGGCCCCAATATTGAGGCAACAACCGGTAACCCACATC
>JAHELS010000080.1:7380-24892 GCA_024644085.1 Rhodopirellula sp.
CTGCAAGGTATTTCAAGCCACAAAACCCAATCACCGATCGATTCCGTTTCAAGATACACGCCCAACGTCCGTACCCGACTCTCTCAAAATCACGATGGTTTTGGATCGCCTCTTCAGCCGCGGCGAGTGATTCAATAGGTGGCTCGTCAGTGTAACGCATCACCTCGACGTCACTGTTGAGCGCAAAGAGCAACTCTGCGTCCTCCACCGTGAACGCTCGGTGTGCGAGCCGCGCCGTTTCAGGACCGATCAGGTATTGTTTCATCGCACTCGATCAGCATCGGAACAGTCACGCCTCGCGATCAACGACCGGACGCTTCGGTCCGCCGTAGCAAAGAACCTACCGAGATCATCGCTATTCCAAGTGTCAAAGTAACCGCACTAAACATCGACCACACAACAACCAGACGGATAGGTGCGAACGGGTATATTGCGTGCGCGAGAAACGCGATTCCAGCAAGCGTCAGCAAGGTGCCGAGGAACCCGAAAACCATTGACATCGTACGATTGGAAATACGATTTCGCCGACGCGAGGGGTCCACGTCGATGGCGGCATCAATCACCGCCGGGGATTCGTAAGGGTTAAGGTGTTCGTGATCGATCATGAGATTGTTGCGATATTGTAACAGCACGCAGAAGAGGCAAGGAGGATCCGTAAACCGCCAACAGCAAGATTGCAAAAGAGGGATCTTCGATCACGGGTTGGTATGGAATGGCGTCACGTCGCCTCGCGAAGTGTCAACAGCGGACACCTATTCCGGATTGAGAAGCGAAGAACGCGACTACCGACCGTACACTTTTGCGAAGGTCCGACCGGCGACTTCGTCCTCGACAACCGGTGTGACGTCGATGTCAAGATAATCACCCCACTGGGCTGCGTGAATCGCGATCGGCTCAGCCTCAGAGGCTTCGATCAGCAACCACCCAAAGCTTGACCCCGGTGCATGCCAACGCCCAATCAGGGTCATTCCGTCCGGCATCGGTGCTCCCGTCTGCATGAACGCCTTTGCCGCTGCCTTGCGATTTTCAGTCGAGATTCTCCAGCTGAGCATGAATTTCATTGAACGGTATCCTTGATAAAGATTTGGTCATCTGTCCAGTCACGCCGGTGAGCGTATCGGTACGTGATTCATTTCAAATTGGGAATACGAGCCCGCAGCTCCATCCAGACTTCAACCCATGATGGGAATGCCAAGCCGGTCGTATGGATGTGACGGTCCGGGCGAGTGGTGTGGGAATCAATGCTGAGCATTTCAAGCTTGCAAGCTCGAATTCCAGAATACCGTCGCGCCGATGCAAAAAACCAATATCGATGCTGCGAACTGCGGTAGATAACGTTGGTCCATTGTACGCGCCATCGTCCATCCCGAGGCGGTAACGCCTATCACTCCTGGTAGAAAAGTCACAGGCATGCACGTCGAAAACACCGACGGCTCAATCGCATAGCACAGCAAGGTGAATGCCCCCAGCGTGGGCCATGTCCAAAACCAATGCGCCAGGAAGCGACGCTGCTTCAGCCTGAGATGTCGCTTGTATACCTCCGTCTTGCGAATTCGTTTTCCACGTACGATCTGCACGTCGCATTGTGCACAGCATCTCGTTGCAATCACACGTGCCGTCGAGCGGGAGAGATCGGCTGTGCAGTTTGGACAAAGCAGAGCGTACTTTTTCGATCGTTTCTCGGCCAATACCAGCACGCAAACGTAGAGAACGCACGCGAGAAAGATCAAAACAAGTGGCACCGCCCTCACGCCGATTTCCCCGAAACGCACGCGGGCCAATTCCTGCAACGTTCCGCGAAAGTACGCGAGATATGCCAGACAGGCCGCAATCGCAAAGATTCCGATCACCAGTCCAACAACCATGATTCGGGTCCGGCGCCGCGTCAGATCGTCAATCGCTTCGCGTGAGTACATTCAATCGCGGATCGGTGGTTCTTCGACCTCACGGTCGCGCCGCCTTTCTCTCAACTCTGCACCGATTGCTTGAACGGGAACGAAGAGCAGCGGAATCAGGGCAACGACATAAATCGCTTGCCTGGGTGATGCGCCCTTCCATATCAAAGTCAATCCAAGTGCAAGCATGAACGGCAACGACCAAAGAATTCCATTTCGGGCTCCCAGTGCGAAGCCGCGCAGCTGGAGCGTAGGAGATGATTCGTCAGGTGACGTCGTGGATGGTTCGTAAGGATTGTGTTTCACTTGGAGAACGTCGTTGTATCTGGTCTTCCCGCATCACTTTGCACGTCGGCGGGCATTCCCTCCGGCAATCTGCAACCTGGCACCGGCGTCATTTTAGTGCCCTTGTCGCCGCCGCTCACTTGGACTTTGAAAACCGACTGCACTACCCCGTTGAGTTCATAGAGCAGCAGTACTTCACCTTCACTGAGTTCATAGGAATGTGCGACGGCTCCGTCGGGAGAGGCCGCCAACGCCAGTCCAAAAGGAGAGAGTTGCCGCGAGCGGATCAAGGCCAGCGCGTCATTGATCGGTAATCCCGGCATGATCCATGCATCATTGGACGGGAGCAGTTGGTCGTGCACTACCTTGTCGATGCGACCGGCCTGAACCAAATCGAGATAAAAGTAGTCGAATCGATCTGGGTATCCCTGCACTCCCTGAGGCACCGGTCCTATTGCCGCCTTTCGCAAGATGCCGGAAACTCTCACAAGCCGCCCGTCCAGATCGGCATCGATCAGATCGATGCCGCGCAGATAGACCTTCCCCATCGGAAACACGAGATGTGCGCCCAAGCCCTTGGATCGTGCGCCCCACGCCAATCCATCCACGGTCATTACCCGGTCGACCATCTCATCCCACTGCACGATTCGCCTCTGCGAATTCGCGTCAACGTAAGACGAAGATTGAGCGAGGGCGCCCCCGCTTGAAAGCATCAACAGCATGATACAAGTCGTTCGATGCATTTTATTCCCAGTATGCGTTCACCACTGCGAGAAACGAACCCAGCTTTGCGACGTCCGCTCGAAAGTCAATGGATGAATCAATTCCAAAATAACCTCGGTATCAGTTTCCAGAGGACCCATTGGCCAATGAATCAAGTGGTATAGATCATCGAACGTCATTTCGACCATATCGATTGTTTCACCCTGTACCCGGCGGATTCCAATCAATTCCCATCCGATCAAGTCCGATTGCGGTGACGCCGGACCCAAGGAGGAATCGATTGATACGATGGTGAATCGCCCGCAACGTTGCTGAAAATTAATCCCTAATCGAAAAGTCTTGACCGGCGCGATCTGTGTGTAAGCTCGCAAGGTTCTCGGACTAACGTAACCCGAGTGAGGATCAAAGACGGATGCCAGCGAATTGAGGTACAGCTCACAGAGTCTTTCATCTGGCATCTCGCGGATCTGCGTCGCGATGCGTTGATAGCGGCCGGATAGTTGCGCCTGGACCTTTTCCCGTTCTCTGCCGTGAACCTTCTCAATCAAGATTTCAAGTTTGGTTCCTAGTCGCCAACGCTCCTCAAGTGCTTCCTTGTTTGAAGCATGGGCTTCGAAGCGAATCGGGCATTCTTCGTCGATCGCAAAATCATGTTCCGCCGAAATGTACTTTGCGGCGTACGAGACGGCTTCCTCAATGCGTTTCCGAAGTCGTTTGCGAACAAGGAGCGGAAACTCAAAGTCGCCCTGGCGAGTCAGATCGTCGAGACGATCTTGATACCGCTGAAACTCGCGAAGATCCCTATCGACGAAATAGATGCGATTCGGGTCAAGACGGGTAATGAACGCTTGAAGCCACTGCCGCGAAAGATCGTCGTCGAGCACTTTTTTTGAGAGATGGCTTCGCTCCAATTCCGCGGCCGCGACCCGGAGGGTTGTACCGGGATCGAACGGTTCGGCAGCATTTACTTTGCCACACGCCGACGCCAGTAAAAGCGCGGCGCACGTGCCCCAACTCATTCCAATTCGTCGGGAGATCCGGAGACGCGTGGCCAGGAAGTTCATCATGACAAGCTGAATCCGCAGGCACGTGAATGGTTCAACGGTACGCAATTGACGACAACCGGCGCGAACACTTCGTCGAAGCGATTCTTGCATCGAGCACTCCGCGTCACGGCGGCGGTCGCGAAGCGTCCACAGGCGGTTGCATCGCCAGATCTTGCGACGTTGATTGTTCCATGATTGACTGACTTCGCCAACCTCCAACCACCGATCGACGACTAGCCGTCTATGGGCTGGTTTCTTCAACGTTTGCCAAACGATGCCCACCGCGATCATCGATCCGCCTGTTCGAAAACAATCTGGCGAACATCAGCGACGAACAACCAACATTCGAGTAGATCGTGCGCGATGTGAGGCGGCTTCAATTCGGGGCGACGAACCTCGGTGACTCGATCGTCGAATCCCCAACATATCACGAGATCGTAATCATCGTACGAAAACAACCTGAGATTGAAGGGCATCGGATTGAGTCCGGGCCAGCTCGGTATCACGATCGCCCGGAGATCCACGGTCGATCCCCAGTACCATTGCTCCGAGTCAAACCCGAGAAACACGAACTGCCAAAAGTCGCGGGCTTTGAACGAATCGTCCGGGCGCCCCAGAATCTCAAGCACTTGATCCGGTGACATTCCAAAGTGAACCGCTCGAGCTTTCTCAGCAACTTGGTACTGACGCGAATCTTCGGCTGACCCAACAACGATCAGGGTGACAAACCATATCGGTTTCAGACCGGCAAGAGGCATCATGGTTTCGTCGAGCGAATACTCGTTTTGCGATTCGTCTATTCCGACTGACGTGCACGGTCATCCCATTCCGATGCGTTCAACGCGTCGTTGTTGCGCAACAACCGGGCGACACTTGGATGATGCTGTCCCGTCTCGTACGGGCCAAGTGTGAGCGATTCCGGTGACGCGTGCAACATTTACGACGTGGCGGAAAACCGCTCAGCGCTGCCACACGCCATGTTGGATGCCACCGAGTATGAAGATCGCGAATTTTCCGTGGCCTGGAATTTCCATCGACGGATGCGCGATTTCGCCGCCACTCTCTACCAATGCCTTCGCAGCGGCCTCTATATCCGCGACGAGCAGATAAGGACGAACCACCGCTTCTTCGGCCTCGTGCATCGGCGCGCGCACGCCGATCATGCCGCCGCCGGATAAGGATGCCGTCCGGGCGTTTCCCAGCCCTGCATCGGGCTCACTGAAACTCACGCCGTGCAACTTTGCGTACGTCGCACAGACTGCGTCCGGGTCCGGTGTCACGATCTCGAGATAGTAAACTTGCACTGGCTCTATTCCTCGTCGGCCTTACCAAGCGATCGCGAAAGGCCGCGTTTGATTTGCATTTAATTGCACCGAAATCCGAATCACGATGATCATTCGATGTCTGTCGGAAGACCAATCTTCGCCGCGAACTCAGGAGACGATTCCGCTATTCTTCTATATCGTACGCCGTTGACATCCGAGTGCCAATCACTACCAATCACCTGCGGATCCGTAACGCTGAGGCGATAGTCCAGAGCGATTCCAGAATCGTCTCCAATCCGCTCGTTGCACATGATGAAAATCGTTTTCTCAACGTCAATCCAAGGTAGATCTCGTGCTACAAATACGGATCCACGGTATTCATGTAATGATTCATTCTCCGTGAGGGAGTGACCCATCAACGGGCCCGAGTTGAACAGCATCGCTTCAACGGTCGGGAGGACGATCAACGGATCTCGAATGAACGGTGCACACAGTTGAATTGCGCTTGCGCCAGGATGCTTCCACTGCCCAGCCTCTATCAGTGATACCAACAAGGAAGGAAGCGGAAGGCCAAGTCGCATCTTATCGATGTTGGCGAGTCTTCGTTTTTTGCGACGCATGATTGGATTCGAAACTGTGCCCGCTATTATGCGCTCGATTTCTCAGAAAGTGTTGCAAAGTAGGCAGGCAGGAACTTACAGACCGGATCGTCGATCGAAATGTCCTCAAAAAAATCACGAACGACAAAGCCCGACGATATCTGACCGCCAATCAATTCTTCAAGCGAGTGACTGAACATGAGCGGCTCGCCATCGGCTTCTAATTTGGCTTTCTCACCCGGACTCAGATGCGTTTCGTCCGAGTAAGGAAGTGCATGCCGGACTTCGAGATGGCCGCTCTCGAGTTTGGTCTCATCGAAAATGAATCTGAGTGGGTTAACAAAGCCGCACATCAGTAAACCGCCGGGACGCAATACCCGATGCGCCTCTTGAAAAACGGTACGTACCCCGGGAATGAACGAAACCGAACAAGGATTGAAAACAAGATCAAACGTCGACGGAGCAAACCGGGAGAGGTCACGCATGTCACCCAATTCGCACTTGATTTCAAGTTGATCCCGGCGGGCCACCATTTCATCTTGCGCGAGTTGACGCGGCGAGTTGTCGAATACAGTGACTCGCGCGCCGGCAGCCGCGAAGATGGGCGCCTGTTGTCCACCACCCGAGGCAAGGCAGAGTAGATCGAGCCCTGCTAGATCTGGGAACCACGATCTGGGAACCGGTTTTGTCGGCGTCAACACAACGTCCCAGTCACCCAGTCGGGCCGCCGAAATCTTTTCCGTTGGCACCGGAACGGTCCACTGGTTCGCCTTTTCAACTTGCTTGTCCCAGGCTAGACGATTGAATTTCGAAACGTCCATTGATCAACGCCGTTGGCTTCTCCGATGGTCAGCTCGCTCGCAAGTAGACATCGCGCCGGGTAGGCCAAGCGTCCGGTCAAAATCGGACCTCGGCACCAGCCAAAAGACGAACAGCTGAAGTTCACGTTTGATTACTCAATTGTTACTTCAATCGGTTCACTCGGACCCTTTTCAATCACCGGCTCGGTCAACGAAACGTGGATTTGGCAGATATCCTCTCCCAGCAAGTTGTTCACCATCTCGACAACTTGTAGATAGACATCCCGCTGGCCGACTTTGAACTTGACGAACTCCTTGTCTTTCAAGGAGGTGCGGCTTGCAAGCTCATGTTCATTGGCATCGAACACCTCCACGAATACCTGGCCACCGGTGATATCGCCAAGTTGAACCCACAGCGTGTCGGTCGAACCCGGAATGGCGCGTCGTTCGCGTTGCACCATCGGCATGGTTGCCCCATCCTCAGGCAAAACCAGTGTCACCGCTTTTTGCGCAGCGACCGGTGTTTCAAGTTTCTGGCGGACAGGACTGTCGATCCCTCTCCACTGACCGCGACTGTCCTTGAGCCACAACTCGCCTGTCGCAGTGTCAAGAAAATAGAGGCCTTCGAACGAGAGGGAGATTTGGTATCGGCCAACATTCTGGCCTCCCTCCATTTCTCCGTCGCGGCCACCTTCGGCTTCCGCAGTAGCCGCAAACGTGAGCAGGCCGAGGATCAAAAGAGGATACCTTTTCATGAATTGCTCCCAATCAAAGTGGCTTAATGGATTCGGACACAGCGGACAAATCGGAACTTCTGCACCGGTCATCGGTCGGCAAGGATCGATGTCGATGTGAACCGCGTCGGCACTTGCGATTGTATGCGATCCCGGTGTCCACCGCACATTGGATTCGAGAACGTGATCATTGTGCGAAAAAAATCCGCGCGAGTGATACGTTCCGCATCATTCTTGAAACTGCACGACGACTCACTCGTCGTCTGGATCAATCTTTGGCGTCCCATCGGCTTCACGCATTGGATACAGCGTGATGGAGATAGAGCAATTGGCACGTGCAACACCCGCAACGACCGAACCGGGGATCGCGTGGTTGTATGCCCATGAATCCCAGCAGTGAAATCCGATATTGAAATCACGAATACTGCAGCGCCACAGTTGTTCTTTCGCCATGTCCGAGAGCGCATCGATCGCTGCAAGCAGGGCCGTGATGTCTGATGATGCATCGGTATTCATCCGATCCGCTTCGTAGCTCGCCCACCACATCCCGTCGGGCGCTTCGGTGTAGTGAAGTGCACAGCAAGTTGCCGAGAGTTCCTCATTGAGCATGTCGTGTCGATGCTTCGGATCGTGTCCGCCGCGTTAGGGATATCGGAAATGACCGCCCATATCGCTTCTTTGGGTCGGTCGATGATTACGTGGGCTTCGACAATCATTCAAAATCTCGGAACGAATTGGACTTCAGAGCTCCCATATATGCGAGATGCATGCGAAGGTCTTCGCGCGACGCGACAACGATGTCGCTCGAGACGAGCACAAATGTGAGCCCTGCGCTAGCGTCGAGACTTCCGTTGAAAACAGTTCAGATTTGCGGCCCGCGGCTAGCACCGTCGGCTCACCAATTCGCCTTCCATCATTTACGCGCCAGTGGTGAATGGCACCTAATCCAGGGTATCCGATTTGAGCGGCAAGGCGCTAGCCGCCGGTTTTTGCAAGGAAACGTTGGCCCCAAGAACCGGCGGCTAGCGCCTTGCCGCTCAGGTTAAGTGCCATTCGGGATCGTGGTTAATCTCCATATTGCATTCGCCAATCTTCAACGGGAACGGCTGACTTGCCTTGGGAGTGCACCGGAAAATAGACTTCTTCCCATTCCTGAGCGACTGTTTGAGGAATGGTTCGGGTGTGATGTGTGGCGAACGGAGTTTTCGCGACGAGACCAAAGAACCATACATAGTAGGTTTGGCGGCTTGTTTCCAACTGCTTTTGGCTGTCGGACGCGATAATGGAGTTGTCCCGGTAAACGAACGGCGCAACAAACTGCATGTCGAAGGCAGGACGATCCTCCGTCTTCGTGAGATACGCTGTGACTTCGCGAGCCCCCCGCAGCTTGGTGGCGCGCCCAACCGCAAAGAAGATGCCGGCGATCAAGACGAACAGGAAAAGTGCTCGGAGAGAGAGACGTATTCGAAAACGCAATCGTTGTCGAGGGCGATCGTTCAATGTGTGCCTCTGTTCGCGGCAAGCTGTCGAAGGCATCTCAGGTTACAACCCTGAGTCGACGGCAGGCAGCTCGCCGTCACTTATCTTTTCACCGAATGCTTGCCCGTCCTTGCTGAGGTCTTCTTCGACCTTCTTGAACGCCGCAATGATTCGCTTTTTCGCTTCCTCTGGATTGGCCTTCACCCATTCTTTCGGGAAATCCTCGGCACTCAAATAGCGAGAAAGGGCCGTGCCATATTCGTTTTGAACCTTCTTTTTGTTCTCACCCTTGACGTGGCATATGTAGCATCCAGCTTTTCTGGCGGCGCTCACAAACAAAACATTTGGGTTGTTGGCAAGGTAATGCTCTTTCCAATGCTTGTTGAACAAGCTGATCGCAGAAGCGGGCGTCGCAAAAATCACCACAAACAAAGTTGCGAAAACCAACCGTCTCATTACTGCGATCCGTTTGGTGGGTCACCATGTGGTGCAGCGGAAATCCGGCCGTGATGGTCGAACCCCTGCAACGACATTGTAGCAACTCGGAAAAGTTCCACGCAAGTTTGCGACGGGTACCGTCGGTCCATGCGCATGCGACGTTATGCAGGTGCCCACTCGTTCCAGACGCGTCACTCATGACAGCTTGGGCGGCGACCGAACTCTCTCACCGCCCGCGCAATTTCTGTTTCCGTGCCAATTCACGGAGGATGCTGTCGAAAAGCGGCTGCCACCGAGAATCATCTTTGAACCAGATAAAGGTCATGTCGAGCGATGCAGCAGTATCGCGATAATCCGAACCCGCCAACGTGTTCTCGAGTGACAACGCCTTGGCGCGATACGCGAGCAATCGCTCGACCGTAAGGGTCTCCAATTCACGTGGCGTGAGAATTCGAATTCGGCGTGGTTGAACCATCGTGATACTCAATAGCTATCGGTCCAACCTGTTCAAGCACCACGGGTCAAGCACCACGGGTCAAGCAACACGGGCCAGGGCCGACGTTTCAACCCACGATCCCTATCGAACCGACGAGCAGTATCGACGAAGTGATCAATGCCGTCTTCCCGATGGCCGAGGACCGCGTGATGACGCCAAGCACAATTGCAGCGACCGAGAACGCAACGAAAACACCGTAACCGTGCATCGCGAAATTCTGTTCCATCAGTCGACCGATCATCGCGACCGACACGCCAAGCACAACGCCTGCGAGTGACAGAAACAAAGCAAGGGTGTCGAGCGGAAACGTTTTCCTTTCGTCTTCCATCATCAACCTCTTTGTGTGAGTGTTGTATTGGTGGTAATACGGACGTCAATCAATCGCGTCGATTGGCTCGTGAAAATAGTAACATAGCCCGTCGGGGGCAACGACGAAAAAGACCTGGAACCGTCGGCCATCGCGTTCGTCGATGCGCCAGTTTCCGATCGTCACACCGTTGGATTCCAGTTCATCTTTGATCTTGCCGATGTTCACCACGCGAATTGCCGCTCCGTCCTGGGTCGGATCGCCTCCATTGACCGCAAATCCAATTCGCGTTCCATCGCGTTGAAGAATCACTGTGGGAACCGGCTTCTCGAGTCTCTCGACCTCGCTCATTGCAAAGTGCTTACAGTACCACTGAGATGCTGCGTCCACGTCCTTGACCGGCAATCCCAATACATCGTCCTGGTAGGGAGAAGCAGACTCGAATGCAGGTTCGTTTGGCATCAGGCAGTAAGACGGTACAAGGGCGAAATGACACAGTAGCCGCATACCAATGTACCCAAACGCGTCGCCTGCGAGTGCCGGGATCGATCGATACAGCTGTCAGGATGTCGTTAACGCGCCAAACGTTTGTGAAAGTTCAATCTGCGGGAACTGCGTTGCCGTCATTCCACCTCCTCATCGAACAAACCATATTTGATTTCGGCTTTCGGATTCAACTTCCGAAAGCGATCGACCTCCCGTTCAGCAATGCCGGCTTCAGGCAGTTGGATGTATTTCAAATTGGCAAACTGGATCGCAACCTCGATCAACCGATCGTCCGGCGATTACGAGCGCGATGCCAATCCAAAGATTACGTCGTGAGCGGGTCGATATTCATTCATAATGCAACTCAGAAATCGTTGCGTCTGCGATGTAAATGTCGCCATGCTCGATCAAAGTTCCCGACACCATCCAGATTGGTTCTGCGTTGGATGTCATCAGCCGAAACGTCAAATCGTCTGTATTGATCAACCATTGATCGATTTGCACTTCGCTGGTACCTGGAACGGCGTGCGCAGGCTCGGTCGCAGTCGGTTCGGCGGCCAGAGCGAGTGAGGGTTTCTCGAGGCACAGAGCGACCAAGGCGCGCCGTATCCGATGCACATTTGCGTTCGTGTCGTCGATAATTTCAAGGCTGGATACGGCCGACCGGGAGGGAGGCGCCGTTGACGATGGAAGGTCTCCGCACCCGGCAAACAAGAACGCGACCATCGGCATCGTCACAGCGATTGTTCGCAAACGCAGCGAGGCCCGACAGCGAGGTGAGACCATCATTCGTTCAACCACCCGTGTGCTACGGCGACACCATGCATGAAAGCATAGAACCACCACGCCTGAGGAAACGCGCCGTACGAATAGGCTCGTACCTCAGACATCGGTAACGTGCCCAAAAGGCTTGCGGAAACGCAACGAATCATATCGTAACGTAGATCAAGAACCCACGCATCGCCACCCGAATCGCCATCCCAAAATGCGAACTGGACAAACCCCGAATCCTCAGGCAACTCATCCAATGCGCCGCTTGTTTGATATGCAATGAATTCATTTGCTCCGACGATATTGATCGCGCGGCACGAATACTTGGTTGCCCGAAGAATGTCTTTCAGGAACGTCCATTGATCTTCGCATATCATCCCGCTTTGAGAACGTGAAAGCAGATATGAATGAATCTTATCCAAGTCGCCCTTGCGAGCAGGTGCATCCGGCACACTACCTCCCAACTCCTTGATCAGATCAACGAGCATTTCTCCAGCACGCTTCATCGTTGGATCCCCGCGCCCATGACATGACCTCGCGATTTGACAACGAATGTTCTGTCCACCACGAATCTCCCCTGTATCTCACTCGACTGGTTCGCTCGGTGGATCGGAAGTAGAAAGCACCTGCTCCAGGATTCTTGCGGTCAACCATGCGAACGCTGCGGCGCCGATACGCAAAGCATACAGGAACCAAACCGGCGACGGTTGCTCAGGTTTCGGTACTGTGAAACTGAGCGCGAGATAACACGCAAAAAAAAGCCGCCCGTGCCACCACTTGTTCGATGAACCAAACGGCACGCGATACCGGCTTGCCCTGCCCACACGACGCGGTCTCTGATGGTTCGGAAGGATTCAGATTCTCCATGCTTTTCGCAATCGATTGGTTGCCATTGATTTTTTACGCCGTCGACGAAAACGGAACGAAACTTTCTTTGCTTCATGTCGCCTGGCTTCGCGAAAGTCGGTCTGCCATTTTCAACATCGATGGGATTCGATGAGCGCCGGCCATCGATTCTATGTGCTTTGCAGCACATTCGTAGTCAATTCCGATGGAAGTAATGAACAAGGGTCGATCGCTGCTCCCGCGAAAAAGTTCCACTGCGTGCGTGCTGCCGCGAAAGCGGTTCTTGGCAACGCCGAGGACAACGGATCCAACCGGCAGCAATTCGTGAAGATAAGCGCCGAGCCCAGGTGAGCGGTCCGCCGACAAGTGACAGTAGGCGTCGACGACGAAGTACTTGATCGGATGATGGATTCGCGCAATGAGTTCTTGGAGTGGTTTCAACTCACGCTGGTAAAAATTCCCTGGCCGATAATCGCCGAATTCTGTAACTGAGTGGGATGCTTGGTCGGCCGCCGTCGAATCTTCCCATCGACGTAGTACGACCGTAGCCGCCCTGGCCGAGTCTTCGCCGTAGTGAACATCAAAACAAGCAATCATTTGTCACGAGCATCGGGTGGTTGCACCTCAAAAAATCCATTGGGCGACATGACGTCAAATCCAGCCTTTCCATCGCCCTTCACATAAACTCTGACGCGATCACCCTGAGACGGGATGTTCCAGTGTCCATAGTGATCGGGTTCAGCCTTTCCGATTCCGACCCACCGTTTTCGCCAAAACCGCACGTAGACTCGATCCCCCGGTTCCATTTCATCACCTTTGTTGACATCGCGAACATCGACTTCGGCGATCCCATAGGTGTGCTCAAAATCCGCGGAGGTTTGTTTGACCGTGGTGTAAATTTGAACGACCACACCCTCAAACGCGTGCGAGCACCTTTCAGCAAGCTTGGACTCGGTTTGCTTCGGAATCTCAGCGCCGCAGTGCAAGGCCGAGAACACGACAAAACTCACGGCGCCGGTTGGACTAAAAAATTTCATTACTTCTGTCACTTGCTCAATTGGATGGGTAACGCGTGAATGATGCGTGCTTCTCTTGCGCTCATTGCAAGTCGGTTGCGTAAATGATACGCGATACCGGTAACGCTCGCCGCAGTCACGGTAGGCCGTCCGCAAACTCCTGTTCGCACCGGGAAGATTTAATTGAGACCGCACGACATGAATGATTGAGGCTCCGATCAATCGCCGTCGTTACTTCGGTTGAGCGTCTCGCAGTGGTCGATGCAAGCTGCACAAAGTGCGGCTCTCACCTTGTGGTCGACGACACAACGTTCAAGGATTTCGCCGCAAAGCAGGCATGTGATTTCAATGGGCTCACTCGATGGCGGGTCGTAAGGATTGTCGCTCGAGGCCCGATCGAGCAAGCGACGGGATGCGAGATACACCTCGACTGGGACTCCTTTTTCGGAGCGAATCCGTCGGATGCATCCGAGACATACCAGTGCACCTGTCGATCCTTCGACGAATGGCTTGGCATCATTGTATCGAGAATCGCACAAAGCGCAGTGCGGCAATCGTCGCCCCGTGCGCACGTAGTCAAACAGATCAAGAATCAGCTTTCGCATCGCAATCAGGTTTTTTCGTCAAAGTTCATGTCGCCGAGCCGTGTCCACGTACGCTGCGAGAGGATCCTCGCACACCATCAAGGTTTCGACGAGTTCATTTTGGCCAGATCCCAAATCACCCAACCGTATTCAATGTGGACGACTCAGTTATCATCCACCATGCCATCAGTCGCGATCTTGATAATCGCTACCGAATCGCGGTCGCACCTCTACGCTCCCATTCTACGATTTGGACCACCCAGCCGACACAAAGGTAGTATCTGCGCCCCATGGGTTCGTATGTCGTCTCGCCAGTCGTTGTGCCGTAAATGGTCGTCGTGAATCCGGTAACCAGAAGGAATCGGAAAATAGCATGAGGAGGATCGGTACGAATTCTCATGAATGCGTCGCCTGATTCACAGCGGGCGGATCCAGTCAATGTCACACACCGCGTGCGTTTAATCGTGCTGCGAAAACGGCTTGCTCGCCTGCTGGGGCGATTGGGCGGCTTCCGACTTGATCCAGAAAAGAATTGCATCGCGTAGCGTGAATCGCAAGTTCTCGGGAATCGCAACGCCAAGATTATAGGTCCGATCATTTGAATGTATTTCGATTTTGGGACCGGACATCAGAATCCTCGTTCGAGCCCCGCTGATCTCGCCGCGGTGCATCGTCCACCTCTTCCGTCGCTGAATAGCAATCGTAAAAAGCCGCGTGAGATCATTCTCGAAGTTTTGACCCAGGTATTTGAGCCCTGCACGTCCAGAATCGAATGTGATCCGGCCTGGCGAAAAACGAATGGCGACAGGCTTCGGTGGAAAGAGAAGACGCAATGGAGGCACCAGTCCGATTGCGACCCAAAGACCGGCAAAGACTGAGCGGATAACCAGCCCGGCATCAAGGCCGAATCGAAACAATCGAAAATCCGGCAGGACAATGAACAGCCCGAAGAGCATCACGACGAATTGAATCGCCGCAAACTTGCGATCCTCCGAGGGCGAGCCGAGCGGGATCTCCACGACAAATTCGTCGCCCTCAGTTCGTGTAGTGAATTCCTTGTCGTCAACCATCAGCTTGGTGAGCGCCCATCTTCCCTTCGCGATCAGTCCACGCTCGATCGCAATGTCGTCCAATATCCTCGGCCGGTCCAGCAATGACGTCGACGTTCTGAAGGATGTGGTCGGATGCGTTTTGGCATTTGAGACACGCGGGAATTCGGAAGGAATTCGGATTGAGTTGTCCGCAGACCAATCAACCGCTAAGAATCTAAATACTACCGGTACCCGTCACCGAATCTAGATCCCCGATGCGATTCTGTGTGAATGTCAGCACGCCGGCGATCACTGGCGCCGTGATGAGCGTGCAGTAGACGATGGATGCCTGGAACAAGTCGGTTCCGTTTGACGTATCGCCTTCAAGCAGGCAAAACACGATGCCGAAGAGCACGTATCCAAGGCCCATCGAAATCGCCGATGTACGGCGCGGCCAGAATCGATTCACGAGCAGGGTCGAAACCACCAGCGACGCAATCAACGTGCCGGACCAGAGTAACATCCCCGTGCGCGGGCTTGTCATCCCCGAGAGCGTTATCGCAGCGACCACCCAAAGAACCAGCGTGATGGAAACAGAAAGAATCGGCGGAATGAATCGAGATACGCGCTGCGACTCTGACAGGACCCCCGGATCGTGATTTTGCACGCCAGGAGGCTGATACGGGTTGGATGAGTTTGTCAGCATCGATCTTGGGCGGGTGATGACCTGTCTGTACCAGCGACCGTGATCACATTCTACTTCAACACCGGCCCGAATCTCACGGCGCCAGACTTATGGTATCAAACGGGCGTGGACGCGTTGCACCGAGGTGACCAGTGCTGGCGACACGTCGTGAGGAATCTTGGATGTAATCCGGATGAGTGTATCGCTGAATGGCTCGCCTTTCGAAATCGAGAGAGCGGCCGCAGCGATCACAGGTGACCGGCTCATTCCGACGCTGCATGCAACGAGCACCTTGAATCTTCGCTCGAAAAGCTCTCGAACGCATTGAATCGCCGCCGCAATTATCGCATCATCATTGGAGTCATCGTCCGAAAGCGGGAAACGACAATAGATGATGTCGCGGCCAAGCACGGCCGGTGGCTCGTTGGCCGCCAGGTCCACAACGGCTGCGAACTCGTAATCATAGATCCGGGTGAGATCGCGAGCGGAAATTGCGTCGCCGATGTAGAGCCGCTGGTCGAATACGTCGCGCATCAAGAGCTTTCTGTAGGTGGCGAGTCACTGGTTTTCGCGGGTGACAGCATTCGAGATAAGCAGAATGGCGAGAAAGCGCACTCCGTAGCTCATCTGTGCACTCGCACGGACAAAACCTCGCTGTCTAACCAGTACTGACTACGCAGTCAACGCCGCAAGCAACCGGAGTCGCTGTATGAATGATCACGCGCAATCTGCTGTTCAGTCACAGTACAAGTCTTCGACGAAGCGTTGCTCAGGATAAATGTGTTCGTAGGGCATCCCCAGCTGTTCCGCGACGATACGGCGAACCTTCAATGCCCTCTCTGGATCGGTGCCCGGCGAGCACCTCGCGACAAACTCTTCATCGGATATCGCAGGCCAGCGGCGTTTGAATGTTACGTGACCGGTTGCGCTGCACACGACCCACAATGAAAGGAGGAACAAGGGCAAGCTGAGAACGATAAAGGCGTCGAGCATCTTAAGCCCGCAAGGTCTAAGTGAGGATCAAGAGAGTTTGCGTTAACTTATCACAGTTTGGTAAACTCGTTGCAAGGAAGTAACAGCTTAGGGAACGGTGCAACGTTCTCGTGAGCGAACGATTGCCGTGCCGTTTTCGTTTACCTCTTCGGTCACAAAGCCTACTGTTGCAAGCTGCAGAACGACGCCGTGCTCCGATTCCAAGAAGTTACTCTGGCGCGAGCGTCGTGTCGCTGCGAGTACTTGGAGGCAGCGGTAATGACCCCAACGTCACCGAAAAAGTCATGTCCTTTGAATCCCTCGTCAAATGAATCGCAACCTTCTCGTCCGGCAGAAACTCATACATGGCGGTTTGAAGCATCTTGAAGGTGATGACGTCCGTTTCATTGATCCCGACGATCGTGTCACCCTTCATGATTCCCGCAGCCGCCGCAGCTGACTCGGGAATCACCATGGTCACCACGCAGGGGCCTGCACTGTCGATGCAAGTAACCCCTAAGAATGCCGCAGGTGCCCGTTTCACGACAAGAGACGGAAAGTCCTTTTTCAGCTGGTCCACTCTCTCGTGATCTTTGACGCGTGGTCCCGCAAGGTAGATCGTGAGTTCCGTATCGAGCGTACCGAGCAACTCGCGGACAAGGTCGACAGAGTGATCTGTCCACTCCCAATCATGGGGGATCGCAATGCTCATGGGCTTCTTTGTGACATCAGCATCCCCAGCACGTGCGAACCGCATGCGAGCGCCAGTTTCTTCAAGCCGCTGCACGATTGTCTCGTCCGCGACAGCACCCGACGCGAGCGTGAAGGCGAGAAATACGGGAAGGATTGCGTGAGATTTCATGATCGTACTTGCGTGCAGCAGGGAATGAACATTGACAATTAGAATTGTAACGCCGGCAAGCTTCGGTCCGCCATCGATTCCGACACGTCTTAGCGGCCATCAATGAACTGGGTCGCATTGCATTTGGGACATCGACCGGTATCAAGAACATGCCGCCACCGATCATTGAATATGAGCCTGCAATTGCAGTGA
>JAHELS010000081.1 GCA_024644085.1 Rhodopirellula sp.
AATTCGTGGCCAAGTGCTGCGGTGACCCAAATGTCACCACTGACGTCGCCGAAACCGCCGACGATCCTCTCCATGGCATTCGGGTAGCCCTTGTATCGAAGTCGGTTTGACTGATCGATCGTAGCATCGATGGCGGACAACTGCCCGTCGAGGCTCCAATGGTTGTCGTGATCGTCAACCGGATCGCTCGTCGAGTGTGACTCCGTGAAATGAAGAACACCTCGGTTACGAGTGGCGACGTGGTAAGCAGGGCCATTTTCTGCGTCCCGCCATAGAACCTGGTCGATTCGCGGTTCACCAAGCAGGTGTTCGATCAATCCAGAAAGGGAGCTTTGATCGCGGTGACGCATGTAGATTTGCGACGCACGCATGTTCGGGCAAACCATCAACCGGTCTCCGTCAGACCACGTTTCACCGGGCGTCGCAAGTTGGTATTCGGACAGCACGTTGGTCAAGTCGACGCTCCGCTCGTCTTCGTCCTCACACAGGTCGCTCTGTGCGTGGTCCCCGACGATGACAATTGCAAACTCGTCAAGAAACTTGTCCAAACCGCCACGGCGTTCGATGAATTGGCCCAGGTATCCGTCCACCGATTGAACAACCGGTAACGCCGCGTGAGGCCCGACCTTGTGACTTTCAAAATCATTGTTTGGAAAGTAGGCGAGGGTAAATTCGGGGAATGGATCAGCCTCTGCGAGATCGAGCAGGTACTCCGCTGTTGTGTCGTCGTGAAATCCGAATCGACGACTTATGCCACCGGTCGCTTGCAGTGGTTGATCGCTGCCGGGGCGATTCGATCGAGCGAAGTCGGCAAGGCCCAGTACGCGTGGGCCTCGCACACGTTCGACCGGGCTCACGCCGGGTAACAATTTCAGCAATAACGGAACGTTAACTTCGTGGTCGACGTCGCCCCGGAACCACATGTAGTTCAACGCCGCGGCGGACAACCCGCATCGCTCGACGCTTTCGTACAGGGTTTCACTCTGCAGACGTTGGAAATTGAGTCGCAGCAGATAGTCACTGAAAAACTTTCCGAAACCTGCATTGAAGATGACCGGGAAATCGTCGCCGTAATAGGCAACGCTGTCGTGATCGCGGTCGAACCAGAAATTGCCGGAGATGCCATGATCGGCAGGATCGCGCCCGGTAACGATCGACGCGGTCGCCGCAGGCGTGATGCTCGGGAAAACGGAAGTGCATTGATCGCGGAGGACGCCACGCCGTTTGAGTTGTTGAAAGGTCGGCAGCTGGCCGGACTCAATCGCGGGAGGTACCACCCGCGCCGAAAGGGCATCAATCACGACGAGCAGTACGTTCTTCAATTCTCCGCTCTCCTAATCGAGAAGTATGAAATGAGTGATTCTAGTGGTTTCGATAGGCCGCAGACTACTCGGCGGAGTCTGCAGCCGCCTCGAGCTCGGCTTCGCGGAGCAAGCTCAGTCGGTTCCATTCATTCTGTGCGGCTGCGACACGTTCTTTCGCCTTCCCGACTGCTTCGCGCTTCTGCTTCACCTGCTTGAGCGAGTCTTCTTTGGATTCTGCATCCGCGCTGGACAATTCATTCTCGGCCACCATGAGTTCCTTCTCACGCTCTGCCAATTTGGTTTTCGCTTCGGCCAGCTCGTTGGTTGCATCTTCAAACGCATCCTCATGTGCGTCGGCCAGCTCCTGCTTTGCATCGACCAGTTTTTTCTCGGCCTGCATTTTTTTGTCTTGCAAGTAAAACGCTGCCTCGCGTTCTGCTCGGGCGATCTTCTCTTTTATCTTCTGGGCTTCCTCGTCGACATCCGGGTCCTCTGTACCAGTCTGCTCGGCCTGCTGTTCCAACTGAGCAAGCTCCTCTTCCGCCTCCTGGCGGGTTTCAGCAACGTATTCCATGGCGTTTTCTTCCGCCTTTTCCAATATTTCTACCGCTTCGAGCCGCGCGTCGATGACATCCCGCTGGGCTTTGACGACCGACTCGGTCGGGGCGTCACATCCGGCCATTGCGATCAGGGTCACAAGACAGCTCGACACAACAACAGTTTTCTGTGAGACAGACATCAGGATACTCCGTTAGCGCCGATTTAGCGGCTGACCAGTAGTGATAGTGGTTTGGTAGTTTCAAATTGATCGCATCCGATTTTGAAGATGGCCAGCAGCGGTACGGCGAGCAACGCGCCTCCGATGCCCCACATCCAACCCCAGAATGCAAGCCACAGGAACACAACAATCGGGTTCAAACTCATTCGACATCCGAGCACGGTTGGCGTCACGAAGTTGCCCTCGATCGACGTCAGTGCGAAATAGGCAAGCGGAGCGATCGCCGCTTCGCCAATTGAATTGAATGTGAAAAGGCCAACCAGGAAGACGACGCACGTCCCGACAAAAGCGCCGGCGTAGGGAATGAAATTCAGGAACGTCGCCATCGCACCCCAAAGCGTGGGGTTGGGCATTCCAATCAGCCACATCACAAACGCGACGACAATTCCAAGGCCAACATTGATTGCGGTGACCGTCAGCAGGTAACAAGAAACTCCCTCCTCGACATTGCGGACAAGCGCGACGGTCTCTTTCTTTTGTTTCAACCGGGGCATCAACTGAACAACACTGTTGAGCAGCGTGTCGCCGAGCACGAGGAAAAAGTAAAGCACGATCAGACAGATTGCTGCGCCCGCTGCGAACTCGCCCGTGGTGCTGACGACCGTCGTGGTGAGCGACGGTTGCTGGATCTCAACCTTTTCCGTAGGCGCTGCTGACCCCGAAGGACTCATCGCGAAGTCCTGGATCTTCTTTGTGGCCATGCTCAATTCGGCCAGGGGTTCACGAATCGGCTCTAGCTTGTCCTCCATCTCGCGCAAGCGGAGACCGATCGGGACACGATCAAGCCATTCGGCGGCTGGTCCGACGAGGTGGACTGCGCCAAGGAGCAGTCCGCCGCCCGCCGTTGCCAACAGGATCGCTGCCCCGAGAAACGAGGGAATTCCCCATTTCTTCAAGCGACGCACCAGAGGCTGGAACAACAACGCGAGCACTCCCGCCAGCGTTACCGGAAGCAACAGCGAGCGGCCGGCATAAATGGTGTACATCACACCGAGGACGGCAAGGATCGAAAGTGCCCACGAAGTTCGACGGGCGTACAAGAGTTGATCCGCCACGGCGCCAAACTCATCAGCATCGATGACGGTCGCCTCTTGTGACGGCTCCGCCGAATCCGGGACCGCCGACTGGTGATCCTCCATGTCGATGCGGCAGTGAGCGGCATCAAAATCAATCGTGCTCATAACCTATCCCGCCGTTACAGTGTCACATCCGTTGGTTTCGTTTCGCAACTATCGCGATCTGAGCATGACGCCCAGCAGGGTACCGGTGATGACTCCAGCGGCGAACGTCAGCGCCATCGACTCGGTTGGACGCTCACGAACGGTCGACTGAACGTGCTGGTAACTTTCGGCGACCGTATCAGCAGCTTGTTGGTAATACTTGCTGCCGACATCCTGGGCCTGTTCTGCGTACTGACGCGAAACTTCTTTGACCTTTTCAGTGACCGATGGGTCTTCTTCGGCAGCTTCATCGATGAAGTGGGCGATCGTGTCCGGAGACTCTCCGGTCTTGTGTTGGATCAGGGCAATCAACTGGTTCACATCTTCTTTCGCGCGATCGAGATCGTCGTCGTCAAGTTGTCCCCACCGCTCCTGAATACGCCCTTTAACGTGGTTCCAGTTTTCTCGCAGTTCTTGTTGTGTGTGCATGTCTTTTACTCCCTTCGTGATGTGCTTGGATTGCGTCGAGGCCTGTTGATTGAGGCCCTACAATCCAGTTAACGCAAAGCTTGCGCCAATCAAAAAGATTCACGGGGGAATTCAAAAAGGTCATGAATTGCCACCTCGCTCTAGGACGGGGGCAGGGGACCGCTACGGGACTGATTCATTGCCGACCAGACTGCTGTCTCGCCAATCACCAACGGAGTCATTCAGAAATCCGCCGTGAGGACAGTCATGTCGTCGTGATCAACCCCGGCATCCCCGGCGGTGCGCAGGGCTGTGTGGACGATCTCATCGGCCAATCCTTGCGGATTCGATCCGGCGTCCGAAGCCACAAGGAGATCCTGGAGTGCGGGCTCACTGAGGTGATCGGTCAATCCGGGTGTAAGCAGCATCAATCGGTCGCCAAGTCGCAGATCACATCGAATGATTTCCGGCGCGATGTTGGAATCCGCGCCGCCGATGCAATTCCAGATGGTGTTGTTCCATGAGTGATTGTGGAGGTCCGCCCTCGGTCTCGTCCGCTGATCGGCGAACTTTTGCGCGATCGTGTGATCGGTCGTGAGTTGACGCAGGTGGTGGTTACGGAACAGGTAGCCTCGCGTGTTACCGACATGAACGAGGTAGGCACGCGGCCAGACGAGATAGACGACGGTCATCGATGCGCCGATGTCGGAAAGTTGCGGATTGGCCGCTTGGTGGAGCCCGACTCGGCGTTGGCACCGTTCCATCGCGACAGCCAATTCGTCGCGGAATTCGTTGTCCCGCTCGTCGGCCAGTTTGACAAAACGGTGCATCGAATTGAGCAAGTGGTCGCAAACCGATTCGACCGCCATCGACGCCGCCAATTTGCGCCCGGCGACGCTTCCATGTCCGCTGGCCACGATCATCAACTTCGCAATATCGTTGCCGGCCAACACCGGATCTGAATCCAGATCGGTCGCGTCGATGGCCAGCCGGCGATTCAAGGTTCCGATCAAGTACGTA
Organism: Rhodopirellula sp.; assembly: GCA_024644085.1. Taxonomy (GTDB): domain Bacteria; phylum Planctomycetota; class Planctomycetia; order Pirellulales; family Pirellulaceae; genus Rubripirellula. The sequence goes on from JAHELS010000081.1 coordinate 4,731, forward strand.
TCACTGGTACTCCCCGTGCCACCCGGCCGCGTGCACACAGAGCACTCTGGAACGAGAGACAACTTGGTAATCACGGTTTGGAGTCCTCCTGACGGGGGGTGAAAGCTTTCTATGAAGGTTCAGCAATCGCCGTGCCACGGATCGACCTTCCGATATTACGGCCGATTCGGCTCCCAAAGCGCGTGCCGGTCGGCCACGCGGCACGCTCTGTGACCACGGTTTGGTCGTTGATCAGCCGGCCACTACGCCCCCTGGGGCGCGGAGTCAGCAAAGAACATCCCAATCACCCTCACTCACGACCGTTTCGGCACCAAGATTGCACGAGTCGAGTACGAATGGCGAAGCGTGCCAAAGTTGTCACGGCCCCGGACGAAAGTCGTCACGACATGAAGGGGGCCACCCGAGGTGGAGCGGCTCGGAAAAAACGAACATCGGAACAGAATCATGAATTGGTCGTGGAGACTTGCGCGAATCAGCGGAATCGACTTGCGGATGCACTGGACTTTCTTGCTGATCCTTGCCTGGGTTGGGTTCAGTCATCTGGCGTCCGGGGCGGGAGTACTCGGAGCACTCTATGGGATCGCGTTCATTCTGGCGCTCTTTCTGTGCGTCGTGCTTCATGAGTTTGGTCATGCGATGGCGGCGCGAATGTACGGGATACCAACGCGCGACATCACGTTGTTGCCGATTGGCGGCGTTGCCAGATTGGAACGTATGCCGAAGGATCCAAAACAGGAACTCGTCGTCGCGATCGCCGGACCCCTGGTGAATGTCGCGATCGCGGCCGCACTTCTCGCCGTGCTGGCGCTCATGGAAGGGTTCGGCCGAATGAGCGCGGCACCCGTGGCGGCAACAACGGGAATGGGATTCCTGGCGAACTTGCTGTGGATCAATATCGCGCTGGTTGTCTTCAACATGTTGCCGGCTTTTCCGATGGACGGCGGACGGGTCCTTCGCGCCGTTCTCGCCATGCAGATGAATCATGTCAGAGCAACCGAAATTGCCGCGCGGGTCGGACAGGTGATGGCAATTTTGTTTGGAATCATCGGATTGTTCTACAATCCATTCCTTTTGTTCATCGCTATTTTTGTCTACCTGGGGGCCGAGGCGGAAGCGCAACAGGTCCGCGTGCGTGATTTGCTCGAGGGGATTCCGGCGGGCCGGGCGATGATGACGCGGTTTTGCACCCTCGCGCCTGATGACACGCTCCACTTCGCGGCCGAGCAGTTGTTAGCCGGTGCACAGACCGATTTCCCCGTCGTCGACTCCGGTGGGTTGCGAGGGATTCTGTTGCGGAGCGATCTGGTTGACGGGTTGAAGGACGGCGACGCAAGTCGGCTGGTTGCGGATGTCATGTCGCCGGTGGCCGACGTGGCGGGCGAGCACGACACGTTGGAAGACGTGATGCAATTGATGCACGAAAAAAAGTACAGTTCGATTCCCGTTATGCAGGGTGACCGCGTGATCGGCATCATCTCACTTGAGAACATCGGCGAGATGATGATGTTGCGCTCGGTGATCGGCGGACATGCCCCGCCTACGAATCGGGTGCCGCGCCGTCCACTCGGGTCCGTTGTGCCGCCCCGCCGTGGAACGTCACAAGACGGCGGCGCCACGGCGTGATTCCATTTGGGCGAACGGCATCGATTGGCACGCTCGTTGCATCACCGTGTTCGCGTCTCGCAGCGGCGGCTACGACGGAATCGGGTTTGCCATTGCCTCTGACGTGGCCAACTCGATCAAGGGTGCGATCGCAATGAACGGCCGAGTCGATCGAGGACAACTTGAAGAAGTGGTAATCGATTAGCGAGCCAGGGTTCGATCGATCGCTTGAACTCTAGTCAGTTCGAGCGGTCGATCATGTCGTTGGTGCGGCGACGCCTACCGCCCGAAACACGGCAAAACTTGATAATCTGCCCTGCTGGGGCGTTGTTCACGACTTGCCATATCGGGTGGTCATCGGACATAGTTATTGTGCAGAGGGATTTGGCCAGCCTACACGAGATCGATAAAACGACCTGGTCGACAACCGCCTCTTCCAAGCCGATCGGCGGAGAACCATGTGAGATGGCCAAGGTACTTGTTATCGACGACGACCGCACGATTTGTGAAATGGTCAAACGGTCCCTCGAAAAGATCGATGTGACGACCGTCACGGCCGAAACCGCGTCGGACGGCCTGGCGGCCCTTCCTCAGGAAAATCCTGATGTTGTCGTGCTCGACATCATGCTGCCGCAGACGTCGGGTCTGGAGCTTTTCCGGGATGTCCAGCAACATGACCGACGGCTACCGATCATCTTCATCACCGCCGGCGGGGGAAGTTCGACGGCAATCCAGGCGATGCAACTCGGCGCCTACGACTACGTCAACAAACCGCTCGATCTTCCGAAATTGAACCAGGTGGTGCAAGGCGCGCTCGAGACACGCCGACTGATGAACCAGCGCGTCGCCATTTCAACCGGGGACGCAAATCACGCCGAGGGAGAGATTTTCGTTGGCCGCAGTCCGAAAATGCTCGAAGTCTTCAAGGCGGTTGGTCGAGTTGCTTCCCAGGATGTGACCGTCTTGATTCGCGGTGAAAGCGGCACAGGCAAGGAATTGGTCGCCCGTGCGATCTACCAGCACAGTAAACGGTCCGAGCAACCCTTCATGGCCGTCAATTGCGCTGCGATCCCCGACGCTCTGCTGGAAAGTGAATTGTTCGGTCACGAAAAAGGATCCTTCACCGGCGCCGACCAGCGACGCATCGGCAAGTTCGAGCAGTGCAATGGGGGAACGATCTTCCTGGATGAAGTCGGCGACATGTCGCCATTGGTCCAGGGCAAGGTGCTACGACTGCTCCAGGAGCAAAAGTTCGAGCGAGTCGGCGGAAACCAAACCATCCAAACCGATGTTCGAATCATCACCGCCACCAATCGCGACCTGGAACAGATGGTCGAAGACGGTGAGTATCGCGCCGATCTGATGTACCGGCTTAACGGTGTAACCATCAAACTTCCGCCGGTGCGGGAGCGAGGTGACGATATCGAAATCCTCGTCGAGCATTTCCTGAATATCGCCGCCGAGCAACTCGGAAAAGGACACGTCGAGGGGATTTCGCCGGAAGCTCTGGAATTGCTGATCCGCTACGATTGGCCCGGGAACGTACGCGAATTGCAAAGTGTGGTTCGTACCAGTTTGTTGAATACAACCGGTCCGATTGTCGTTCCCGCGTTTCTGCCTGCGAACGTCCGACGAGAATCTGGCGGCGACGCGTTACCCGAGCAAGTGGCTGCGTCGGATCTTCACCACACCGGCTCGGATGACCAATTGCCCTCGGCAGACCTCGGTGCCTTTGTCGAAGGGCGATTGAGATCCGACTCAACGGACCTTTACAGTGAAACGCTGGAAGTGATGGAGCGATTTCTTCTGACGCGCGTCTTACAGGAGACCGACGGCAACCAAACACGGGCTGCCGAGATACTCGGAATCACTCGTGGAAAGATTCGCGATCGAATCGCTGCCTTCAAAATTTCACTCGACAAGAAAGTAACGCTCGAAGACTGACACAATCACTTGGTCAGTCTTCGGTCGGTTGTTCATTCCTCTCAGAGTGTCGATTGCTCCTCGGAGGTGCGAACCTCCGTCTAATACGAACAGGCCGGCGTAAGCGACCTGCCTGTGTACCTGCCATGCTTTGCGGATACCTGCTCGCGACCTGCGCGAATCTTGACGGACATCGATGTTCAGACCGCTGAGCGCTCAGCCTGCATCGCGTTCGACCAGTCCCGAACTCTTCTAGGGGGGTGTGGTGTTTTTCTAAGACCCCGAAAATATGCCACGCCATCAATTGCGAGTGAAACTGAAACGCAAATCTTTTTTGGCACGAATCGTGCACTTCCACTCTGTCAGTTCCAAAACTTCTAACACTTTGAAAGGGTAACGTCATGCTTTCCTGGGCAATCACATTTCTGATCATCGCGTTGATCGCGGCACTTCTCGGCTTCGGAGGAATCGCCGGCGCAGCATCCGGAATCGCGCAGGTTCTCTTCGTTGTCTTTCTGATCGCATTTGTCGTGTCCCTGATCTGGCCGCGTGTACGCACGTAGAACGCAGCCCGCTGGTTAACAGCGATCGCGACAAGAAAACGACGAACACGACCGGAGTAGGGCAGATTGCCTTGCTCCGGTCTTCGCATTCAGGGACGGAACGTTAACATGACCGAGTCCCGATCCGGTAAGGTTGTGCGCGGCACTTGCTATGCCGGCTCAGGACGAGATTTCAGGATCTGAAATCCGCAATTGGCGGGTTCGAAATCGCTCAAGATAATGCCATCCCCACCGCAAAAGCCCGCCCCGCCTGGCACATTGTCGCCCCTTATCCGATCGATTCTCGAATCGTCGATGGATGCTGCAGTCGTGATCTGCATCGGCGGAGACATTGTCGAGTGGAATCAGCGAGCAGAGGAACTTTTCGGGTGGACGCGTGCCGAGTCGATCGGCAAGGAGTTCGGGCAAATCGCATTGCCGCAGCAGCAGCGGAGTGCGTTCTGCAAAGAGGTTCAATCTCTCGCTTCCAACGCGCGGTCGCCGCAGACGCAGACATCGACGCGAACACTCACGGCTGTGAGACGCGACGGCGAGGAGTTCACGTGCGACGTTGCGATGACCGGCGTCACTCATGAAGGCGATTTCCTCGCGGTTTGTTTCCTGCGTGACAAGACGGATGAGGTGAAGATGCAGCAACGGCTCGCTCGCCAGACGTTGGAAATCAGATTGCTCCAGCAGGCGACGTTACACGCCACCGAGCGTGATTCTTTCGAGGAAGCGCTGCAAACTTCGCTTGATACGCTTTGTGAAATGACGGGATGGCCCATCGGTCACGTGTATGTTGTCGATGAAGGAACGCGGTATCTGAGATCTTCAGGCGTATGGCATTTGGATGATCCCGTGACCTTTGAAGCGTTTCGTACTGTGACCGAAGAAACCGAAGTGGCGCGGGGCGAAGGATTCGCGGGTCGCATTTGGGAGTCGGGTGAGCCGGATTGGGTCAGCGATATCTATCGCGACCGCAATATCGCGCGCGACACGCTCACTCGTGATTTGAAGGTTCACAGTGCGTTCGGATTCCCGGTGAAAATCGACGATGAGATCCTTGCGGTGATGGAGTTTTTCTCACCCAACGAGATCGTTCCCGATCCCCAAATCCTCGCCATGCTCAACAGTATCAGCGCCCAGTTGGGGCGAATGATGGAGCGCCGTTGGCTACAGCAGGAACAAACCCGCCAATCTGCGATCGTCGATTCGTCCGCCGATGCGATCATCAGCCGTGCGCTTGACGGTGCGATCACGAGTTGGAATGAGGGCGCCGAGGAGCTGTACGGGTATTCGGCGGACGAAGCGATCGAGGGTGGCGTTGGCCTGATCCTGCCCGTGGGAATCGAGAAAGAGGACGGGAAGATTCTGCGAGCCGTTCGAGCCGGGCACCGTGTCGACCAGTTTGAGTCGAAGCGACGTCGCAAAGACGGGGAGATCGTTTCGGTATCGGTCGCGGTTTCACCGATCCTTGACGCCGATGGCCAGGTCATTGGTTCGTCAATGGTTGAGCGCAATATCACCGAGCTGGTGGAGACCCGCCAGGAACTGCAGGCGACCGAGCAGCATTCTCGCTTGCTGTTGGAATCAACGGCGGAAGCGATTTACGGCATTGATCTCGACGGCAACTGTACGTTCTGCAATCCGTCTTGCGTCCAGATGCTTGGTTACGATTCGGCCGACGAGCTGCTGGGGCGGAACATGCACCGCTGCATTCATCACACTCGTCCCGACGGGTCACCATACGCAAACGAAGAATGTCGTATTTACCTGGCGTTTCGTCAGGGCGAGGGATCCCACGTCGATGACGAGGTGCTGTGGCGAAAAGATGGGACCGCTTTTCCGGCGGAGTATTGGAGCTATCCGATTTCCCGCGATGGTGAGACGGTCGGTGCGGTCGTTACGTTCATCGACATCACGGAACGCAAACAGGCGGAAGTAGGATACGCGAGATTGGCTTCGGTCGTGGACTCGTCGGTCGATGCAATCATCGCGACTGATCCCGATGGCGTAATCAATCATTGGAACCGTGGTGCCGAATCGGTGTACGGTTACAGCGAGGATGAAGCGATCGGGAAAAGTTTGGCGTTTCTGTTGCCACCTAACTTGGCGGCCGAGGATTCGGTCGTGCTCAAGGCGATTCGAGATGGCGACGAATTGAAGCAATTCGAAACCGCTCGGGCCCGAAAAGACGGGACGATCATCGATGTTGCGATTACCGTGTCGCCTATACGCATGGCGGACCGGCGGTTGGTTGGTGCATCAAGCATCGAGCGGGATATCACCGTTCGCCGACGACGTGAACGCGATCTGGAACAAGCCCGGGACGCGGCGGAATCAGCCAACCGGGCGAAAAGCGAATTTCTGGCAAACATCAGTCACGAACTGCGCACTCCGATGAATGCGATCATCGGAATGACCGATCTGGCACTGCGTGAAGATCTTACGCCGGACGTGCATGATTGTCTGTTGACCGCAAAAGATTCCGCGGACACGCTGCTTTTTCTCCTTAACGACATCCTCGATTTTTCCCGAATGGAGGCGGGGCGATTCGAGTTGGAACCCATTGATTTCAATATCCGCAGCATGCTCAATGATGCCGTCAAATCACTCTCCTTGAGGGCGCACGAGGCCGGTCTCGAATTAGCGTGCCACGTTGATTACCGGGTTCCCTATTGGTTGCACGGAGATTCGTTGCGCCTCCGCCAAATCGTTACGAATCTCGTCACCAACGCATTGAAATTCACAGATCAGGGCGAAGTGCTGTTGGAGGTTACAAGCGAGACAGAAAATGCAAAGGACCTTCGACCAGGCGACGACTTGGTGCTGCACGTTGCGGTCAAGGACACTGGAATCGGAATTTCCGAAGCTGACCAGAAGATGATTTTCGCCCCCTTCACCCAGGCGGATGCGTCCACCACGCGACGATACTCCGGGACGGGGTTGGGATTGTCGATCTGTCGTAAGCTGACGACTTTGATGGGAGGGCGGATGTGGGTTGAGAGCGAACTCGGCAAGGGCAGCACGTTTCACGTCACGGTTGGATTCACCGTTGCGAGCGACAGTGACGACACCCTGCGCCGGTCGCGTCTGACCGCCGGCAGTTTGGAGTCGTTACCGGTTTTGATTGTTGATGACAACAAGACGAACCAGCGCATCCTCGCGGAAATGCTGAAGAACTGGTCGATGAGTCCGACCATTTGCGATAGTGCCAATCAAGCGTATGAAAAACTGGCCTCGGCAGCCGATAGCGGTGAGCCGTATCCGTTGATAATCGTCGACGCACTGATGCCCCAGGTGGATGGCTTCATGTTGATCGAAAAGATCAATTTGGATCCGAAGCTCAAACGGGCGACCATACTGATGTTGTCCTCCGCCGACCGCCAGATGTTCCGAGACCGATGTTCGACGCTCCCCATTTCGTCCTACTTGGAAAAGCCTATCTCACAATCAGACTTGCTTGATGCCATCATGACTGCCCTCGAAGGCCCCCAGTACGTGACACGGGCGTCCGAAACGTTGGGTGCCAGTAATCGGCCACTGCGCATTCTATGCGCCGAAGACACACCGGCAAACCAGAAAGTCATCACCAAGATCTTGAGCAAACGCGGCCATCGTGTCGAAATCGCTCACAACGGTCGGGAGGCCGTCGATCGAAGCCAACGCGAGCAATTTGACTTGATCATCATGGACGTGCAGATGCCGACCATGGACGGTTTGCAGGCGACAAAACTGATTCGAGAAAACGAACGCGAAACAAAACGTCACGTCCCTGTCGTCGCCATGACCGCCCACGCAATGAGAGGCGACCGCGAAAAATGCATCGATGCCGGAATGGACGACTACCTGACCAAGCCGATTGATGCTGAACGGCTGATTCGAAAGGTCGAATCAATTGCGGGTGCGATTTCCGATCATACAACTGGTGTGGCAACCGCGCTCGAACCAGTGTCCGCTTCCGCCAGCGCAGACGCATTGTGGGATCCCGACATTGCCATCAATCGTCTCGGTGGCGACAAGGCGCTCCTCCTTGATATGATCGGGTTCTTTCTCGAGGACGCTCCAGGATTGTTGGACACGATGGTCGCGTCAATCAATTCCGCAGACCACTCCGAGCTTGCCCGAGCCGCTCACAGCATGAAAGGACTGTGCTCCAATTTCGAGGCGACTGAGGCCACGCAGGCGGCCTTGGCGATCCAACAACATGCTGAACAGGTCGAAATCCAAGAGGCAAAATCGTGTCTCGAAAAACTGAAACACGATTTGCAGTTACTCTCGGATCAGTTGACCCGCTACGCCGCAGCGAACTGATGTTCCGCTGTTACGCCGATGCCAACTCGTGTTCGAGGTGGGGTGAGATCGTCGCCTCTTCTTGGCCGGCCAGAACGCGGTACCCTCGCGGTGAGTCGGGGTCGACGACGAACGATTTCGGGTAAACAAATTGCTGAGGCGTTTTTTTCGTTAATCGCGAAACGTGACGGACCGCTCTGGCGAGCGCCTGTTTCGCATGAGCCCTGATTCCGTCGACACTTGCACTCTTTTGAGCGATGCCGATGCGATTGCGAAGGTAATGATTCGCTTGAAAGACGTTGATACGGCGGCGAGCCCTTGGGTTCTTGTGCTCGGTCGATAACGAAACGTTCAAGCCTTCGAGATTCGTGACGCGGTGAGGCGTGAGTTGCGGCCACGTGATCAGCTGGCCCGGTTCCGCATCGTATGACAAAGCGTAGCGGTCCCACTCGGGGTCGTAGGGAATCTCTTCGGACCACGAGCCGGCGCAAACATTCTCGAGCGAGGACATATCCGCAAAGCGTTGGTCAAATGGCGGATAAACCCAAACACGTTTGCGACCACGCAAGTGCCAGAGCATGTTGACCGGCATGTCGACGTGGTAGTGCACGATCGCACTGGGAGACGAGATCAACAGGTTCGCAGTGCGGTCTTCGGCACGAAACGCCGGGTTTCCCGCTTCCAATTCGTCGTAGACTTCGTTGACCAGTTTCGCCACTTCGGGTTGATACTCGAAAACTTCGCGACAATTGATCCATAAGTGCCCTTGCTTGACCGTCTCGAGCAATTGCTCACCAGAAACTCCGTTGCGGTCACCGTCGCGCCACTCAAACGTGTTGCTGCTCTCGCCCATCGTTGAGAGAGTTAGCGCCGAGTCGGGATGGGAGTCGAGAATCTTGGCGAGCCCTTCGTCGGTAAACAACCCCGACTCGGCGAGTGCGTGATTCGCGACGAGGATCCCCTGTTCCAACGTTGAAAAATCCTTGTTCGTCCAATTGACCAATAGTGACATGCATAGCCCTCGCTGGTTGTCGGTGTGTCGAAAACTGCTGAGCTGTGACGACAGTGCAAGCGGAGGGCCATTCGCAGAAAACAGGCTGTTTACCGGGGTTTTCGAACTGCTGCGGGCCAATGTGATGAATCGCCGCAACGACCGGTGTTGCCTAAACGCAACACCTTGGTGCAAGCAGCCAGCCAACTTGCACGGCCCGGTTCCCTGCCGTGTCGATCAAGATCTTGGACGTGAGGACGACCCAGCCACGAACGAACGAGTGTTGTTATGAGGCTGGGTGCTGAGTTGCGAGCCGACCGGGAGAGCGTCGATCCGGAACGGCACAAGTCTACGGCAAGATTCTGATTGGAATCGCGGGGCTTGGATTGATCTGCTACGCAGTCCACATGACGCTGATGGGTTGGTAACGCCGCTTTAACGTCGGCAACTGATCCATCCATTCTGATTTCAATGGGGTGCCGTGATCGCGGGCAAAGCAGCGTTCACAACTGGAGAATCCGTTACGGGGTCTCCGTCGCTTCCAACTCCGATGTGCACTGCGGACAACGCACCGCTCGGTAAGGGATGGTCGTTCGGCAATAATCGCACTTCTTTTCAGTCGGTTCATCTTCCGGAGGCGGTTCACCGAACCGTTCATCCAGTTCTTCGTCCAACCGATTCACAAGTCGGATGATCATGAACATCGCCAATGCGATGATGGTCAGCGTGATGCAGGAGTTAAGAAATTGTCCATAGTTGATTGTTACGGCCCCAGCATCCTGGGCAGCTTGCAATGTCTGAAATCCGTCGGCCGGGACCGTGACATCCTCCGGAACATCCAGTACCCAGAACAGATCGGAAAAGTCGGCGTTACCAGTGAGCCAACCGATCGGTGGCATGATGATGTCGCTGACCAGGGACTTGACGACAGTCGTGAAGGCAGCACCAACGGTAAAGCCAATCGCCAGGTCGATCATGTTACCGCGAAGGGCGAATTTTTTGAAATCTGCGAGGAGTGACATAGTATTTGAAAATAGAGATCAAAGAGTTTTGGCAGTTTGATTTGATTAGTTCCCGACAGCATGCCGCGGCAATGCAAAATCACCCGGCGCGCAGCGAGTCGCGATGCGGACAACGCCGGGACTTAGCACGATGGTCGATCATCTCGAACGTTGTCCGCGGCAACAGGTGAATCCAATATGCCTTTGATGTCAACGCAGTCGTTGGAAGTCTGTCGCCGCAAATTGTGATGGCCTTGGAACTAACAGCCGACAGAATCTTGATCGGGCTCATCGATCCCGCGGCTCATCGATCCCGCGGCTCATCGATCCCGCGGCTCATCGGGGACAACTCCAGGCTGGTAGAGCCAGCGGATTGGAAAGCGAGTGATTTGCAAGGAATTCAGCCGCGGAAATTCGCAGTGTGCAAGAAGCACGTGGTCGTCGACGAATTCGACGGCGGTATAGCAATACCAGCCTTCGGGATCGTTACCGATGTTCTTCACATGATCCCATGTTGCACCATCGTCTTTGGAAACGGCGACAGTGAATGGGCGGCGACCAATTGGTTTGATGGCTGCGAGCGGGTCGTCGCCGTTATTCCATACCAGCAACAGATGAGCCGTATTGGGAATCTTTTTTATCGAAGCTGGGGAAGTTGTCGGTTGGGTGATGTTCGACGGCACCAATGGGGACCAAGTCTCAGCGCCGTCGGTCGATCGAGAGACAAGCTGGCAATCGCGGCTGCGGCAGAACATTAACAGCTCGTTATTGTCGAGTTCAACCACGCCCGGTTCCTGTGCTAATCGCTGCGATTTCATAACGCTGCTGCTTGCCCGCCATGACTTTCCATGATCGTCGGAAAGATAACAAACGATGTCCGCCGAACTGTGAAATTCTTCCCATCCGGGCCGGTAATGAACAGCCAACGGTACGACCAGGCGACCCGTTTTCAATTGGATCACTCGATCGTTGTTCAAAACCCGGTAACCGGGCGCGTCCGGAGGGACGACGTGCGTTGGTTCGGACCATGTCCTGGCTTCGTCATTGCTGGTCCGCATCACGATGTTGTTCAGAAAGGGATACGCCGAGCCCGGTGGGCTGTGATACTTTTGAATGTAGAACATTGCGATCCGGCTGTCGGAGAGCCGCAGCAGCGAGACGGACATCAAGTTCGCATCCGATTCCTTACGGGTGATGACTGAAATGTCATTGTGGTCCCAAGTCTTTCCTCCGTCGGATGAGTAGCGGCCCGCAAGTTCGGCCGGTGCGTGATCTCCGGTACCGATGAACTTGGAGTAAACCAGGAACAGGCGGCCGTCGTTGAGTCGGATGAAATCTCCCTCGCTGTTGCGCCCGTTTCCGGGCCGAGGGGCAATCCGTAAAGGTTTTTCGACGCCCGGAGGAACCCCCTTGGGCGTGTCTGCCTGTGTCTGCGACACGGTGGCGAACACGAGGACCATCAAAACCGCCGCCAGGAATCTCGCGCTCGGTGATGCTGGTTCCATTGAATCGCATCGAAAGAAGAATCGGACCATCATGACGTCTGTGATTTCGAGGTGACGACGAGAATGTTCATTGTCATTTGCACAAATGTAGCAATTCAATTGGAAGGGAGAGTGTCAGGGAGCGCCTTCCCCCCTGCTGCCCCATTTCCTCGTCGTGACGGTTTCGCGGGCGCCTTGAGACGGAATGCGTAACAGCCTACGTTAGCGATCCAAGGCGCAATCGGTACCGCAGACGCCGTGGTTCTTCGATCAGAATGAAATGGCCGTGTCACAAAGATCACTTGAAATCTTGGTTGTGGGCGCCGGGCCGGTGGGCATGACTGCCGCGCTCGAGTTATCGCGCCGAGGTTTTCGGCCGCGAATCATTGATGAAGCCGCTGGGCCGGTTGAAGAATCCCGTGCGTTGGGAATTCACGCCCGCACGCTTGAAATCCTTGAACCTTCGGGCGTGACGCCGCGATTAGTGGAGGAGGGGTATCGAGTCCGCCGGTCGGTGTTTTGCGACGAGCGCGGCGACTACATGCAAATCGATTTCACGCTGTCGAAACAAAAATACAATTGCGCGCTGATTCTTCGCCAATCCAGGACCGAGGAAATTCTTTCTTCCGCCCTGCAGGATCGTGATATCGAGGTGGAATGGAATACTCCGCTCGTTGATTTCGCTGATCTTGACGAGCGTATTGAATGCCAGATTGGCGAAGCACCGAAACGTCAAGCGTTCGACATCGTCATCGGTTGTGATGGATCGCGATCCACGGTGCGTGAAACTCTGGGAATCGGATTCGCTGGAAAAACCTACGAACACGATTGGCCTCTTGCCGACATTCGATTTCGCGGCGAGAGGCCAACCGACGAGTTGCGAATTCGCACCACCGATGATCAATTGCTCGCTTATTTTCCGCTTTCGCCGAGCAGCGGCCGGTTTGTCTACAGTGGTCTCGGGTTGATGGAGGCCATTGAGGAAGAAGTCGAGATCGAGGAGGTGCTCTGGCAGTCCGATTTTCGCATCAGCCACCGAATTGTGGATACTTACCAGCGTGGAAAAGTTTTTCTCGCCGGCGATGCGGCTCACGTTCATTCTCCACTTGGCGGCCGCGGCATGAATCTCGGCATTGAAGACGCGGCGACGCTAGCTTGGTTGATTGAGTCGGGTGACACGCGATCGTACAGCGGAATGCGGAAACCGGTCGGCCAGGCGGTGCTTCGATTTACCGATGCGCAAACGAGACGGCTCACGTCGGGCAATTCGTTTCTGCGGTTTTTGCGACGCAGCGTTGCCCCTTTGCTCTTGAAGTCGAATGCAATGCAGCGATTCGCCTTTCGCCAACTCAGCGGCGCGAACACACCCAGGCCGCCGTGGCTTTCGTGACGCCTCAGGGATCGAGTTCTCATTCAGGACAACGAGCGGCATGTACTTGCCAGGTGGAAGATTCGACGGCGATGCTTACCGGCATTAGCATAGAATCAAGCGACGGACCTCGAGACAGTTAATTCGGACGTTTCAATGACGGAAAGAGCCGTTTGGAATTCGCGAACCGGGTTTTTGCTGGCCGCGCTCGGTTCAGCAATCGGGCTCGGCAATATCTGGCGATTTCCCTACATGGCGTATCGCAACGGCGGCGGCGCGTTTCTGGTTCCCTATCTCGTCGCCTTGTTTGTGGTCGGGATTCCGTTGTTGATGCTCGAGTTCGGATTGGGTCATTACTTCCGTCGTGCCTTTCCGCAGTCTTTGGAAAAGATTCACCCACGATTTTCGTGGATCGGTTGGTGGTCGGTCTCGTTCGTGATGTTTGGGATCGTCGTCTACTATGCAGTGGTGATTGCGTGGTGCGCGAATTACCTGCTGTTTGCCGTGACTCAGCCGTGGGGAACCGTCGACGGCGTCAACGAGTTTTTTGACGAGCAGTTTCTTGGCGCGATTGTCGATGGCAAACCATTCAATTTTTATGACGACGGTGCACTTTGGCTCGGCGGTTTGAACTTCGGTTCGATGCAGTGGTCGATCCTTGTTTCCCTGGCCCTGGTCTGGCTGGTGAATTGGTTAATTACGCGAAGACACCTCCAACATGGCATTGAACTTGCCAGCAAGATTTTCATCCCGGTGCTGATTGTCCTGACCGTCGTGCTCGTCGCCTGGTCGTGGAATTTCGAGGGTGCCGCGGAGGGACGGGCCGTGTACCTGACGCCGAACTGGTCACAGGTTTTTAAGCCGCAGACTTGGATCGACGCGTTCGGCCAGATCTTTTTCACGCTTTCGATAGGCTTCGGAATCATGGTGGCCTACGCGAGCTATTTGCCGAGAAAGAGTGACATTCCCACCAGCGCGTTTCTGGCGGCGGTCGGCAACTGTGTTTTCAGCATTTTTGCCGCCTTCGCAGTCTTCGCGGCCATTGGAATGTTGGCGAGTCAGCGTGACGTGAAGTTGTCGGAGATCATCGCAGTCGAGCAGCAGGTCGAGCAACTCGAAAAGCTGAGGGAGACCAACCCGCAGGCGTTTTCAAGTGAGCAAACCCGTTATGACGAGCTCGTCACGCGAAACGCGACCAACCAGCAATTCCAAAAACAGATGAGCACGTTTGGATTGTTGTTCAAAACTTACCCGGCGATCTTGACCGAGATGGGTCCCGTTGCCGGCCGGGTGTTCGGAGTGCTGTTCTTCCTGTCGCTCTTGATCGCAGGCATTTCGTCCTCGATCTCGATCGTCGAAGCGTTCATGGCCGCGCTCTGTGACCAGTTTGGTTGGCCGCGGGGGCGGACATCCGCGGGCCTGTGCTCGGTTGCCTTCCTGATGGGGACGGCGTTTTGCACGCAGGCCGGTTTGTTCATGCTTGACCTTGTCGATCATTTCATCACGACATACGCGCTGGTGCTGGTGGCGATCTGCGAAGCGCTGGTGGTGGGCTGGATTTTCCCGGCCCAGCGATTGCGAGATCATTTGGACGAGCATCGTGATTTTCAACTTGGCAAGAGTTTCAGCATCATCACGCGGATTCTGATTACCGCGATGTTGATGCTCACGTGGCTCGGTCTGGGGCAATTGGAAGCGATTCCGATCGCGGCCGGGATCGCCAGGTTGGCGCTGCTGGCGAGCGTCGTGATTCTGTGGATCGACGAGCACTGGCTTGACTTCGACATTCGCGTGATCATCCCGGTGCTGTTGTTGGTATTGCTTGACCAGGCGCTGGTCCGCGAATTCCAGGCGGCGTATGGTGATTACCCGATCGGCGCGCTCGTCGGCGTGGGGCTGACCTGGGTCATCGGGACCCTGGTGATCGGAATCGTGTTGGACAAAATTCCAAAACGATCGAATGCGCACGAGGCAACAGGCGAGTCGTGACCATCGATTCTTGACAATCAAACAGAGAGAGACATGAAACGTCACGCGCCGCAAGTTCGCGAGTACATGACTCATTTACCGGTCGAAGCTGAAAAATGCGAGACCGCCGCAGATGCTCTGGGCTTGATGCAACGGCATCAGATCCATCATCTACCGGTGATGAGCGGATCGCATTTGAAAGGACTCGTCTCGCAGCCCGATCTGTTGGCGGCCCAAGTTCGACTCGGCAAGGGTTTTGCCGACACTCCACTTGAAAAAATCTGCGTGGAAAAAGTGGTGACGGTCGGCCCCGTCGCGCCCATTGACGAGGTCTCGAGGAAGCTGCTTGAAAATGGCGTCGACAGCGCCGCGGTGATGGACGGCGGATTCGTCGTTGGCATCTTTACGGTGACGGACGTGCTGAGGTTTGTCGGCGATTTTTTTGGCCAGTCAGAGTAGTTTTGATCGAGGGTCTCGCTACAAGCAGAGGCACTTGATCAGGATTTGGTCCAGTTCCTGATGCGAGTCGACGTCCAGCAGGTTCAGCGCCGGCTGCTTGGCCATTTTGCGGATCACCTGGACACCGGCCGAGGTGCTGGTGGCGACTCCCGAAACAAGATCGGGTTCAAAACCGAATCCCTTGGTGACACCGACGACGGCGTACGGGTCCGATGCGCATAACACGGTACAGCGAACCAGATCACGTGTTTCCTCAACAGCCACTTCGCCGTTGTAGGGTTCCAGCGGCGAAGCACCCGCTTCGGCGACCAGCACGTCTGGATTGGTTTCGGCGATTCGTCCGAGCAGGTTGCGCAGCGCCTCGCGATACACGCTTTCGTCGCACACGGTGGAGGGCAACCCGGCGTCGACAAAGTCAAAGATCGCATCGGCGCCGGCGTCTGACATGGCCAGAATGTCACGGTAGCGGCCGGCGCCGGTCAACTTTGCACCGGCCACTCGAAGCCCCATTTGTTTCAATCGCCGAATGATCACGCGAGCCGACGTGGTTTTTCCGGATGACATCGAGGTCCCGATCAGCAGCAGCACGGGGCATTGGATTGCCATCTCGCCGGCCGGTACGACAAAGTCTTGCATCTGGACCTTGTTTCCCGATCGCGTCACATGCCCCCGATACTGCAAATCGATCGGCTTGTTAATGAACGTCGACTGGGAAGTGACACGGCCGAATAACCCCGCGGCCGTCATTGCCTGCATCGCGCCATCGTTTCCGACATCTTGCCAACTTCCGACGGCCTCGAGCGTCGCAGCTCGAATTCCCAGCGCGCCGAGCATCAGGTCACCCTTGGCGACCTCGATCATCCGGCCTGTGGCGAGTTCCACCAGGGTCGATCGCGTCGTCTCAGTGACCTCGCCAACCACGTAGTCGCCCGTGTTCCAATCGCCGTGTTCAATAGGTGCGATGTCGAACACATGGCGTTCGAGGTCCGAGATCCGCGTCAGCGAAGTACATGTGATCTTCGTGGAAACCATGGTTCGATGATTCCTCGCTATGTGGCCAAATCCGCTTCGAAATCAAGTAACGCTTCAGCGCGTGCCGCGGTGTTGACCGGCTGTCCGTCGGTGCCGGCGTTGATCGCAGGACCGCTGATCAGGCAGGCCAACAGCGCGGCCCGTTCCGGCATTTTCTCTTCGATCACGTGTTCGGTCAGGGCATGAGCGCCGTCGCCGACAGCGCCGAGTCCGTCGAGCGTTGGCGTGTAAAGACTGGTCCAATTGCCGTCGGAGCCACCACCGGCAGCTCCTTCATCGATTTCGATACCGAGGGCCTCAGCGGCATCGACGGCGCGCTGCCAGACGCGACGGTTGCCAGGAGTTGGCTCGAGCGGCGGTCGTCCGATTCGTCCCGTGATTTTCAGTTCCGTATCGGGCACGGTCGGCTGGAGCGAGTGGATTGCACTTTCAATTTCTTCCGCGTCCGCTTGTGTTCGTACACGCACATCGACTTCGGCCGTGCTCTCCGGGGCAATCACGTTCGGCCGCATTCCGCCGTCAATCGTTCCGACGTTGACCGTGATGCCCCGCTCGGGATTGTTCAAGGCAAACAGCGCCTGAACCACATGAGACAATTCCAGGATCGCGCTGACACCTTTCTCGGGATCCAAACCGGCGTGGGCGGCCTTGCCCAGGACCGTGATCACGAAACGCCCGACTCCCTTGCGTGCCGTTTTCAAGCGGCCATCCGGACCGAGTGACGGTTCCATGATCATCGCCCGGTCGACGACTTTGGCCAGTCGACGAATTTGCTCGGCCGACTCGGGGCTGCCAATCTCTTCATCCGAGTTGATCAAAAAGATCGGTTCGACTTCCGGTTGGATGCCGAGATCGTGCAGTGCTTTGAGCGCAAAAATCGCTTGGACCAGGCCCCCTTTCATGTCATACACGCCCGGTCCGTGCAGGCGTCCATTGCGCGTTTCAACGGGCATCTTTTTCAGCGTGCCATGCGGCCAAACCGTGTCCCCGTGCCCGAGCAGCAATTGGCGCGGCGCATTCTTCTGTGATTCGCCGAGCACGGACAATAACTGTCCGCCTGTTTTTTCCCCCTTCAACCGTTTGCAGCGGAATCCAATGTCCTCGAGCCGGGATGAGAACAACTCAAAGACCGCGTCTTGCGAGGCCGGGTCGGCTGAGGGTGATTCCAACATCGCACATTGCGAAAGCACGCGAACCATGTCATCGCGTTCACGCTGCAAATGATCGTGTATTCTTTTCGCGGTTCCGCTGTTCACGAGTCCGAGTCCTTCGATTTCTGAAATCCTTTCGGAAACGGAAATGAGGCGCTGCGATCGATCGTCGCGTAACGGCCTGGCGAGATGTAGGCCAGCAGCGGAGATGCCGCGATCGTGTCCTGGTCATCGACATCGTTTCGTCGCAGCGATTCGGGGCGGATGTGCGCCGCAACAATCTTTCCCGCTATCAAGCTGTTGACCCCGAAACCGTCAACAATCCGGTCCAGCTGGCATTCAAAGAACAGCGACGAGTCGGTAAGGAATCGGCCGTCGATCGATTTCGCCGGAAAAGTTGGCAGCGCCATCAGGGAGGGCTTTGAATCGTCACCGCACCGCGGGGAAGCCGCCAGGCTGGTCATCACCACAGAATTGGTCATCGGAAAGCTGACCGTAAAAACCTCTTCACGGCGAATGTTTTGGTACGTGCTGTGTTGTGGCGTGCAAACGAACGCGAAATAGTTCTGCCAGCCCAACGGCGTCGCCATGTGTTTAGGCGCCAGATCGTACTCGCCGTTCTCCTCGCGCGATCCGACAACGATCAGCGGTGCAACGGTAAAAAACCGCTCCCAGATCGGATGATCGGTTTCGAGACTCACCAAGTCGGGCGAGTCGGCTTGGATTTCGGATTCGCTCATGGCAAAGTTCCCCGCATCAAGTCCCTCAACGCTTCCGCTACGCGTGCCAGGTATTCTACATTGTGGCGGCGGCACCCATGCAACTCCATATTAAACCAGAAACAACATCGATGAAGTACCTCGCGATCGCCATCCTGTGGTCGATGATTACGACCGTCTGCGTCGCCGGGACGAAAACATGGGATGGCCGCTACGACACCGACGAGATCGAGGTCACCGTCGTATACTTCGTTCCGAAGGACCGGCATCCGTTGGTCGATTGGCGCGAAAGAGTCGATTACTACTGCAAACGAATCGAACAGTTTCATGCTCGCGAGTTCGCGGGGCAATCGGAGCTCCGCACGATCGTCCACCCCGAGCCCGTGATTTCGCACCGTACGACGGCTCAGCTCCGCGTTGGTGACGGGGACGCGATCTATTATCGAACCCTCGAAGAAACCGACCGGCGACTGAACTTCGCGTCCGGCGATCGCACCGCGTTTCCGATTCTGCTTGTCTTGAGTGAGATCAATTGGCGTCCGCTTGATGATTTCTATCGATTGCGACCGGACGGCGACAAGCTTGTCTTCGAGGGGAACTACAACGATGGCCAACACTTTCCCGGTGCTGCGTCGGGCGGTGCCCGCGCCAGCTACCGCGTCGATCGCGGTGTCGGATGGGGGCTCGTCAGCGCCGATGGTTGGCGGGTGCCATACCGTGGCTCTGATTGCGTTGTGTATCACGAGGGCTGCGGCCACACCGTTGGCTTGCCTCATCCGCCAGGTGGAAACGGATCGGTCATGAGCCTCGGTCAATATCGAGGGTGGATAAGCGAGTCGTGGGTCGACAAGGAACAAAAGACACGATTGGGATGGGAGCCATCCGAGGTGCCGCATGATCCTCAGCGTGAATTGTTTTCCACGTTTCGCGCTCTCCCACAACCGAGCGTTCCGCAGCCGGGTGCCAAGGTCGCCTTGGAACTCGATTGGCCCGAGGACGCCAAAGTAAAATCGCTTCGTGTTCGATTGCAAACCTCGCTCGACGGTCCCTGGCTGGAATGTCCCCAACAGTGGAGCGGGGACGCACCCAGGACAGCGTCGCTGATTTCTTTCAATCGACCGACGCCAGTCAGCTATCGAATTGACGCACAGCTTGAAAACAATACGACAGCGGAACTCTGGGGTTATTTCCAGGTCCGCGAGGCGCCGGACTCGCCGCCGCAGCCTCGATCTTTGATGGCCGACTTGGTAACGTCCCAGCAATCTGGAGTGGATGATTCGAGTCTTGACGGTTCATCACCGCACTCGCCAATCGATTTGCTCGAAACGGACCCAACTCATTGCTGGAGCGTTGGGGACTGGCGACGTGTCGATGGGAAACTCGAGAGTCCGAAGCAATATGGAGCAAGGATCGAGCTGCCCTATTCACCACCGCCGGAATATCGATTGGCAATGATCGTCGAACCAATCGACGATCCGAATGGATTGATCCTCGGCCAACGATTGGGTGAGAGCCGTTTTGCCACACTATTCAATTACGCATCGGGTGAAAGTATTTCCAGCGCATTGGAAAACGTTGACGGACGCAATGTCGGCAACGAGA
>JAHELS010000082.1 GCA_024644085.1 Rhodopirellula sp.
TGTAGGTTGCCGGGTTGCTGCTCGGCGAATTCCCGAGCGGCGACTGATCGACTTCGATCACCTTGTCGATGTATCTCACCCCGTCGATCTTATCGTGACGTCCCGGACGGACACGACTTCGGTGCAACCGGCGGGCGAGTGCCGGGTAAAGAATCCCTTCGATCAGCGAACTCTTGCCGCTTCCGCTCGGCCCGGTGACAGCGGTAAAGACGCCGAGTGGGAGTTCGAGGTCAACAGCGCGCAGATTGTTTTCACGGGCACCGAAGACCTTCAGCAAGTTTCCAAACGGTTTGCCGGTGTTGCCGAACACCGGACGCCGGGACTCGGGTATCGGGATCGACTTGCTGCCGTCGATGTAGCCGGCCGTCACCGAATGCTGCAGCGGTGACACGTTGGTCGGGGGACCCTCCGCGACGATTCGGCCGCCGTGCCGGCCTGCCTGCGGACCGAAGTCGCACAAATAATCGCTGCTTCCGATGACATCGCGATCATGCTCGACAACCAACAGCGTGTTGCCGAGGTCACGCAACCGATGCAATGCCCCGATCAGCCGTTGATTGTCGCGCGGGTGCAATCCGATTGTTGGTTCGTCCAGAACGTAAAGCACGCCACAGAGTCCGCTGCCGAGTTGGGCGGCCAGCCGAATCCGTTGCGCTTCGCCGCCGGAGAGGGTTGCTGCGCCGCGGTGAAGCGTCAGGTAATCGAGTCCCACGTCGATCAGGAAGCCGACGCGCGACTTAATTTCGCGGATCAATTCGCCAGCGATTTTCCGCTCACGTTTGTCGAGCGTCCACGATTTCACCTCGGCATCAAGACGATCGAGCGGCATGTGGACGAGATCGGCGATCGTGTGGCCACGATACCGGACCGCCGCGGCTTCGGGCCGCAACCGCGATCCATCACACGAGCCGCAATCAATCTCCGCTGTGAATTGTTCGAGCTTGCCACGCAATCCGGGCGTCAATCTCGACGCTTCTTCCAATGCCGGGTAGAAACCCTTGAACTGGAAACGAAAAACGACATCCGATGATTTGGAGTCATCTTTCGTATCGGACTGGCGAACATCGATCCACCGCGGTCCGGTCCCGCGGAACAACAATCGACGTTCGCTGACCGTGAGCTGGTCGAATGGCACATCGATCGGAACGCCCGTTTCGCGAGACAGTGCGCCCAGCATCCACAGAGAAACATTGTGTTCGACGCTCGGCCACAGCAGCGCTGCCCCTTGGGCAAGTGTGCTGGTCGGCGACTTGATCAGGGCGGCTGGATTGGTGCCGGTCTGCGTACCCAGACCGTCGCACTGGGGACACCAGCCGATGATCGTGTTGAACGAAAAATGATGCGGAGTCAGTTCGTTGAACGATCGGCCGCACTGTCCGCAAACGAGATGCTGGCTGTGAGTGTGCGTCTTCCACTGTGACTCGTCACGGTCCGAGTCCGCAATCGCCAACTCCATCACACCGATGCCGAGCGACAACGCCTGTTCGATGCTGTCGGCGATTCGCGATCGGTCCGACACTTGCACGACAATTCGATCGACGACGACCTGGACAGTGTGCCGCTTGCGCGGGTCGAGTGCCGGCGCGTCGTCGAGCGAAACCGTGGTGCCGTCGATCCGCACCCGTTGGTACCCGGTGCTGCGGAGTGATTGCCATGTATCCTTCGACGCCTCGCCCGCCTGAACCGAAATCGGGGCCATCAACAGCGCCCGCGTCCCCTCAGCCAGCGACATGACCTTGTCGACAATCTGGTCCGGCGTTTGAGTGCCGACTGGGACTGCGCAGTCCGGGCAATGCATCGTTCCCAGCCGTGCCATCAGCACCCGCAGGTAGTCGTAGATTTCCGTGACGGTTCCGACTGTGCTGCGCGGGGAGTGGCCGAGGTTTTTTTGCTCGAGAGCAACCGCGGGGGACAATCCTTCGATCCGCTCGACATGCGGTTTTTGCACCTGGCCAATGAATTGTCGCGCGTACGAAGA
This sequence comes from Rhodopirellula sp., assembly GCA_024644085.1. Classification (GTDB taxonomy): domain Bacteria; phylum Planctomycetota; class Planctomycetia; order Pirellulales; family Pirellulaceae; genus Rubripirellula. The sequence continues at coordinate 1,979 of JAHELS010000082.1, forward strand.
GAGTGACTCGACGTAGCGACGTTGACCTTCGGCATAGATGGTATCCATTGCCAGCGAACTCTTGCCGCTGCCGCTTGGACCACAGAAAACTGTCATCGCGTCGCGCGGGAGTTCGGCGTTGACCGATTTCAAATTATGCTCGCTGGCCGCTTCGACCACCACGTGCGTCTTCGATTTGGGCGAGGCAGCGACGATCGCACGTTCGGGGGCGGCTTTCTTTCGTGCTTTTCGTTTGATCCCGAGCGACTTAGCCAACGCAGCGCCGGTGTGGCTTTCGTTGCACCGCGCGATATCAACTGGCCGTCCCTCGGCAACAATTCGGCCGCCCCCTTCGCCGCCTTCCGGGCCGAGGTCAACGATCCAGTCAGCGGTCTTGATCACGTCGACGTTGTGCTCGACGATCACGATGGTGTTACCGCGATCTGCCAGACCATGAACAACCTTCAACAGCAGCTCGATGTCGGCGAAGTGCAAGCCGGTTGTCGGTTCGTCCAGAACATACAGCGTCTTTCCGGTTTCGCGTTTGCTCAATTCCCTGGACAACTTGATCCGTTGGGCTTCGCCGCCGGAGAGCGTGGGCGAGGGTTGACCAAGTTTCAGATATTCGAGGCCGACGTCGACGAGCGTTTGCAACTTCTCTGCGATCTTCGGAACGTTTTGAAAGAGCTTGAGCGCCTGGGAGATATCCATCTCGAGCACATCGGCGATCGAATTCCCCTTGAACTCGACCGACAGCGTTTCGCGGTTGTAACGCCGGCCCTGGCACACCGGACAGGTCACCCAGATGTCGGCCAGGAAATCCATTTCCAGTTTCGTGGCGCCGTTGCCATCGCACGCGGCACAGCGACCGCCGTCGACATTGAAACTGAACCGGCTGGCCGTGTAGCCGCGAGTTTTCGCCTCCGGCATTCTGGCGTACAGGTTTCGAATCTCGTCGAACACCTTGACGTAAGTCGCGGGATTGCTGCGGGGCGTGCGGCCGATCGGGGATTGGTCGATCGCGATCGTCTTGTCGAGGTGCTCGAGACCGGTGATCGAATCGTGGTCGCCGACGTCGGCCTCGGCGCCGTTGAGTTCGTTTCGCAGCAGAGGTTCAAGAATGCCGCCGACGAAAGAACTTTTCCCGCTGCCGGAAACCCCGCTCACGCATGTCACCGTCCCGAGAGGGATCGAGATGTCCACGTTCTTCAGATTGTGGAAGCGCGCCCCGTGGATGGTCAGCCGTGTGTCGTCATCGATCGAGCGAAGTTTCGCGGCGGCCTCGATCGCGCGCTCGCCCGATAGAAACTGTCCGGTAACGCTCTTGGCCGAGTTGGTGACGTCATCGACTTTTCCCGCCGCAACGATGCGTCCACCTTTGATCCCCGGACCAGGGCCGAAGTCGACGATCAAATCGGCCGCCCGCATGGTGTCTTCGTCATGCTCGACGACGATCAAGGTGTTTCCCGAATCTCGCAGCCGCAACAGAGTGTCGATCAACCGATCGTTGTCACGTGGGTGAAGACCGATCGACGGTTCATCGAGGATGTACAGGACGCCGACCAAGCCGCTGCCGATCTGGCCCGCCAGCCGGATCCGCTGGGACTCGCCCCCGGAGAGCGTCGGCGCGGTACGGCCGAGAGTCAAATATTCGAGGCCTACGCCCAGCAGGAAACCGATCCTTTGCCGGATTTCTTTCAGTGCCTCGGCGGCGATGCGCGCGTCGGTCTCGCTGAGTTCGACCTCCGTGAAAAACTCGCTCAGCCGATCGATCGACAATTCGCAAAGTTCGGGCAGCGAGTAGTCGACCTTCGGACTTTTAGCTTTGACGAATTGATTCGACCCGGTTCGAATCGTAACGGCGCGCGCCTGCGGATTGAGCCGTTGGCAATGGCAATCGACGCACTCGATCGTGTTCATGAACTTTTCGAATTGCCGCAACTGCATCTTGTTGCGCGTGGTGCGGTAACGCTGCAACAATTCGGGAATGAAACCATCGAACGACCCGGAGTACTTTTTCGCGCGTCGGCCACCGCGCCACGTGAACTCGAGTGATTCGTCACTTCCCCACAGCCAAATGTGCCGTGCTTCTTCGGGCAAATCGCACCATTTGCCTTCGAGCATGGTGCCCGATTCGAGGCCCAGTTCTTCGTCCATCGCGTCGGCCACACCGCGATAGATGTGACGACGGTACCGACCCATGTCACCCCACTTCCCGAGCAATGTGATCGCGCCCTTCCGGATTGAAAGGCGGTCGTTGGGAATCAACAGCTCGGGCACGAAGGTATAAAGCCGGCCGAGTCCGTCACACGCTTCGCACATGCCCTGGGGGCTGTTGAAGCTGAACAACTGCGGCGTGGGTGGCTTGAAGCTGCGTCCACAATTGCCGCAGGCGTACTTTGACGAAAAAAGTAAATCCTCCTTGGGCGGTCCTGCGATATGTTCGTTCGCTTCGGAGAGTGAAACCAAAAGCGTTGACTCGCCCAGTTTGACCGCCATGTCAACGGCTTCGGTGACACGGCCGCGGTCGCGAGCATCGGGTTCAATGCGATCGATGACGACTTCGACATTGTGTCGGTGTTGCCGGTCCAACTGCGGAGGATCGGACAACCGGATGGTTTCACCGTCGACGCGGGCTCGCAAAAAACCGTGCTTGCGAAGGTCTTCGAACAGGTCTTTGAACTCGCCCTTCTTGCCGCGAACGATTGGCGCCATTACCCATAATGTCGCGTCAATCGGCAGCGCGACGATTCGCGACGCGATTGCATCGCGGGTTTGCGCGGTGATCTGCGATCCACATGACGGGCAGTGTCCGGTGCCCACGCGTGCATAAAGGACTCGCAGAAAGTCGTAGATCTCGGTGATCGTGCCGACGGTGCTGCGGGGGTTGTTGCCGGTCGATTTCTGGCTGATCGAGACCGACGGACTCAAGCCGCTGACCAAGTCGACGTCGGGTTTGGGCATCTGGCCCATGAACTGTCGAGCGTAGTTGCTCAAACTCTCGACGTACCGCCGCTGGCCCTCGGCATAAAGAGTGTCAAAGGCGAGAGAAGATTTTCCGCTGCCCGAGACTCCGGAAAAGCAAATCAGCTGCCCACGCGGCAGGGTCAGGTTGACATCGCGAAGGTTGTGCTCGCGGGCACCCTTGACCTTGATTTCCGTTGTCGTCATTCCCTCGCCGGTGTGCCTCGCCAGAGTGGTCCTCGCACGGACTGAGCCCTTGAGTCCGCCTACACGCTAGAGTGCCGTGAAGACGAGAGAAAGGGGTGGTGCGGCGCGCCAAGGCACGGCCGGGTCATGGAAGCTGCCACTAGCAACTGTGCCTCGATCCGAACCGCTCGCGCTAGCGTCGGGCCCTGAGGCGGCAAGAGACTCTTTTTGCATACGTCGGACCGAGGCCCGTGGCAGGCGCCATCGGCTCAGGAGCAGACATGAAATCGCGGGGGACAGAACTCAGGCCGCGATGCGGCCGCCGCTCTTGGCCTCGGCCTCTTCCTGCGCGATCACTTCCTCAGCCAGTGCTCGGTAGTCGGCCGCCCCATTGCTATCACCTGCGTATTGGAAGATCGATTTCCCGAAGCTGGGAGCCTCGGCCAGACGGATGTTGCGGCGGATGCGAGTCTCGAAAAACTTCGCCTGGCGAAAGAAATCGCGGGCACTCCGTGTCGCCTGGAAGAACTCGTCGATATCGGTGGTGACTTCGGCTGCCAGACGGGTGTTGGAATCGTACATGCAGAGCATGACTCCCGAGAGTCGCAATTCGTTGTTGAGGCGGCGCGAAACAACTTCCACAGTCCGCAACAGCTTGCTCAGTCCATGCAACGCCAGAAAGTGGGGCTGCAGGGGGAGAAACACTTCCTTCACCGCAACCAGAGCGTTGACGGTCAGCACACCTAGGCTGGGGGGACAATCCAGCACGAGGTAGTCGAACTCGGCGTCGTCATCATGCATGCGGTCGCGCAAAATCATCTCGCGGCCGACTTCTCCGGCGAGTTCCAGTTCCGCGGCGGCCAGATCAAGATTCGAGGGTACGACCGACAAATGGTCATCGATCTTGCGGCGGGCCTGGGCCAGCGACGCGTCGCCGCACAGCACCTCGTACATTGTTGCGTCACCATCGACAGCGGTGATTCCAACGTGCAAGGAGGCATGGGCCTGCGGATCGAGGTCCATCAAGCAAACTCGTCGACCGGAGTCTGCCAGCGCGGCCGCCAGGTTGACGGAACTTGTCGTCTTGCCGACGCCGCCCTTCTGGTTGATTACTGCGATTGAACGCATGTTTCGTTCCTCTGTTCTCGCGATTAGTCGCGTGTGAAACTTAGTCGCTGCCTAAGGACGTTTTTAAAATGGGTCTGACTTGAATGGCACTCAATCTGAGCGGCAAGGCGCTAGCCGCCGGTTCTCGGGGCCAACGTTTCCTGCAAAAACCGGCGGCTAGCGCCTTGCCGCTCAAACCGGATACCCTGGATTACGTGCCATTCGGGTCAGACCCTTCTTTCGAACACGCCTAAGCAGCGCGATGGCGCAATTGGCGGTAGGCCAAAAGTACTTCGTAAAGATCTGCGTCGATGCGAATCGAATCGTCTGCGAAATCCTCCAGCCACGCTCGGTCGCTCTGGACCGCGTCGATCAGCAGTGGAACCATTTTGCCCAAAGGAATCGACACCGTTTTCGGATCCGCTGCGCCGGATATCCGGTCCAATTCTCGTTCGCGACGATCGGTGGTCTCATCGGACGGAAAAACTCGAAGGTCAGGATTCGACATCTATCTGTTCTCGTGGGGAGGCACGGAATTTGGTGGGAGGGTGGAACGGATCGCATCTTTCATCGAGCGGATCGTCCCAATTTGGACATCGACTTTGCCGGTTAGGCGAATTGAATCGAATTTTCACTTTTTCCGGATCTTGTCGATTGAGGCCGGTTTCACGTCCAAATTCGATATCGCATTGATAGCGACTGAGGTCGATATGATGACGCCGCTGGATATGCTTTTTCATCGAGCAGAATCTCCGAATGGCCGGTTCCCCCCAGTTTTCCAATGGTTTTCGGCAAACGCCAGGCGTGTACCTCTTTGGCGACCGGCCAATTGGCACATTGAGTGCAATTCATGACATCCACGGGGACCGAGCCCCGATCGACCCGAAATTCCATCGAGGGAAAAACCCATGAGCAAGTTTCTTATCAACACAGCGGCAATGATTGCCGCGATTTCCTTTTTCGCACCCGCGCCGGCGTCGGCGTCGCACAAGTCTCCACTGTATGTCGCGGCGGACGATTACCGCGACGCGGTCAAAGATTTCGAACGCGCCGTACTTCGATCGCGCTACATCGAACGATTTCAAGAACGCGTGGTCGACGATCTCGAGGATTCGACCAGCGATCTGCGCAGCGCTGCGAGGCGCCCGGAGAATCTCGGAAGGTTGCTGGCTCAATGGCGCGAAGTGCAACTGCTGCATCGCAATGTCGAGTCGGTGATCTTCTCGAACCCCGCTTGTCCTTCACGACCCGAATTGATTGGCCCGTGGGAACGCGTTACCTGTGCGTTCACAGAACTTGCGTTGCAGATTGACTCGGTGCAATGTGTCGATCCGATTCATACTTCGAGTTTCCGATACTCCATCGATTCCGCCCCTTATTGTCCGGTTCAAGGTTACCGGGTTCCCGTTCGAGGGGTGCCGGTGTACCGGGCTCCTTTGAATTTGAATACGTTGCCGAATTACCAGACTCCGGTAAATCCGTTGCCCAATTACCAGGCCCCGACCAATCCGGCGCCGCACTATGGGACCCCTTCGTCTTCGTATGGGACCCCTTCGTCTTCGTATGGGACTCCGTCGCCTGAGTATGGCAACCCTTCAACTGAGTATGGCAATCCGGCGCCTTCGATTCCGAATTACCGCGTTCCGGATTCTCAGACACCGGGATTGCAAGTACCCGAACGCGTGCTTCCCGAAACGCTTCCGCCGCCGAGTCGGGTCCCGGCGGATGTGCAGCCCAGCAGCTGGAATTCGAATCGACGCAGTCCCGCGTACGTCCCTTCGTCGAGGTCTCCTTATCGCAATAGCAGCCAATCGTTTCCAAGCCGTTCCTACGACGTGCAATCCGAATGGATGCAGGCCTCGGGCGCCGCTCGGACGCTGCAGCGCACGGTCTCCTACCAAGGAGTCAATGCGACGACAATCGCCTCATTGATCGCGCGTCTGATGGACTGAATCGACTCGCCGATCGCGTCATCTTTCATGGGCAACCTTGTCGTCGCTGCTGGTCCGCAGCGGCGGCAAGGCCCTCGGCTATCTGCTTGCGACCGCGTTTGAAAGCCCTCGAGGAGCTGGAAAACGCGGTTTTCTTCGTAAAAAGGGGGCCTCTAGCACCTGTAAATGATTGCGTGTTCAGGTCAAGTTTTTTATCCTGATCGTTCGTGGGACATGGTGACGCTCGGAGCAATCCTTCCTCTCTCTTCCCACCTGATCATCATTCGACCGCGTCTTATCGCTTCCCGGACCTTCATATCGGTGGTAGTTATGGCATTGCGAGTGCCGCGAGTTTGGAACCGCTTGGCGTCTTTGGTTGTTTTGGCATCTCTTGCGATGGCGACCGCATCGGCGGGGACATTCGAGGCCGCAGATGTGCGTGAGGTGCGCGAGATCCGCGGCAAGATTCGCGCCGCACAGTTTCTCTCCAAGGCGACGTTCGGCCCGACCCAGGCTGAGATTGACGCCCTTGGCACCCGGATCGCCCAGGTCGGCTATCGTCGGGCATGCAACAAATGGATCGACGATCAGCTGGCGTTGCCGGCATCGAGCCACAAACAACGCATCATCGACATTTTCGCCACCGACGGAATCGCTCCGGACGCGAGTGGTCGAAACGTGACACGTGTGCGGCACCAGGCATGGTGGGATATTGCGCTGCAAGGCGAGGATCAGCTTCGTCAGAAGTTCGCCTGGGCAATGTCACAGATTTTTGTCACGAGTGACAGCGGCGCGGGATTCAACACCAACACGGCCGACTTCTCCGGGAACCCTTCCTGGTACGGCCCGACCAACTACTACGACGAAGTGTTGGTCCAGAACGCCTTTGGCAATTACCGCGAAGTGTTGACCGACATGACCTTTTCACCGGTCATGGGAACCTATCTCAGCCATCTCAGGAATCGGAAAGCCGACGTTCCGCTGCAGCGATTTCCGGACGAAAACTACGCGCGTGAAATCATGCAATTGTTTTCGATCGGTCTTTACAAGTTAGAGCTCGACGGGCGGTTGCAGCGCACCGATGAAGGCGAACTGATCCCGACCTATGACAACGATGAAATCAAGACGTTGGCCAGGTTGTTCACGGGATTCAAGTACGAAAATGACAACAACAACATTTATGGTCCGCGCAACCTGAACGATCCGATGGAGATTTGGGCACCCGAGCACGACAACAACCTCGCTTACTCAGAAGAACCAGGCGCACCTGAGACCAAAGAGCTTTTTGGAACCACGCTGCCGCCGTTTGCCGATCCCAATGCGTTGACCGAAGCGGAGGTCGTGGCCGAAATCGAGGCAGGCCTGGATGTGCTTTTCAATCATCCGAACGTGGCGCCGTTCCTTTGCCGGTTGTTGATCCAGCGGATGGTCAAGTCGAATCCGTCGCGCGGATACATCCGCCGCGTGGCGCGCAAGTTCGAGGACAACGGCTTGGGCGTTCGAGGCGATTTTGCCGCCGTGCTCAAGGCGATTCTGCTTGATCCCGAGGCGGTTCGCGGGATGCGACTGGTTCGAAAACGCAATCCACTGAGGGTCGAGGCGGTTACGCGTGGTTCAGAGTATGCACGTCTGAGGGAACCCGTGTTGCGAGTTACCTCATTGATTCGTGCGCTCAATCCGTCAAGCGATTATCCCGATGGCTACATGATGATGCGGAACATCGATGGTGATTTTGGTCAATCGCCCTATCGCTCCCCCAGCGTCTTCAGCTTTTACCTTCCCGACTTTCAGCCCCCCGGGCCAATGATCGGTCACAAGCCGTCGCGACGAAACCCGCAGGGAGCGCTCTATGCACCGGAGTTCCAGGTACTCAACGCGGTCACGGCGAATCGATCGATCAACCGCTTGATGAATTGGGTTCGAAACCGCCGGGTCGTGACGACGCTTTACAACAACAGCGCCGATAACATCCTGTTGCGTTGCACCATTACGTTCGACCTGGATACCGAATACGAGTCGGTGCGCAACATCGCGGGCATGCCCGATCTTTTGAAGAAATTCGATCTCCTGCTGTGCTGTGGATCACTCAGCGAGGAAACCAAGAACACGATTATCCAGGCCGTCCAGAATCACGCGGCGACCGAAAGCAACTATCACACCGAGATTCGTCTTGAAGAGTCGCTGTTGGCCGTCCTGATCTCGCCCGACTGTGCAATCGAAGAGTAACGCGAGCGCGTAATAGTGCGAGCGCAAGTTCATCCGCGTTCGACCATGCATCCATGAAATCTCGTCCCACGGGACCCCAGACATGCTGATCAACAACCTATCGAAAAAACGGCCTTCGCGACGCGCGGTTCTCAAGGCGGCGGCCGGTTGTGGCGCCATGAGCAGCATGTCGATGGCATCCACTTTCTTGAATCTCCAGGCGACGCGGGCGATGGCCAGCCCGAGCGACCCGAACGATTACAAGTCGCTCGTCTGTCTTTTTCTCAACGGGGGCAACGATTCGTACAACATGCTCGCCCCCAAGGGCAGCGAATACGCCGATTACAGCACGGTGCGCGGCGGAACCACCAATGGCGGAATCGCGATTGCCCAAAATCAGTTGCTTGACATCGCCGGTCCTTCGGGAAGGCCATTCGGATTGCATCCGGGGCTCAACTCCGATCTCAATGGCGGTACGGGAGTCCAGGGGCTCTACAACTCCGAAAAGCTTTCCTTTGTCGCCAACATCGGATCCTTAATCGAACCGACGAACATCGACAGCTATCGCGCGCAAAGCAAGTTGCCGCTCGGGCTGTTCTCGCACTCCGATTTACAGCGTCACTGGATGACTGGGATTCCCCAAGACCGTTCCCAGCTGCAAGGTTGGGGGGGCAAGATGTCGGATCTGCTGCGCGACTGCAATGATCCCTCGTCGATCTCCATGAACATCTCGCTTTCGGGCGTGAATATTTTCCAGACTGGCAATGACGTTTTCCCTTACAGCATCGGAACGGGCGGAGCGACGCCGGTCAGCAACTATTTCGCGAATATCGCTAGCACTAACAACGCGCGGTACAAAGTCTTCAGCCAGATTCAAAACGATGTGCTTGGCGAGGCCTATACGAATCTGTTGTCACAAACGCTGGCCGACACCCACAAGACGTCGATCGATGCCGCGATCGAATTCAATAACGTCGTCAATACTGTTCCGATCACAGCCAACTTCGAGGACCATTACATCAGCCAGCGACTCATGAAGATCGCACAGGTCATCGGCGCGCGGGAAGCATTGGGACAGCGGCGACAGGTCTTCTTCCTGCAACTGGGTGGATTTGATAACCACGCCAATCTGATGGTGGATCACGGGGAATTGATGCCGGTCCTCAGTAACGCGCTGAGCTCTTTCTACCAGGCGACGGTCGATTTGGGTGTCGAAAACGACGTCGTTACCTTCACCGCATCCGACTTCGCACGAACGCTCTCGAGCAACGGCCAGGGTAGCGACCATGCCTGGGGCGGAAACCAGATCGTGATGGGCGGCGGTGTCGACGGCGGCAAGATTGTTGGGGATTACCCCACTTCGCTGGACACACCGGTCGATGGTGCCGGCGACACATTGAACCTCGGCCGTGGCCGTCTAATCCCAACCACTGCGGTCGATCAATATGCTGCTGAAATCGCGACGTGGTTTGGCGTCAGCAGTGGCGAGCTTACCGACATGCTTCCGAACCTTTCGAATTTCTCCAGCGCTCCGCCGCTGAGTCTTTTCGTCTGACATCCGAGTGTCTTGACCACACGAATCAGCGCCTTTGTCCCCTCGGAAATTCGCGTGGCGACCGCGATCCAGGCGTGGCAGGCGAAGCTTGCGGTTTGCTGTGCAGCGCCGGTCGGACACTCAACTGTGCAAGCCGCCATTGTCCCTCTGCCTCGACGCCATGATGCGGGCGAGAATCGAAGCGCAACCTGTGGCCGGCCGGCAGGAATCCGATATCACTGAGAATGCCCGATTGGTCCTGGGCGTCGATATCGGCGTCGATGCAGTAGATCGCCATCGGGGCACCGTCTTCGATGCTGTAGTAGCCGCCGCAGGTACCGTTGCCTGCGATCAAGGCAGCCGATTCGACGATGACATCCCGGTCGAAGTGGATTTCGATCGATTCGCCTCCGTCGACCTGGCCCACTCTTCCTCCTTCGATCCCCAGACCGCGCGCGTTCAAGTGGAATGCGTCGGCCGTTGCACCGTCGTTCCGCTTTCCGACGACCGTGATGTTGAGCTTCGGTTGCAGTGAATCGGCAACCGTTAGCGTGACCTCCGCCGCATCTGCAGCGCCGAAACGGTCGCAGGCTCGAACCAGCTCGACGCCAGCGAAAATCGGCGATTCACCTTCGCTCCAATCAAAAACAATGCGACGCGGCGACGCGTTGGTCACAAGCCGATGGCCACCTGCGGTGCGGTGGTCGAGTGCGACTTGCGTCAGGTGGTGTACCAGCGGTCGCAGACCGGCCTCGGCAACGCGGTTCGTCGTCTCGCCGGGATCGGTCGCCAGATCGAATAATTCCACCGGCTTGGCAACGCCGCGCCGCACCAGTTGAGCGTCGAAAAACAGTTTCCACTGGCCGCGTATTGTATTGCCTCGAACTTCGGGATCATCGAGGCGTAGTGCCACGACTGCGTGGTCGTCTGCTTCCTTGTGGTCGTTGAAAAACATCGGTCGGTTCTCGATTTCTTCGCCGCGCAGCGCCGGTAGGACAGAGAAGCTATCCTCGGCACCTTTCCTGCCATCTTGAAGATCGGGAAGAGGGTGAGAGACAATCTCAGCGAACGTTGCATAGAGATCTTGCAGACCAATGAGTGACGCGTCAGTTCGGCCCGCGGTCTCGGGTTTCCCATCGCCGAATTTGCCAGCCGGCCAGGCTGCGATGAACGGTACACGGTGCCCGCCTTCGTAAACCGATCCCTTGTTGCTGCGCAGCGGCCCGGTCGCCGATTTCTCTTTTCGCTCGGCACCGTTGTCGCTGGTGAAAATCACAATCGTGTTTTCTCTCAGCGTATGAGCTGGGTCACGTGGATCGTCGTGGCTTTCCAGGAAGTCCAGGAGATGTCCCAAGACGACATCATTCTCGTGAATGAAATCGCTCCGCACATCCATCGGGTGCCCGGCGACGTTCTTCGCTGCGCCGGCAACCGGGACTCCGTTGACGACGGTATCGGGCGTGTAGGGACTGTGATTCGAATTTGCGGCGTAGTACAGAAAGAATGGCTGCGCCGCGCTGTGTTCTCCCGCGACATGTTGGTCGAGAAACTCCATGGCGTTGTTCAGGTGACGGCCTCCAAGTTCACTCAGCACGTATGCATTCGGACCCGCCGCGACAAGTTTCTTTCCCTCACCGGTCGCGCCAATGACGGCTCGGCCGTGGATGTGTCCGGGTCCGCTTGATTGATTCGGGCCGTTCCGCTTGCCCTTGTTTCCGGGTCCCGAGGTTGCATGCGATCGGGACGTGATCCGGCAATAATCGAATCCGTGGTCGAGCGGCGTATCGAACATCGGCCGGGTCAGGTCGGCATCGTTCCATGCGTCGGCGGGGCGGCCGTCGGATTGTCGGTAACGCAGACCGACATGCCACTTGCCGACCATTCCCGTCCGATATCCATTCTCTTTCAGCATGCTGCCGACGGTCGGTCGATCGGCTTCGATCATCGGATCGCCCTGAACGCCGAACAGCACCCAATGCTTCAAGCGGTTGCGCCACGAATAGCGGCCGGTCAACAGTGAGTAACGCGTCAGCGTGCATCGTGACGCAGGCGTGTGGGCATCAGTGAATCGCACGCCAAGTCGCGCAAGTCGTTCCATATTGGGCGTGTGAATCTGCAAGCCATCACTGTTGCCGTTGAAATCCTGGTAGGCACTGGAGTCGCCGAGCCCCATGTCGTCCGCCATCATCACGATGATGTTCGGCCGGGTGAGATTGGCCTGTTCAGCGGTCGATCGTTGCACCCCGTACAAGAGACTTGAGGCGAGCAACAGAGCAATGGTGAATCTTGGCATGATGATGTTCCGGTGAGTTCTGTGAGACACCACCTTACATGATTCTTAGCCACTGGATTCATCGACCGGCGTGTCACTATCCGATGTAACGTCGACGTGGTTGGCGGATCGGCTTCGGCGTCACGGGGCTTTACGTCACTGGCCAACGCGGGTGTGCTTTGACGGGTCGACCATTGTTTCCAACGTACTCTCGGTGGCTATTCGGCCTCACCTTCAATCTTGAAGAGCTTATTCATTTTGGTAATTTTGAACACCTCGATCACGTTGGGCGAAGCGTTAACAAAACGCACTTCTACTCCAAGCGACTTCGCCAGCTTGTTGGCTTGCACGAATGCAGTGATCATTCCTGAACTCAGAAACGAAACGCCCGCGAGACTGATGTTGACTCGTTTCTCTTCCGTCTGCGCGGCACGCTGGATCGCGTCGGCAAGCTCTTTCTCATTCATGACACACGCCGCCTTGATTTCGCGATTCGATGCTGCGGAGTAAGTGTTGCCCGAGTACGTCTGGTAGTATAGGTGCACTGGGTTGCTCATCCGCGCTGATTTCGGAAGTTGTGTGTCTAACACGCGACGGGACAACTAATGAACACACCCCAGACGTTTTCCGAGCTATGGACGACCGCTGGCTTCGGCCTTCCCCTGCTCACAACGGTTTTCTTTTTCGTTGCCGCCTTTACCACGACGCACCGGGCGATCTCCCTCAGCGTTGGCGTTGACTTTGCCGGGGCCACTTTGTCGGTTGAAGGACGGCATCCATCGATTCGTGCTCTGAACCCTTCGTGCTCTTCGTGCCCTTCGTGGTGCCCTTCCTCGCAGGCTTTTCTTCTTGCAGCTTCGCGAAGAAATGCGAGCACCGCTTGGACTTTCGCAAGCATAAGGACCGGTGGTTCCATTTTACGAATGGATGCTGGTGACCCTCGGATGGCACGATCGTCTCACACGGCGCTTTCAAAGAAGCCAGGGCAAAACTTATGATAACGCTGCAAGTGGGTTGAGAATTGGAATGACGGCTGGTGCGAGCCATCACCCCACAGAACAAGGGCATGAACGCGGAGTCGCCGAACGCGTTGATTGGTAGATTGAGACCGGGTTCCGGCGACCCGGTCAAGTCCGACGCGTGGAGTTCAAAAAACATACGGCTAACCGAGTTGTAGCACTGCGACGAACCACCGCGTCGCTTTACGCTTGCCGCTGTCAAGCGTGCAGAGCGATCCGCACAAGCAAGGGCAAGCCAGTGCGTGTCGTTGCTGGCAAGTTTTTTGTCACTTGCGGAAGACTTTTTGACACGTGGCGCAGCCTCGGATGCCGCTCGCCGCGAAACGACGGGGATCCTTCGCAAACTGTGTCACAATGTCCCGGGACTCACATACGTTGGCACGATTTGTGCATTTGAAGACGGCACTTACAGAGTGATCTCGCCGAGATCGGGTGAGAAGAAATGTCTCGTTACTTAGAGAAGAACTATGGCCAATCGTGGCAACAAGAAGAAGCCGAAAGGCACCAACCGGAAAGCTCCAGTGACCGTTGAGAAGAAGCTTACCGGCAATCAGAAACGCATGGGCAAACAAGACGGCAAGCGCCGTTAATTCGCTCCGGCAACCGAACAACGGCTAGCGTCGGCCGAACAAGCCCGGGATCGGGCTTGATCGCCGACGCTTTTTTGTTTCACGGTCGGTCCGTCGTCCTACTCCGAATCGACGGTGGATGGACACCTCGACTCTTCACCGCCCGCGCTGGGCACTTTCGCCTGCCCGAGGCCACAGAGCTCTCGGCCAAACCCACAGAAGATTTCGTACCACTTCAACGGCAATTTGGCGGCCATGCAGTCCGATTGCCATCAATCACACGATCCGGATGCTGCGATGTGACTTGACGGCACGAAAATGGGTCCGCTATTGATCCGGACTCACCTGTGTTTTGCACCCGAGGAAAAGGATTTCCCTGTTGCCGACTCTTGAATTTGACATCTTTCAACGGCGGCCCGCAGGACGCGCGTTTTCTCAATGGATCGCGGCCTTTTTGATCGCAGTTGCCTTGGGCCCTGTCTTCCAGGCATCCGCCCAATCACCGCTACCAACGCCACTTCCGACCGATACGGGCTCGACCGGTGACACCAGCGTTGTGCCGGTGGGTTTCACGAGTTCGCCACCTGCCCCCGCCAATGCCAGTCCCCAGAAAACCGAGATCACCCGGGAGGTCATCGCCCAGGAGTTAACGGTGGTGGAGGCGGCGACCGACCTTTCTGCGGAAATCCGTGATGAGATCAAGGGCAAGCTGCAAAAGGCCGCCGGCTGGCTCGATGCTGAAGCGTCATCGAAAAAACGGCAGACGGAATTGGAAGCCATGCTTCCCCAGATTCCAACGCTGTTGAGCGATGCAAAAAAGGCGCTTGCTGAATTCTCCGATGCTGAGTTTCAGGTGATGCCCAACGGCAAGAGCATCTCCGAGTTGGAGAGCCAGCTTGCCAACCTTCGCGAGCAGGTCGCTTCGGACGAAAAACTTTTCCGCGAGCGGGAAACGGAGCTCGAGTCCCGGACGTCGCGACTGACGGCACTCGCCAAGGATGCCGTCGAGTTGGAGCAGAAGATCGTCCAATTGCGTTCGACATCCGATGCGGTCAATGCGAGCGATCCCGCCGCACGTGCACAGATGTTGGAGGTTCGTGCGCGTTTGCGACTTCGCGAACAGGAAGTGATCACGTCGAAACTGGAACGTCGCCGCGTCGAGGAACAAGGCGAGCTGCTTCCACTTCAACGAGATCTGGCGAAGCGAACGTGGACCAATCGCCAGAAAATGCTGGTCCGCTGGCAGACGGCAATCGACAACTGGCGAAAAGAAGAGTCGAAACGGCAAGCCGAGGCGGCGCGGCGCGTCGCAGAGAATTCGCACTCCGCATTAAAATCCCTGGCCGAGGAAAACGCGCTGATCGCCGAAAAGCGAATGTCCGCGGCGGCGGAAATCCAGCGACTGAGCGAGTCCATCAAACGGCTGAACGGACTATCGAAAAACCTTCAAGACGATTTCGAAGAACTGAGTGATCGAGTCGAGCACGCCGGAACGACGTCGACGACCGGTCTGCTGCTTCGAAAGAAACGAAGTGAACTGCCCGACGACGCAGAATTTGCGGAGAGGGCCGAATTCGTGCAATCGACGATGCCGGATGTCCACCTTCTGCTGCAGGATTGGAAGCGCAAGCGGCGGGAGGTCGCCGATGCCGAAGAGACCGCCAAGGCAAAGCTCAAGTCGCTCAGCACATCGCTTGCCCACGTCGACCAAGACGAAGCACTCAAAGTCCTCACCGCATTGATGAACGATCGCAAGGAGTTGCTCGACAAGGCAATTCCCGACCAGGATACCTACCTCCAGGACTTGAACGAATTGGAACTGGTCAATCAGCAGGTCGGCAAGCAGGTCGCCGACTTCCGGCATTACCTCAACCAGCGCGTGCTCTGGATCCGCAGCACCGATCTGATATCGTTCGGCGATCTCCGTGACGCCCAGAACGGCTTGGTGGGCATCCTTTCGCTCGGACGATGGAGGAAGACGCTCGGAATCGGAATCGGCGCACTGATGAAGCGACCTGCGATAGCGGTCGGCCTGTTAGCTGTACTCATTTTGCTGGCGATGTTCCAGGCCCGACTGTATGCCTCGCAGCGGCGATTGTCGGCTTCGCCCGGCGACGGGGAGTCAGCGAGCTTCGCCGGCTATCTGATGGCCTTCGGAATCTCCGTGCTTTTGTCGGCGAGGTGGCCGGCACTGATGCTTGGAATCGGCTATCGGCTGAAGATGACTGCCGAGTCCGCGAGTTGGACCGAAAGTGTGGGCGTCGCACTGATCACGAGCGTTGCTTTCCTGTGGAGCTGTGAGTTGATTCGCGAGCTCTGCCGGCGCGACGGTGTCGGGGAACGGTTGTTCGGATGGCCCACTGCCGCGACATCGGCCGTGCGCACCTCGCTGGAACTGACCGTGCTGGTCGGAACACCCTTGTTCGTGCTTCTTCAACTGACACAGTTTGGCGAAGTCGACGAGATGCAAAGCTTGCAGCGCGTGTTGTTCATTGCCATTCTCGGGTTGATCGGATTCCAGATTTCACGCCTGACACGACCTCATGGCCCGTTGATGACGTGTTTGCTCGAGGAGAATCCCAGTTCTCCGCTTTCACGCGGTCGTCATATCGTTTGGTTGTCCGCGAGCGGCGCGCCGTTGGCTTTCGTGATGCTCTCGGTCATTGGATTTCATTTTTCCGCCTACCAGTTATCGGGACACCTGGCCCAGACAGCGGGCCTGTTGGTCGCCATCATCATCCTGCATTCGCTGGCACTTTGCTGGCTTCACGCCGCCAGTCACAACCGCAAGCTCAGGGAAGCGGTTGACGATACGGCATCGTCCGATGCGGTCGTGCGAGTCGACAGCGATTCGCCGGTTGGCGAGGTCGTAGTCCAGCAGGTCGGCAACGAGACGGCGAAAGAGACCTCAGGGGCGAGCGAGGGTGATGATGAATTCCGCTATTCGCTCCGCTGGATGTCCGCGCTGCTACTGCTTTTCGGCGGCTGGTTCATCTGGTCCGAAGTGCTTCCAGCTCTCCGAGTGAGCGATCAAGTTGTGCTCTGGCAGAACATCGAGCAGGTGCCGGAATCCTATGTCAACAGCGATGGGAACGATGCAATCCGCATCGTTGATCACAGCGTGTCGACGACCTTGACGGATCTACTTGTCGCGATGCTGATTTGCGTGGCCACGTTGATGGTCGGCAAGCGGCTTCCCGGTGTGTTGCAAGTCGCGTTCATGGAGCATCTGCCGATTGAAAACGGCGGACGCCAGGCGATCGCGATCATCATTCGATACGTGGCGACCGTGGCGGGGCTGTTGATCGCCTGCAACGTCATCCGCCTTTCATGGAGCAGTGTCCAGTGGCTCGCCGCGGCGATGACGGTCGGCCTCGGATTTGGACTGCAGGAAATATTCGCGAACCTGGTCAGCGGGTTGATCATTCTGGTCGAGCGACCGATACGCGTTGGCGACATCGTCTCGGTCGGAGACGTCACGGGCACGGTAACGCGGATGCAGATGCGGGCCACAACGGTGACCGACTACGACCGGCGCGAATTGATTGTCCCCAACAAGAAATTCATCACCGACAACGTCATCAACTGGACCCTTAGCGATCCGATCAGCCGAGTTGTGCTGCCGGTGGGCCTTGCCTACGGCACGGACGTGAACAAGGTCCGCGAGATTCTGCTTCGAATCGCCTCCCAGTGCCCCTTCGTCCTCGACGAGCCTGGGCCGAACACTTTGTTCAAGGGATTTGGCGACAGCACGCTGAATGTCCAGTTGATGGTGTTCATACCCCAGCGCAGCGTCTACATCGACGTTGTCAACGAATTGAACAACGCCATCGCGCGCGAATTCTCCAGATCGGGAATCGAGATCGCGTTTCCGCAACTTGACCTGCATGTCAAAAGGGAACAGCTCCTCGAATCGGCGATCGAGCGAAGCGATGCGAGGAGCGGCCTGAACGTCGCCTGACCAGCCCTCCCCAGGGCAAATTCGGACGTCCAGCGGCTTGGCAGTGCCATCCCAACGGTCCGGCCCAGCCAAATGCAAATGGCCGCCCGGTCGTGAACTCGTTCCCGCCTAAAGTGCGACCGCGATTCGTTCCAGCTCTTCTTGCTGGCTCTTTCTTTTCCGGGACTGGAAAGACGTTTTCCAATACGATCGGTGAAGCGACCGGTCGACGATCATCGAGCAGCCTCAAAATGCCGATTGGCAATTGAGAGCCTACGAAGCATTTCGCTGGTACATTCTCCCTCTTGAACGCACACGGGACACCACTGGCAAAACCACGCAGGATGATCAAGGTCAAGTCCCGCCTTCAGCACTCGCCTGGATCCACACTCTCTGGCACAAGGTTCGCTGTAGGATTGGAATCTTTCCGGTTCCGATTCGGGTTCCGTGGCAATGACTTGTTTGGCCGAACGCTGTCACCGGCCTCCCCTGATCCAAAGCTCTTTCCGCGCGAAAAGGGAATCCTGATGAAAATTCTAGTGCCGACGTCCGGTATCGAAGCGGCCGGCGAGATTGCAGCCTACGTCATTCACACTGCGAAAAAGCTTGGTGCAACCCTCGTGGCAATGCACATCCTCCGCGATGATGAGGCCGAGGCCGATGGAGAACGATGCTGTGACGTATTCTGCAACGCCGCCGCGAAGGCCGGGGTGGAGGTGGAAAAGCGGGTGGTCCGCGGCGAGATCGTCGAAACGATCATTGAGGCGGCCGAAGCGACCAAATCGGACATGATCATCATGGGAGCCAGCAGCGGAACGGTGGTAAAAAGTTGGCTCAGCGCAGACGTGATGAATCGTTGCGAGACGCCCGTGCTCGTCGTACCGCACTGTTACGGTCAATGACGTTCGTGAACGTGGTAGCCTGGTCCGCGAATCTCGTCGCAATCAATAGCGGGTGAGTGTGAGTTCATCGTCTCCGGACCAACGCAGCACCAAATTCGGCACCTTCGGTGGCGTCTTCACGCCATGCACGCTGACGATTCTTGGCGTGATCATGTTTCTGCGGTTTGGCCAGGTGGTCGGCCAGTCGGGAATCGTCACGGCAATCATGATCGTGCTCGTCGCGAAGGCAATCACGACGCTCACGACTCTCTCGCTATCCGCGATTGCCACCAACACGCGAGTTCGAGGCGGCGGTGCATATTACCTGATCAGCCGTAGTCTGGGCGTCGAGTTTGGCGGCGCGATTGGAGTTCTATTCTTCTCAGCCCAGGCGATTTCTGTTGCGCTCTACGTGATCGGGTTCACAGAAGCGGTCGTGGCAACGTTTCCATCGCTCGCAGCTCACTTCACGAACATCGCCAGCCTGGTCAACCTTGCCGTATTCATCTGTGTCTACATCGGCGCGGGTTGGACGATCAAGGTCCAGTATTTCATTCTCGTGATCCTCGGCGCGGCGCTCGCATCCTTTTACACGGGAGCGGCGGTCGCCTTTGATATGGAGAACCTGCGGGCGAATCTTGCTCCGCGTTTTCTCGATGGCGAGAACACGTTTACCATGTTCGCGTTGTTCTTTCCGGCCGTGACCGGCATCATGGCGGGGGCGAACATGTCGGGCGACCTCGAAAACCCGTCCAAGTCGATACCACGTGGTACCTTGCTCGCAGTGCTCGCGACCGGGCTGGTCTATCTCTCGATGGCAGTGCTGCTCGGAGCCGCGCGACCGGCCGACCAGCTGGTCGAAAACAACCTGGTCATTCGTGACATTGCGACCTGGCCAATTCTGATCACGGCCGGGGTCTTTGCGGCCACGCTTTCTTCGGCGCTTGGCAGCATGATGGGGGCTCCGCGGATCCTCCAGGCGTTTGCGCGTGACGACGTTTTCAAATCGTTGAAGTTCTTCGCCGCCGGCAGCGGACTGACCAACGAGCCGCGTCGCGCAACGGTGCTAAGCTTCGCGATCGCAGAGGTCTGCATCATGGTTGGCGACCTGAATGCGATCGCGCCGATCATCACGATGTTCTTCATGATCACGTATGGGTTGCTGAACCTCGCCACATTCTACGAGGCGGTCACAGGAAACCCTAGTTACCGGCCGACCTTTCGTTACTCCCACTGGTTCACCTCACTTGTCGGTGCAGTCGGCTGCCTGGCCGTGATGTTTCTGATCAACTGGATTTGGGCGACGATATCAATCGTGGTCATTGCGGCGCTGCACTGGTTCATTCGATTCCGCGAAATCGAATCACGTTGGGGCGATCTACAAAGCGGGGTCATCTTTGAACGCGCCAGAAAGGCATTGCTGAAGCTGGAAGACGAGGTGTATCACGCGAAAAACTGGCGACCGATTGTGATGGCGTTAAGCGGAACTGGCTGGACTCGCCCGCACATCCCAATCTACGGGCACTGGCTCACATCGGGTCACGGCATTTTGACTCTGGCACACGTTGTCAGCGGGGACCTGGAAGACCACGCCGAGCGGCGCGAGCAATACGAAAAAACATTGCGCAGCTTCATTGCAAAAGAAAAACTCGAAGCCTTCCCGGCGGTTACCTGCAGCGAGTTCGTGTCCGGGGGTATCGAATCGCTGATTCAGTGTCACGGCATCGGCGGGCTCAGGCCCAACACTGTCTTGCTCGGATGGCCAAAAGACGAGTCCAAGGCGGAACCATTCGGTGCCAACATTCGACTGATCGCACGCATGAACCGAAGCATCCTCGCCGCCCGTTTCCTGTCGCAACGCGAGGACCAGGAAGACAGCGTGAATGTGGACGACCACTGGACAATTCCCCCGGGCACCATCGATGTCTGGTGGCGAGGAATGGACAATGGCGCGTTGATGCTGTTGCTCGCTCACCTGCTGCATCGAAATCCCGGATGGCGCGATCATCCCATTCGCGTCCTGCGCAGCGTCCCCAATGAACAGGCCAAACAGGAAGTCCGTCAGCACTTGCTTGAACTCGGCGCGTCGGCTCGGATGGATTTTGAGGCCGTGGTGATCGTGTCGGAACTTCCGGCGGGTGATATCATTCAACTGTACTCGCGGGAGGCCGCGCTCGTGCTGCTCGGGTTCCGCACACCCGAGGAGGGTGCCGAACGGGACTTGTACCGCAGAATGGAAGAGATCGCCGGGGATTTGCGACGAGTCATTCTCGTTGATAGCGCTGGTGGTATGGCGCTGGAGTCGTGATCGCGGCAGGCGCCGAGCCGACTCGCGCCCGCTCACGCGTCGACCTCGGTTACGATGGAACGACCCGTTTGCCTGAGCGTTGGCGGTTTTCGTATCGGGTATGTTGGACGTCGATTTCAGCCCCTCCCCGGCACTTTTTCCGAACCCGTATCCGAGATTTGCATGATCCCCGTTCCTCGAATGCCGGTTCTCATCGCGGCGATCTTTTTCGGTTCCCTGCTCCGTGGTGCCGAGCAGCCGCACGTCGTATTAATTTTGGCCGATGATCTCGGTTACGGCGATGTCCAGCCCTTGAATCCGAGGTCCACGATACCGACGCCGGCGTTCAATCGTTTGGCGAAGGAAGGCATGACGTTCACCGATGCCCACACTCCGTCGGCGGTTTGCACGCCGACCCGGTACGGACTATTAACGGGACGGTATTGTTGGCGGACCAGATTGAAACGTGGTGTCCAGAACGGCTACGGTCCGCCGCTGATTGACGAAGATCGTGCGACGCTCAGTACGGTCATGCGCGGCGCGGGCTACCGAACAGCGATCGTCGGCAAGTGGCATCTTGGACTCGGGCTCCACGGAGACCAAAACAATCTGGATTTGAGCAAGCCGCTGTCGCACCATCCCGGCAGCGTCGGATTCGATCATTCGTTTATCATTCCCGCATCCCTTGACTTTCCTCCTTACGTTTACTTCAAGAATGGAATGGCGACGACCACTGAAACGGTCAATCAGACGGCGGTCAAGTTTCCGGCGTTTACGCGCGACGGTCCACGTGCCGTCGATTTCGATTTACGCGGTTGCCTCGACCGATTGACTGATGAGGCGGTCGATGTCATCTCGCAAATGAAAGAGCGTAATGAGCCGACGTTCCTTTACTTTCCGTTGACCGCGCCCCACAAACCGGTGTTGCCCAACAAAAAGTTTGCCGGTAGCACCAAGCTTGGACCCTACTGTGATTTCATTCGCCAGGTCGACGCGACGGTTGGGCGAGTCATCGGAGCACTTGAATCCGAAGGCGTGCTCGACAACACGATGTTAATCGTGACCAGTGACAACGGATCGTTCATGTATCGTTTGGACGAAAGTGAAAAAGACCATGTCGGCGATGCGACCATCCAGGGATACCGCGCCAGCCAACATACCGCCAACGGAAAACTGCGAGGGACCAAGGCGGACATCTGGGAAGCTGGACATCGTGTCCCATTCTTCGTTCGCTTGCCCGGCGGAAAACGTGCTGGTCGTCGAGCCAGCCAGGTCGTGGGGTTGGTCGACATGATGGCGACACTGGCACAATGTCTCGAATTCGAACTGCCGCCCGGCGCTGGCGAGGACTCGATCAGTTTCGTGCCGGTGCTTGAGGACCCCTCGGGCGCCGATGATCGGCCGCCGCTGATATGCCACTCCGGCGGCGGGATGTTTGCGATTCGCGATTCAAATTGGAAGTTGGTCGCCGGCAATGGCAGTGGCGGGCGCGAAGTGCCAAAAGGAAAACCATTCGAGCAGCCGTGGATGTTGTTCGACCTTGAAAACGATCCGGGCGAAAAAACCAACGTCGCCGATCAGCACCGCGAGGTGTTCGCGCGACTGAAAGACACGTTGTTGAAAATGAAGGGTGACGACTAGTTGATTGTTCAGGTCTCTACTTCGATCACACGCACGTCGAAAGCAGATCGAGGGGCAGGAACACTGGCGAGAATGCGGGGCGACGCCAAAGGCAACAAACCCCCCACTGTCGACGTAGAATCCTTGGTTTATTCACAATTCATTTGAAATAATTCCGGAGGGCGTTTCCGCCGCAGAAGGTACAGTCCTCGGACTTTGGGTGGTGTAGGTCGGCTGCACCTTCGTTGATCGATCCTGTGAATAGATCGCGCAGGGCGACAAATGAGTGCCAGCGCGCACACATTTTGACTCTTCATGACGCCGCGTGTCTGTTTAGACGGTCATCGTAATACCGCGTCGGTGATGCTCGCGCCGCTGTTTCGAGCACGCTCACGG
>JAHELS010000300.1 GCA_024644085.1 Rhodopirellula sp.
ATCAGGCGGCCAGAATAAAAGAAATCGAATCGAATCTGGTTACGCTTCGTGAGGATCTTCAGCGGGTCGAATCGGAACTGGATTCCTCGGAAAAGGAAATTCCCTCTGAGGCGATCAAAGACTACAGGCGAATGACCGAGGCCAAGGGCGAAGACGCGTTGGCGCCGGTCGACGGCGACTCATGCGGCGGATGTTTTCAAACCTTGACGACTCAGTACATCGACTGGCTTCGCAGATCAATGTTGGTTCGATGTCCCAACTGCAACGCGTATCTCTACTTCCCGGAAGATCGCCGGGTGAAGTGAAACGTGTCGCGGCCCCGGACCGGGCGGCGCCGACGTGATAAAATGCATATCTGGAAAACTTTTTTTGCCGATCGAGTGGTTCGGTGAATGCCCTTAGTTTGGGTGTTCGCGAAACCATCGATCGCCCGGCTCTGGCTTGAATTGGGGCGATGGCGTGGTCGTAATCGGGATCGTCGGATCTCCCGCGGGCGGTAAATCTACCGTTGCGGCCTATCTACAGGAACTCGGCGCCTCCTGGATTAACGCAGATCTGGTCGCTCGAAGCGTCTTGGAGCAGGATGAGGTTCAACAACAACTGATCCGCTACTTTGGCACCGACATCACAAATAAGGGCGGACGGATTGACCGTTCCGCTCTCGCCTCCCGCGTTTTCGGGGATGACGACGCTGAGCGGGCCGCACTAACATATCTAGAGGGAGTGATTCACCCCCGGACTCGTCACATCATCTCCGAGCAACTCAAAGCTTTCGAGCGGCAAGGCGTCGGCGTGACCATTTTGGATGTACCCCTCCTTTTCGAATCAGGTTGGGATCGATCCTGTGACGAGATTTGGTGTGTCGACTCCGACCCGGCCCAGCGCGTTGCCCGCGTGCAAGCGCGCGGTTGGGACGAATCGGAATTGGCACGCCGCGAAGCAAATCAACTCGACATCCAGGAGAAAAAAAGATTGAGCACTGTTGTGATCGAAAACAATGGCACGCTCGAGCAACTACACGAAACGATTGACCGATTGTGGAGTTCCATTCTCAGTCGGCAGAACGAACTCATCGCGGACAAACATTGTCTCGAGGATTAGTTCATTTCCTTCTCTTCAACACCACCACTGGGCTCCGTCCCAACACCCGTTCTCCCGCCTATTCCCCCCAAACCTTTTTCGACCTTTTCTTTTTTCCTCCCCACCTGACATGTCTCCCCAACGACCCCATTCGCGGGACAACGCTGGTCCGAACCGGCGGAGTGGACCGCGCGAATACCGCGACTATCGCCAAAGTCAAAAACGCCCCCGCCATCCCGACAAGGAAGTCGACGAGCGAATCCGCGAACTCGATGCTGAACGCGACCCTCTCTCGCTGCCCGAGGAGATCGTCAGCGAAGCGAACAAGGCAGGCCAGCGCGTAGGAATTCCGACCGTCGCCAACGGCGAGCCGGGACTGAACATCGCACAGCTTCAGAAATCTCCGCACGAGTCACTGTTGAAACTCGCCGAAGACGAAGGCCTCGCTGACTTCGCTGGCATCTCGAAGCAGGAGTTGATCTTTCGGATCCTCAAGCACCGGATGAAAGTCAACGGCTTGATGTACGGCGAGGGGACGCTTGAGATCCTGCCCGACGGATTCGGATTCTTGAGAAGTCCTCAATACCATTACCTTTCGTGTCCCGACGACATTTACGTTTCACCGAGCCAGATCCGGCGTTTCGGATTGCAGACCGGCAGCCATGTGGCGGGACAGATTCGACCGCCGAAAGAAAACGAGCGCTATTTCGCGTTGCTCCGTATCGAAGCGATCAATCGCCACGATCCAATGCAGCGGCAACATGTCGTTCCGTTCGACGAATTGACGCCCCTGCATCCCGATTCGCGGATCATCATGGAGCACAAGTCGGACGAATTGAGTACGCGTGTCGTCGACATGCTGACTCCGATCGGATTCGGCCAGCGCGGATTGATCGTCAGCCCTCCACGGGCCGGAAAAACGATTCTGATGCAGCAGATGGCGCGAGCCGTGTTGCAGAACTATAACGACGCTTACGTCTTCATGTTGCTCATTGACGAGCGTCCCGAAGAAGTGACCGACATGGAACGCGAGGTTCGCGGACCACAATGCGAGGTCATCAGCAGCACGTTTGACGAACCGGCCCAGCGGCACATTCAAGTTGCCCAGATGGTCATCGAAAAAGCAAAGCGTATGGTCGAAGCGGGAACCAACGTGGTGATCTTCCTTGATTCAATCACACGGCTCTCGCGCGCCCACAACAGCGACGGTGAATCGACCGGTAAACTTCTCTCGGGAGGACTTGATGCCGGGGCACTGCAAAAACCCAAGGCACTCTTCGGTTCGGCGAGGAAAGTCGAAGAAGGAGGTTCGCTGACCATCATCGCGACCGCACTTGTCGATACCGGCAGCCGAATGGACGACGTGATTTTCGAGGAATTCAAGGGAACCGGCAATCTCGAGATCGTGCTCGATCGTGGACTGGTCGATCGACGCATCTGGCCCGCGATCGATATCAGCCGCAGCGGAACGCGGCGCGAAGAAATGTTGATGGACCCCGAAGAGTACCGTCGCATTTCGACTCTGCGCCGTGCGATGGCCGAACTGTCTCCCGCCGATGCCATGCAAAACCTGGTGACCCAGCTGCGCAAGACACAGAACAACGCCGAGTTCCTGATGAGTTTGAAGGATGTCGACTGAAATCACCGGGACCGATGGGGATCTGCCGCCCGGCAAGATCGCAATTGTCGCCAGCCGTTACAATCCCGGAATCTGCGACGCCCTTGTCCGCGGCGCGCTGGAAACGCTTGCATCGGCCGGCTATGGCGCCGAAGTGACTCCCGTGATTCGAGTACCCGGCGCATGGGAATTGCCGATGGTGGTGCGGCAATCGATCGATCATGACGCGGTGATCGCCGCCATTGCACTTGGTTGTGTCATCAAGGGCGAAACAACGCATGATGAACACATCAATCGCGCGGTCAGCCTCGCGCTGATGCAGATGGGTGTGGAAAGCGGATTGCCAATTGCGTTTGGATTGCTGACCTGCAACACACTCGAACAGGCAATCAATCGAAGCGGTGGCGCGGTCGGCAACAAGGGACATGAGGCGGCCGAAGCGGTATTGGAACTGCTGCGATTGCGTACGAAGATCCGCTCCGCATTGTAATCTGACCGTCGAAATCGCTGCTTTTCACGCTTTTTTGCGACGGCGTTGCCGGTAAACTGGAGTTGCCCGTTTACTTCGACGCGCGTCACGTTTGCAACGTGCGTCTCGTTTCATCCTTCACGAGACTCCGCTTGACCAGCCAGTCTGGCCCCTCTGAACCGTCGGGAAATCATCAAGCCGACGCGACCAGGAAATCGCAGCACCGCGATTTGCCGACTCAGCATTCGCCATCCCATCCGCTCGTTTCTCGGCTTCTGGGTCTCGAGACGGAGTACGCAACGTTGGTCGCCGACCCCCAGGATCTAGATCACGAAGATCTGCCTCCGTCGCACCTGGTTTACACCCAGATATGCGAGGCGATTCGACGCGACCAACCGACGGTCTCTGGATTGTTTGATCATGAGCAGATGTTTCTCGCCAGCGGTGGTGCGGTGACTTTCGAGTCGCACCCCTCGATGCACGCCCTGCCTGGCGGACTGGTCGAAATTGCTACGCCGGAGGTTCGCAGCCCCAGCGAGTTGTTGGCATGTCAACGATCAATCGATGCGCTGGCGAGTGAGGCGGCGACCGATTCGGAAACGAGTTTCGATCTTCGCGTGCTGAAGAACAGCAGCGACGCGCTGGGCCACGTTTATGGATGCCACGAGAATTATGAAGCGGAAGTTGCTTCCGGCATCTGGTTGTTCATTTACCGTGGCTTCATTGCGCTGCTGTGGCTCATGCAGACCATCAGCTTATTGTTCACGTTGCCGTTGATGGCAATCACGGTCCACCTTGTATCCTTGTGCAGGTATATCCGAGGCAGCCATCCAACGAACGACGATCCCCACGAGATGCTTGGTGCCGTCCCGGTCTGGCTGGCAACTCTGTTGATCGGAAGTATGCGGATCGTCAATTTTCCCACGGTGGCGGTCTTGCGATTCGTCGTCAGGCACGTTGCGTTTCGCCGTCAACGCAGGTATCTGACCCCGTTTCTAATTTCGCGCGTCGCCCTGTGTGGCACCGGCAACCTTGATCACGACGGTCGCTACCAAATGAGTGCCAAGGCGATGGCGATCGATAGCCTTGCCGATATGGGAGGATTTCGCGGCGAAAGGCCAATCTTTGTCTTCGGTCATTGGCTCGGTCAGTTTTGTGCCAAGTCGTTCGTTTCATTGGCGTCGACGCGGCAAATGTTCCACCGCACCCAGCGATTCCAAATCGGACTGTCCGACTCGAATCTCTCGGATCTCGCCGAATACGTGAAAGTCGGATCGGTGTCGCTGTTGTTGGACATGATTGAATCCGGGGTGACCTCGGGACTGCCTCGGATACACCAACCACTCGCCGCTTTGAAGCGGCTCGCCAGCGATTGGAACCTGATCTCGAGCGTGAAGACGAATCGGGGGGACATGTCAGCGATTGAAATCCAACAGACGTACCTGAACGCCGCTCAGCAGTTTGTCGATTCGACCTCAGCCGACATGCGCGGCGAAGCACCCTTGGTGCTCGAGAGATGGCAAGAGCTGTTAGACGCGGTTGTTTTGTTTCGCAGAAACCCGACCGACGTCGCATCAGCAATTGGTCGTGTCGATTGGCTCAGCAAACGTTGGTTGATTGATCAATTGGGTGACACCGCCGAGTGGACGGCCCGCAAGAAAATCGATCTGCGGTACCACGAATTATCCGAGGAGGGCTATTTCAACCAATTGATCGAGTCCCGACCCGAGCTTCGTCTTGTTGATCCCGAAACGATCGAGCGTCGACGACGATCACCACCCCCCGGTTCGCCGGCAGCCCGCCGCGGATGGCTGATTCGCGAATTCGCGAACTCGGACGAATCGATGCAATCGGAATGGGGCTACGCGATGATCGGGCGAGGTCGACAACGTCGCCGCGTCGAGTTTGTCGAAGCATCTCGATCCTGAGGATCCCGGTTCAAGGCCGAATTATTCGCCCTCGGCTGGAACCATTCGAAAGCTTGGACATCCGTCCCAAGGGACACCCTGATCGCCGTCGGCACTGTACTGTTGCCCCCGCCGCGCAGAGGTTACCGTTAGGCATCGGAAAAACGCAGTCTCCCATTACAAAGAAAGAGCCGCAACGTGTGGTCTTCTCGCCTGTTCTGGAAACTGTTTTTCGTCTACGTCGGACTGACTCTCACGCTTGCGGTCGGCTTCTTATTCGTCGCAATCAATTCGCAACGCGATGAGATTAACCGCCAGGTCGAGCAACGATTGCTCGATACCGCTCTGGTGCTTCGAAGCCACCTCGCTGAACTTCTGTCCGATGTCATCGATCGCGAACGGCTGACAGCTCAGCAGCGAGACACACGGGCACTTGAACTGCAATCGTTGGTCAAGCGACTTGCTACGGAGACAAAGACCCGGCTCACCCTCGTCGATTCCAGCGGAGAAGTGCTGTCCGATTCTGAACGCGACCCCGCGACCATGCTCAACCACGCCCGTCGGCCCGAGTTAATTGCGGCACGGGAGTACGGCGTGGGGAGCGCGACGCGGCAGAGCCCAACGCTGCGGATAGATATGTACTACGTCGCCATTCCCATGGAGACGGCCGGCGGCAATCAAGCATTTGTCCGTGTGGCCGTGCGGGTGGACGAAATCAACGAGCGTGTCGCAGCGCTGCGCCGGTACCTGTGGCTCTTCGCTTTGCTATTGGGGCTCGTCGGAACCGCTCTGACGTACGCAATCGTCGGTCGAGTGATTCATCCACTGGCACAGTTGACCGCACGGGCCAAGGCGATCGCTGGCGGCGAGGATGAAGACCCAGTCCCGATCCAGAGTTCGGATGAGGTTGGTGTGCTGGCTGAAGCGTTCAATCAGATGCAATCGCAACTCGCCCGCCGGTTTCGGGAATTACGCGAGAACAACCAGCAGATGGCCACCGTGCTGGGAAGCATGGCCGAAGGAATCATTGCCGTCGATGCCGACGAGCGGATTCTCCTTGCAAACGATACGAGCAAGAACTTGCTGAGTTTTTCGATCGACGAGGAAATCGGCCGGCCGTTGCTCGAAGCGGTTCGCAGCCGGCCGCTTCAGGAAATCGTCCAACAGTGCCTTACCGACGGAAACAGTGTCCAAACTGAATTCGAAGTCGCCGGCGCGAATC
>JAHELS010000301.1 GCA_024644085.1 Rhodopirellula sp.
GTTCTCGGTGTAAAAGGGGTGATCGGTTGAGGCATCACGATTGACGATGCCCGACCGGGGGACCTGATCTTTGTGATCTTGTTCTCGGGATCGTTGTTGCAGGCTCGATGGCCAATGGCCCACCATGAAACGATGCCGGCTTTGAGTCGGCGCGATTTGCCAGCATTCTTTCGGTTGATTCAAGGCCACAATCAACCAAAAAAAGAAACTGGGATTTGGGCCCCATTCAGTGTTGACACGTTCGGCTGAAAAGGGCTATTCCCGATTCGAACCAACATTCCCGAGGCTCGAGCGACTGCGGTACGTCCGCATCGGCACCATGGATGGTTGCCGGCCGCGCCAGGTCTCAGGATTGGGGGTGCTGGAATTGCTGGTTCGTCAGCACAACGGAAGAGAGTAGATCGCGACACGAAGTTTCATCAGGATTACCCGGTCGCAGTCTTGTTCTCACTCATTTGAAAGTCTCACCGCGAAGAAGGAGAGTCGCGTTGAACCGTCTCGTATCCGCACACGCTAGCCGTGTCGTCTGTCTCGCCGCACTGTGGCTGTTCGCAAGTTTGAACGCGTCAGCTCAAAACCAGGCGCCTGCCCCGAAAGCGTCGGCAGGTTCCGCCGCGGTGACCGCATCCGGCCCGTCGGCGGAAACACCGACGCTTGCATCGGGCCTCAAATTGACCGCGCAAATCGAGGCGGCAATAGCCCGCAACGATTATTACGCAGCCGTGCAATCGTTCCGGCACCTCACGTCC
The DNA here is from genome assembly GCA_024644085.1 of Rhodopirellula sp. Lineage (GTDB taxonomy): Bacteria > Planctomycetota > Planctomycetia > Pirellulales > Pirellulaceae > Rubripirellula. The sequence continues at coordinate 750 of JAHELS010000301.1, forward strand.
ATGTCTGCCGAAATCCCCCAGCTCGGAGGGGCGGTTGCCAAATACCGCTCGCAGCTCGAGAGCATCGGGATCGACGCCGGCTTGTTGGCGATGCCGCCGCAAACAAAACGCGCGGCGATGAAGCGATTGCCTGAGGTTCCCAACGCCCAACCGCTGGCGACCGCTGTGAACTCAGCCCCCACAACCCCGGCCGAGCGCAAGCAGGAGGCACTTCGATTGATCGCGATTGGCCGTGCGGCGCTCGATCGTGGCGATGCGTCGACCGCACTCGCTGTGGCCCGCCAGGCCGAGGCGTTGAACGTCCCGGAAAACACATTCATTCAAGGCGAGCCTCGAGTATGGCAGTTGTTGCTCGACGCCGAATCAGCCGCACGTCGCAGTGGGGTCGCCTTGACGGCGGGCCAGCAAGAGGCGGGCAATCGATTCAACCCGGTCCAGCCGGCGGTCGGAACTTCGCCCAGGGACGAGGTCAATGTGATCGCCCAAATGCTGTTCAATGCTGATGCCGACGCAACGCAGGGCTCCGTGGGTGACGTGCAACAAGTACAGAACGTCGAACAATTGCCGCCCGGCAATTGGAATTACGCAGAGCGAATGTTCTACGACGGCCTCGACGCACTGGGCACCGGCGACAAGGCGACCGCACGCAAGCGGTTCCTCGAAGCCTGGCAATACGAAGCCGATTTGAACCCGACTCAGCGGGCACAATTGAAGGACAAGTTGACGCTGCTGCAGCCGACACGTCTGGCAACCGATCCGCAGGCGGCCAGCGGTGAGTTGACTCCGATTCAAAAAGCCGAACTGGAGGCACAGGAAAAGACTCGCCGTCTGTTCCGCGAGGTGACCGCTGAACTCGCGAAGACCGAACAGTCCAAAACGACCGCGCCGCTCGACGCCCTGGATGAACTCGAGAGACTTCGCCGCCGCGTCGACGGAGCTGAACTCGATGACCAGGCCAAACGGTCCATCGCAATGATGGTGGATCGAGCAATTGCCGACCAAAAGAAGTACATCGAAGGCAATCGCGCGAAGATCGAACTCGATCTGCAGAACGAAGCGGTCCGAGCCGAAATGGCGAACGAGCAGGCACGCGACGCGACCATCGAAGAAGAGGTTTCGGCGCTGGTCAGCACCTTCAACTCGCTGATGAAAGATCGCCGTTACCAGGAAGCTGAGGTGATTGCCAAACAGGTCCAGGTGCTCAAGCCCGACGATCCGATCGCTATCAGCATGTTCCATACGAGTCGCATGGGAACGCGATTGATGATGGACAAGGACGTCAGGGACAAAAAGGAACTCGCCTTCCTGGATACCCTGATCGACGTCGACCGTTCCGCCATCGCCGCAAATCCGAATCTGCCGATGACATTGCCCGACGCACAGGATTGGGAAGACCTCTCGCGCCGACGATTGCAATCGTTAAGCGACGCCGATTCGCGGCTGAGCATGGCCGAACAGGAAATCCAAAAGAAACTGACCACGGAAGTTAACGTCAAGTACGTCAACCGTGCCCTGGGCGAAGTACTCGACGAGTTGTCGACCGTGACCGGTGTTCCGATCGTGATCGACGAACGTGCTCTCGGGGCCGTGCGTGTCACGCCGGATGTCCCGGTAACTTTGCAGTTACCCAACAGCATCAAGCTCAAGAGCGCGCTGAACATCATCCTGAACAAGATGGAACTTACCTACGTGATCGAAAACGACGTCCTGTCGATTACGAGCATGGAGGCTAAACGAAGCAAGGTTTATCCGCGTACCTACCGTGTGACCGACCTCGTGACTCCGATTCCAAATTTCACCAGCAGTTACGAAGACGGATTGGCGGGAGCCCTGCGAGCCGCGTACCAGATGTCCAACCCCCGGACTGATGTTCACGTCGTTCCGGTCTCAATGACCGACTTGGGGACCGGAATGGCACGCAGCATGTCTCCATCGAATATGAACCCCGACGTGCTCGGCCAGTATCATTCGATGGGTGCCCAAGGCGGTTTTGGATTGAACAATCCTCCGGGCTCAGGCGGTGGTGGTGGTGCCTTCGCGGACTTCCAGTCCCTGATCGATCTGATTCAAACCACCGTCGTTCCCGATACATGGGAAACGCTCGGCGGTCCGAGCACGATGGCTCCCTATCCACAGAACTTGAGTCTGGTGATCAGCACCACCAGCGACGTTCACGATCAGATTACCGATCTGCTCGAATCGTTGCGACGGCTGCAGAACCTTCAGATCACCATCGAGGTTCGATTCATCACTCTGGCCGACAGTTTTGCCGAGCAGATCGGCGTCGACTTCGACGTGCAATTTGATGACAATACCGGATACCTGCCTGAGGACGACAGCGGCCCGAGCGTGACCATTGGTTACGACGGCATCACCGGATTGCCGACGGCTGACCTCGACATTCAGTTCCAGAACGGAAGTTTTGGCCTCAGTCCACCCTTCGGGGGTGCCGGTCTGGGAACGCCATCGACGATTGGATTTGCAATCCTCAGCGATATCGAAGCGTTCTTCTTCCTGCAGGCTGCACAGGCGGACAACCGAAGCAACATCATGCAGGCACCCAAGGTGACACTGTTTGATGGTCAGTTCGCATCGATCAACGACCAAACGCAGCGTCCCTTCGTGATCAGCATCTCGCCGATCGTGGGAGACTTCGCGGTTGCACAGCAACCGGTGATCGTCGTGCTCAACGAGGGAACCCAGTTGAATGTCCAGGGGATCGTCAGCGACGACAAACGATTCGTTCGTCTCACGCTGGTTCCCTTCTTCAGCCAGATTGGCGATGTCGACACGTTCACCTATGAAGGTCGCCGCTCGACTCGGACCTCCAGTCGTGACGAGGAAGACACCAACAATGACGGCGTCGTGGACGAACGGGACGCCGTTGATACTGATGAAGACGAGGACATTATCGAAGGTACCACGGTGCAGTTGCCGACCTTCGCATTCACGTCGGTCAGCACCACGGTCAGCGTTCCTGATGGCGGTACGATCCTGCTCGGTGGAATCAAACGCCTCTCGGAAGGACGCACCGAACGCGGTGTTCCGGTCCTCAGCAAGATTCCTTACGTCAGCCGGTTGTTCCGAAACGTCTCGGCCGGTCGTGATGCACGAAGCCTGATGTTGATGGTCACGCCTCGAATCATCATCCAGGAAGAAGAAGAAGTCGCGCAAACCGGCTTCGATCCTTCGCGGCAGTAGACAAACATTGCCCAGACAAAGCATGAAACGCCGGTGAGACCACTCGCCGGCGTTTTTTCGTTTGCCCTTCAAGCCGCTTCGCTACGGAGTTGCTCAAGGATCATTGCTACCGCAGCACTTGCCATGGGCGTGCTCATGCTCGCGAGGTGTCCGCCATCACGCGCAGCCTGGGCCGGCGCGAGAGGCAGGTGCACGAAAAGACTTTTTGTTCGAAGACCAAACGCTTTGGAGTAATGCTGGCTGAGGTACAAGGCGGCATTGCAAAGGTAGGTCCCCGCATGGTGCGATACCTCGCTGGGAATTCCCGATTCGATCAAGCAATGGCAACATCGATCGAGCGAAAGGGGCGAGCGATAGGCCTCCGGTGCGTCCTTGATCAACGGTGAACCCTCGCTGCGTACGTTCAGACCAACGGATTCCAACTTGATCAGCGTAGCACCGGGCGATTGACCCAGGTGAATCGCAAGTTCGTAGTTCTCCTGCAGATCCTTCCTCAACGCCTCGCTCATCCGTGTCAAGTCGACCGGGTAACGGCGCGTTGTCACTTCGGCCGATCCGTCGTACCACTTCGTCAAGTCAACGAGCGCCAACCAGCTCGAATTCTCGGGCCAGCGGTCGTAGGGCTCGAAGGCGGTAATCAGTACGCGGCTCACTCAGCGATATCCATGATCGTGGAAAATTTGGAGGACCCATCGCCCCGCACAATCATAGTTCGCTACCCGAGGCGTGTCTGAAGCGGCGAAGCCACTCCAGCCTACTCTTCCTCTTTCTTGACGATCATGGGGGGAAGCTCACGGCCTTTCTTGACGAACCGCATCGAAATCGAGTTGACGCAGTGCCGCGTGTTTTTCTCGGTCATCCGCTCACCTTCGAAGACATGACCGAGATGTCCGCCGCAATTTGCGCAGACGATTTCGACGCGGCGACCGTCCGCATCGGTTCGGCGCGTGACTGCACCGTCAATCTCGTCATCAAAGCTGGGCCACCCGCAGTGGCTCTCAAACTTGTCGTCGGATCGGTACAGCCTCGCATTGCATTGTCGGCAAATGTAAGTCCCGGGGTCCTTGGTCATCGTGTAGCCGCCCTGTCCGGGAGGTTCGGTACCCTGTTGCAACAGAACGTACGCCTCGTGCTGCGAGAGTTCGTTGTACGGACCCACGATGCGTTCTTGCGTCTCAGTGTCATGTTCGTTCATCGTCTTTACGCCTTCGGTTTGCTGAATAGAGGGACGTTTCTCTGAAGTTTGCGAGCCCGCGGCGACGCGATCGAGACATTCCTGCAGATAGGTGCGCGAGCGATTGATCTCGGCCGTCACGGCCGCCGTTGAATCGAGAATTGGGATACCGCGTGGTACCGGATGCATGAAAATCTCGCTCCATCCGGAGTAGCGGATGTCACGCAGTGCAGCGACGAGTGGCGTGAAGTCCAGGTCCCCTCGTCCCGGCATTTGCAACAACTCCTGGTCCTTGGGAAGTTTCTCCATGCAACCCATCCCGTGCTGCCACGCATAGAAGACCGCGATGGAATCGCCGAGGGATCGAATCAGGTTGCCGAGCAGACGAGTGTCCTGAGGTAAATGGTAAGGCGCAAATGCGATTGCTAAATGGGGCGACGGGCTCAATTCGGCAAGCCATTTCATCGAGTCCGGGGATTCGATCAAGTTGTTGCCATGATTCTCGATCGCTACCCTCACGCCGGTTTCTTCCGCAACGGCAAGATGCGGCTTCATTTGTTCGACAAAGTCCGCGACAGCACTTTTGAGTTCACTGCCGTGCAGTCCCTTGGGGCCCTTGCCGCCGGTCACGATGGTTTGGCAACCGAGACGATTGGCCAACCGCATTTCATCCTGAAGTCCGAAGGGGCCAAGCTTGTATTGCGTGATACATCCGACCCGGACATCGTGGCGGCGCAGCAGCGAAATGAATTTTTCCTCACCAAGCTCGCTGAGTTGTTCTCGTTGATTGCCATGCACCTTAGGCCACAGGTCGATTGCCGTGGCACCCGTTTTTTTGACCTCGGCGAGCACTTCCGCCACGTCGGTGTACCCGTACATGCAAGAGCCGAGCATGTAACGCAGGCGAAAATCGCCTTGCTCGAACGCGCCCAATCGATGCGCTGCAATCGTCGCCGCGGTGGCTCCGACTGCGCCCGAGACAATCGCACGGCGGCGCGAGAGTCGATGCTTCTTATTCATGTGTCTGCGTGCTTTGCGGAGGGAAGGACTCGGACCTGGGGAACACCACGGCATCGTCTTTTAAAAATGGAACGCCGAGATGCAACAGTTCTTTTGTTCCCGGCTTGTAAATCGGTTCGCTCGAATATTGTGTCACGTAGGCTC
>JAHELS010000302.1 GCA_024644085.1 Rhodopirellula sp.
ACCGACGACGACTGGCCGACGGCCGACCTCCTCGCCGCCGCCCTCACCGGCGGCAAGTCGAGCCCAGCCAACGGGCCGTTTCATCCACGATTTCCAGGGCGAGCTTGTCGTTGTCAACGGCGGCCTGGTAGACCTTTTTCGCCGTCAGCTCGCTATCGCCGCCGCCGAGCAACCCGCTCAGCGAGCTAGCCGCACCCTCGGTCAGACGTTGTCGAGTTCGCTGGACCACGCCACTTGCCGATGCATACGCCTCGAGCTGTCCGCGGCCTCCGCCCCAAATGCACAGCTGTGCGGTCGGCGATGAATCGACGATGATGTGACCGCACTCGCTGCCGAAGCTGTTTGTGCCGTTGACCAGTTCGCCATCCACGATGATACCGCCGCCGACGCCCGTACCGAGGGTCAGCAATACCATCGAATTGTCGTGTCGCCCCGTACCGAGCCAGAACTCCCCAAAGGCCGCGGCGTTGGCATCGTTCAAAAACGACACGGGCCGAGACAGCGATTCGCTCAGTGCATCGCGGATCGGGTAGTCCCACCACGTCGGCAATTGCGGCGGCGCAACAAGATATCCACGTGGCAGATCCATCGGGCCGGGAGCGCCCAATCCGATCTGTTGAATTTCGTTTGCCAGGTCCAACTCGCTCTCGATTCGCGAGGTGACTTCGCGTATTCGCTCGACTGCAGCCTGGGGCCCCTCGCTTTCACGTGTGGCAATTTGCTCATGCGCGAGCGTTCGCCCCTCGTCATCGACCAACCCGATCTTGATACTGGTACCTCCGACGTCGACACCCCAGAAATAGGGAGCCGTAGCCTGGGCGAGGTCGGTGATTTCAGGGAGCGAGGCCATGGCGCGTGGCTAGAATGTGTGGCAGCGATGATCGACAGCCGAGATAACTTGACCCGGCGAAATTGGCGTGTTTTGAACCGGGGAGTATAGAAGCGAGCCCAAATTGCCACAACGAGCGTTCTCAATCGCCGCGCCCGCCACGGTCACAGGTGATGCTATGAAGACCGTCTTTTTGACTGCCGGAGCCGCGGGGATGTACTGCGGCAGTTGCATGCACGACAACGCGTTAGCGCTGGAATTGCGTTCGCAGGGTGTCGATTGCGTGTTGCAACCGGTCTACACGCCGATCCGCACCGACGCCCCAAGCGTTGCAGGCCAGCAGGTCTTCTTCGGCGGAATTCACATTTACGTGCTCCAGCAGTGGCCTTGGCTGCGGCACGTGCCACTGACGCTCCGCCGAGTGCTCGACTGGACTCCTCTGATTCGAATGGCGACTTCGCGATCGCACTCCACCGATGCCGCCAAACTCGGTCAATTGACGATCTCGATGTTGAAGGGAACCGAGGGCCGACAGTCCGAGGAAGTGATGCGGCTGGTCAATTGGTTGGCTGGCGAAATGCGTCCCGACGCAATCCTGCTGAGCAACCTGTTGATCGGGGGTGTGATTCCGGAAGTCCGACGACGACTGCCCCGAGCAAGGCTGGTCGTTCTGTTGCAGGGTGACGATATCTTTCTCGAACATCTTCCGCCAAAGGAACACGACGAGGCCGTTGCGTTGTTGCGAGGTCTGGTCCCCCACGTCGACAAATTCGTGCTTCACACCCGCTTTTACGCCGACAAGATGGGCGCGCTGCTGGATATCCCGCCGGAAAAGATCGTTGTCACGCCTCTGTCGATCGATTTATCGCCCTTTGATCGACAGCATCAATCCAGCGAGGATCGGGATCAGTTTCGCATTGGCTACCTGGCACGCATCGCCCCCGAAAAGGGTTTGCATCATTTGGTCGACGCGTTCCTTCAATTGGCGAGCGAGGATCGCCATGAAGATGCGGTACTGCATGTCGCCGGTTGGCTCGGCGAATCCAACCGCGAGTATCTCGAAACGGAAAAGCGAAAGATTGACCGAGCCGGCCTGTCAGACCGATTCATCTATCACGGCAGCCCCGATCTGGATGCAAAAATCGCGTTTCTGCAATCACTCGACCTGCTTTGCGTTCCAACCGATTACGAGGAACCGAAAGGATTGTTTGTGCTCGAGGCGCTGGCCGCCGGTGTGCCCGTGGTCCAGCCTCAGCATGGCGCTTTTCCGGAACTGGTCGAGGCAACCGGCGGCGGTTTGTTGGTGCGGCCGCGTGACGTTGAAGCGTTGTCCAAAGCGATCGCGCGATTAAAAGATGACCGCGACTTGCTGTCCGATTTGGCGAAGGTCGGCAATCACAGCGTCCGCACACATCACTCGATCGAACGTGCTGCGCGCGAGATGCAAGAGATCTTGTTCGCTGACGCAGCACCTTGCCCGTGATGAGTGGCCGATCTCATCTTGCAGCGCAACTCGTCAAGCGTTTCGGTCTGCGCTCTTAGGTCGAAAAGTCTTGACGATATTCGCTACGGGCACGTCATCGGTGCCGCGCCGAGGGAGTGGGTCTACCGGATGCCTTCGCGACGAAGTGTCAATTCGCGAATGATCGATTTGCCGGCAACGAACTGATTCGGCACGAAGCTGTTGTCATCGAGCGGTACTTCGATGCGGACTCGAACTTCGTCGGTGTCACGCTCGATCTTTGACGGATCGACGTCGATGCGGACGTTGTTGACGCCCAGCGAACTCATGATGCGAATCGCTTCGGATTCGACTTCTTTCTTGGTCGCACCGGGGATGATTCCCGTCCGGCACGCTTCGTAAACGGCGTTGTCGGCCGTGTGGCGGATCATGGCGACGCGGCAGAATTCAAATGCTGCGAAAAATAACGTGAACACGAGTGGAACGACGATGGCGAATTCGACCATCGCAGCACCTCGACGATTGTATTTGTTGCATGAACGTTTCATGGCTTCGATTCCGACGGCAATGCCTATTGAGTCATCATGGTGCTGAGGGTCAACGCGATTTCGCGATAGATCTGTTCGAGCTCGACGCCGGTGTCGGCGTGGAAGTGTCGTCCATTGCCGATCTCCGCGACTTCCTGCATCCGCGGAAGATCGGCATCGGTACCAAACGTAATCGTGTGAATCGTGACGCCATCGTCCGCCAGGTCTTCTGCGACCCCACGTGGCTCGGCGCCGCGGTTATGTCGGCCGTCGGTCATGACGATCATCGTTCGCTCGACGAATTCGTCGCCGCGGCTGTCGTCCATTACTTTCTTACCCGATTCCATTCCGCGCGAGATACTGGTGAAGCCGCCTACCGGCAAGCTCGCCATCGCGCTGGTGACTTCGTCAAGGTTTTCGGTCAACGCCACGTCCTCGGTCGCGAACTCGCTGTACGACGCCAACCCGACGTGCTCGTCGACCGGTGTCGAATCAAGCGTCGCGGCGAACGTGTCAATCGCGTTGACCAGGTCCGCGAACTTCTGGCCTCGCATCGATCCGCTGCGATCCACCACGAGAACGATGTCCCGTTCGATGTAGGTCGCTGCGGCGCTCGTCCGAGGTTCAAAGAATTTGACGCCGAAGATGTTGCCGAAGAAGAGCGGGACCGGCCCCGAGGGCGAACCCACGGTACGGCGTCCATCGACTAGCACGCTGTTCATCGGCGTACCGCTCGGTGAAAACTCGAATTTTCCCGACTTCAATTCGAAACTGCGACCAAACGTAAAATCCGACGAGGCGAGCAGCAATGGTTCCCCGTTGACTGTGTTTGCGGCCGCAATTCGCTTTCCGCGCTGGATCGCCAAATTGGTGTCGAGTGTTTGTGACAAAGTTTGGGCCGCCGCCTTGGACGCTGCGTCGGTGGCCGATCGCAATTCGGTTCGCGACAAATGCATCTGTGCGATGTCCACCGAGAAAGCGACGGCGATCATGAATCCGATCATCATCACGGCGATCAACACCAACATGGCGCCGCGACGATTCCGCCCTCTCGAGGGGCCGTTTCGACGTCCAGGCCGCTGCGTCAAAGTGTTCGGAAACATCATTCTTTCACCATGACAATGCGTGCTGTTAAGACTCGGTTGGTAACAAACTGACCGGCCAGCGGGCTGTTGGATGAGGTTGGCGCGCTGACTTCGATTACGATTTCGTCGCCACGCGACGCGCCCGCCGAATCGCCATCAGGAAAAGCGATGCTGAAGTCCTGGACGTTGCGTGAATCGAGAATGTTCTCGGCCCGATTCACGCCATTGGAACTGTTGGAATCAGCGCGTATCGATTCGCGAATGCCTTCGTATGCCGCAACGTTCAATGATTGCTTCAAAAAGATAAAGCTTGACGCTTCGATGGCTCCGAAGACCAACAACACGATCACAGGCAAGCAGACAGCGAATTCAACGGCTGCGACACCACGGCGTTTTGTGTTTCGGTTTGTTTTGCGAGTTCGCATTGAAGGGTTCATTTTTTTGCGGGCGTGTGCACTATCAGACGTCGTCGGCGGTCGAACCGCCGGCGGGTGTCGGGTTCTCGTCGCCGGTGCGTCCGTCGATCACGCAATTGAAATTCTCGGCAATCTCCTGCCAGAAATCGTTCGTGCGGAAATGCAGCGGTGCCACGGCGCGACCTGCGCGGGCGTCCGCCAAGGCGGTTCTCAGCCGAAGGATCGGGCCGGCAAAACGGTTGGTCAGCTTCAGCGTGTCCCAAACGAATGCCGGGATCAAAGCCATCGTGATGATGAAGAAAGGCAGAAAGCGGCGAACGGTGTCGGCAAACGTTTGTCCCCAATCCGCATCGGGCTGCTCGTACAGCCGGATCCAGATCATCAACGCGATTGCATTGCAAATGAAGAACAGCACCCAATGGATGGCGATCTTGCGAAGTATGCCGCCTTGGACCTCGGGGTCGACAAGTGCTTTGCGGCGTTTAGTGGTCGTGCTGGCCATGGAATTGTCTGCAACGGGGACGCGGCTGAGGTGTCAAAGGACGGCATCACCGGCGAAATGCCGGGAATGATTCCTACTACGAATCTAGGACACGCTTCACGCGCAAGCTGTCGTCCAAGCAGAAAAGACGCCGCTAATCGAGGGGTCGGCGCGTGGGGGAACCTCACGGAGCTATCTACTTGCAAGGATTCGGACGATCGCGGTCCATGGGAACCGTTACGACCGATCCAACCGCATCAATCACCGTTGCGCAAGAATTTGTTCCAAATCGAACAACTGGGATTGAGTCGACGGCTTGGTTTTCTTGCATGACGCGTGCGTCTTGCCACCGACACGCCTGGCCCACGCGTCATAAGATTGCTGCAGAAGTGCGACCCGATCGGGGTGACGGGTGACCAGGTTTTCGGTTTCACTTCGGTCATTGGACAAGTCATAGAGTTCCCATTCTCGTCCCCGCTCCGCGACAAGTTTCCATTGGCCGTCGCGAACCGCGTGATTCCCGGAAAACTCCCAGAACATAGGTCGATCCCTTGGACCATCTGCTTCCGCGAACGCGGGCAGCAGGGAAACACCTTCCATTGCTTGGATCTTTTGCCCGCCACGTTCACTTGGATACTGAGCCCCGGACAACTCGACCACTGTCGGCATCACGTCCACCAGGTGTGATGGGAAGGAACGAAACTCGCCACGAGCTCTGATGCCGTCGGGCCAGTGCGCGATCATCGGTGTCAGGGTTCCTCCGTGGTGAGCGTATTGTTTGTAAAGGCGCAGAGGTGTGTTGCACATGTTGGCCCACCGCGCGTCGTAGGCAATATCGCTTTCGATCCCGCCGGGCAAAACGTCCGGGGTATTCAGACGCTGGTACGGACACGCGCCGTTGTCTGAGAAAAACAGAATCAACGTATTGTCGAATTGGCCGGTCCTCTTGAGGTGATCGACCAGTCGACCGATGTTCTGGTCAAGCCGGTCTACCATTGCCGCATAGACCTCCATCATCGGTTCAAGAAACTCAATCTCGCTGACGGTCATTGCTTCCCAAGGTTCGACTTTCGGATCGCGCGCTGAAAATCGCCACGTCTCGTCGATGACCCCAAGCTCTCGTAACTTTGCGAATCGTTGCTGGCGAATGGCATCCCAACCGACTCTGTACCGACCCTTGTATTTCGCAATGTCCTCCGCCGGCGCGTGCAACGGAAAATGTGGGGCGTTGTGGGCAAGATAAAGAAAAAACGGCGTGTTGCTCTGCCCGGACGAGTTGTCAGGTTTACTTTGCTCAAGAAACTCAATTGCATAATCGGTGAACGCGTCGGTCGAATAAAAACCGTCAGGTGCCTGGTACGGTTGATCGTCCAACCGCATCAGATTTTCGCCGGTTTGCCAATCCAGTCCGTTGAAGAAGTTGATCGCGCC
>JAHELS010000083.1 GCA_024644085.1 Rhodopirellula sp.
CCTGCGCAATTGTCTTCCAGCCCGCGGAACTTGCGAGCCGCTCGATTTTCAATCGCATCATCTGGGCGTCATCGACAATCAACAGCGATGGTTCGGGTCCAGGTTGATCGTTCGTGTTGTTCACTGTGTCAGACATTTCAAATAGTGACCCCGTCACTCGCGACAGCCAAGACCGGCTGCCCCGTAGAAGATCGGTTCATAGAAGAGTTTAAGTTTGACCAGCAAGGCGTCTGTGACGGCAACTGCGTTAAATGATTTACGGGACCTGTCGATCGCACTGGAGCGTACCATGATGTGATCACACGTCCTTTCCGTTTGCCGGTTCATCACCCGGAGGCCGGGAAGGCTCTGCGATTGGACCATCGGCGGGACCGTCGACGAGGCGGCTCAACCGGTCCCATACATCCGGACACCATACCATTGCAATGCGTGTCGACGCCGCTTCACCAGGCGATTGCAGGAGGCCCGCTGCGAACCAGGGTGCCCCGTCGTGATGTTCTCCAAGATTGTCAATCGCATCCGAAACGGTATCACCGTCGAACGGATGACATACATGCGGCGGACTTGGCGTCAACGTGACTTCGACGTGGCTGATGCTTCGAATTCGATTTGTAATCCGATTCAGGAATTCGCAACCGACAATGTTGCAGGTTTCTGCCAACGCCGAGTCTTGCAGCGATCGAGATTCCGGTACTTCGCTCAGCGAATGATCCAATAGCCAGGCGGCTTCGTCTGGTTCCCACGCCAGAAGAAACTTTCCGGCAGAGACAGCCGCTGCTGGGGGGGCGGCGTGTTCCGCACCCGAGGTCGTGGAAAACGCGCACTTGACCCGCATCACACACCGACACGTTTCCCTGCCAAATTGCGAGACCGTGGATTCCAGTCCAGGCACATCCGATGGCAACGTGACGATTTGCACTGCTTCGATTGGCTGTTCCAACCAACGTCCAAGCCCTTCGGCCGCAGCGGCGATCGCGTCCGCTATGATCTGTGCGACATCGGCTTGAAGATCGTGGGTGGGTTCGTTCATCGTCACAGAGGGAGAGGGTCCGGATTTTCCGATTATAACGGGACAATCCGTCCAAGGGAGCAACACCACATTTGTCAGGCACTCTATCGCGACATTTGTCGCGAGGCGGACTATTCTGGATTCGAGTGTTTCAAACGCTGGAATAGCGAGTTAAATGTCAAAAACGAGTTCACTTTCTCCGAATAAGAGCCTTGCTGACGCCGCGAGCGACCCGACGGTCTTGCAATTCGTTGGGTTTCGATTGGGCGGAAAAGACTACGCGTTTCCGATCGATCAAACGCGCGAGATCGTCGAGCTTGAATCGATCACACCGACACCGGAGGTTCCCGATCATGTCGTTGGTGTGACGAATTTGCGCGGTCAGATCATTCCAATTATCGATTTGCAACGCGTGTTAACGCCGGGTGCCCCGGCGACAAACTCGCGACAAGCCGTGGTGGTCGAGGTTCGCGGACAATTGACAGGTTGCCTTGTCGATTCCGTCACTCGCGTTGTCCGGCTTCCGCAAAAAGAAATACAAGCGGCCGAAGACATTCTCGACCAGGAAAACGTGCGGAGCGTCGATGGCTTTGCACGGCACGAGGGGACGATTTTGATTTTGCTCGACGCATCGCGCGTGATTGCACGCTGCTGATTCATTTCTCCTCGTCTTCCTAAACGCCCTATGGCCAAGTCACCCAACCCGCCACGCAAACAGACGCGCAGTCCCGCAAAGAAGAAAAGCACGGCGCGCCGGTCGTCAAGGAAAAAACCTGCGGCACGTAAAACGACTGCCGACGAGGCGACTAAGCTTGACGCGAACTCGTCGGATGATCGATCGCACGATTCCGAATACTTTCGCCAGATTCTCGAGTGCGTGCCTTGCGCTATTGTTGTTGCCGATCTGGAAGGCCGCATCGCTTACATGAACCCTGCCTCCATCGAGGTGCTGCAAAGGGTCGAGGCGCATTTGCCGTGGCCAGCGAAATCGATGATCGACAAGGACATCAGTTGGTTCCGACATGCCGCGAAAGAGACGCCCGCCGAGAACGACGCCGATGACGCGGAGCGACGCGGACAGGATCCTTTGGTGATCCGTCTCGGGAACGAAACAATCGCCACCAAAATCTCGGAGCTGTCAGCATCCAACGGCAAGATGATTGGCACGCTGCTGCATCTTGATCGGATTACCGACGCCGTGGAATCGAGCCGGCGAGACAGAGCGGCGCGTTCCGAGCAAAAAGCAACTCAGGACAATTTCGAGGACGGCATCAACCGTCTTCTCGAAGTGGTTGCTGGCGCCGCCGAGGGCGACTTGACTAGGACCGCAACGCTGAGCGAGGAACAACACGGTCAGCTCAACCGACTTGCCGACGGCATCCGCGTGATGATTGCCGATCTGCGGGATCTCATCACCCAAATCACCGAGTCGTCGGACCAGCAGAAAGAGGGTTCGCACGCGATCGCTGAAAACGCAGCCAATCTCAGCGATACCGCGCAACATCAGGCCAACAACGTTGAGGTGGTGATCAATTCGGTGCGGAAGCTGACCGGTTCCATCGATAAGATCTCGATTGCGGCGTCCGACGCCCGCGTGCAGGCAGAGGAAACGACGTCGCTGGCACAAAACGGTGGTGACACCGTACGGCGCGCCATCGAGGCCATGCGATTGATCCAAATCAGCAGTGATCAAATCAACGAAATCATCCAGGTGATCGGGGAAATCGCTTCGCAGACGAATCTACTCGCTCTCAACGCGGCGATCGAAGCGGCCAGGGCCGGCGAACACGGACTTGGATTTTCAGTTGTTGCTGATGAGGTGCGGAAACTGGCCGAACGCAGCAGCGAAGCCGCAAAAGAAATCACGACGTTGATCAAGGAGTCGACGAATCGGGTCAGTGACGGTGCCGAGCTTTCAGAGAAAGTCGGCGCGTCGCTCTCGGCCATCGTCGCGGCCGCCGCAAAGACAAGTTCCAGCATCCGCGACATCGATGTGCTGACCCACAGCCAAAGCGCAAGTGCCGAGGAGGTCGACAAGGCAATTCGCCAGGTGGCCCAGACCACCGATGCCAACGCCGCGGCAAGCGAACAATTGGCAGCCAGCAGCGAACAACTCGGGTCCCAGGCCACGGTGCTGCGTGAGTTGATCGCCAGGTTCCGCACCTAGTTCGACGACGCGCACAGCATTGTTGCGCCTGTGCCCGTTCAGCGCGCCGGTGATGCGCGCCTCGGGCGGAAGAGTCGCACCTCAACCGCTTCGTCAACCTCTGAGCAACTTCTCAAGAAAACCGACGTCCGATTGCGTCGCGCCGTGTGGGATCGTGCCGAGGATCGGTGTGCTGCAGAGGTTGGAAATCTGATCCGCGTTACTCTCGACCGAAACGTCAAGCTCGCCGGCTACGTTGCACAACACGATCCCGACCGGTTGGATCCCGTGGTGCGATGCCGCGGTGCACGTTGCGATCACCTGGTGAATCACGCCGAGGCGGTTCGCTGCTACGACGATCACGTCCGCATTGAGATCCCTTGCCAGTTCAATGTTGAGATAGTTATCGGCAATCGGACTGAACAGGCCGCCGGCACCCTCGATAATCAGCATGTCAAACTCACGCCAGGGTTCGACCGCGCTTCGCAACAAACCCGCGTCGACGCTTTTCCGCTCGGCCGCCGCGGCTTGCGGGGGCGACAGAGGTGCTGCGAAGCGTTGTGGACAAACCTGGTCGAGGGTTTTGGGGCGGCCTGCCGCTTCCCACAACAAAGAGGCGTCGTCGGGGACAAGTTTCCCGTTTTCGGTGCGGCAACCACTTTCGACCGGCTTGTAGACGGCGACCCAGATCCCCGATGCACGCAACCAACGCGCCGCCAATGCGGCGGTGTATGTCTTGCCGGCCCCGGTGTCGGTCCCTGCAAAAAACAGCGCGGTCAGCTTACGATGTGACACTTGTCGATCCCCTGCCCGGCATTCTCGACGGAGGTTGGTTTCGTGGCACGCAATGTACGCTTATCCGTGGTTCAAATGCGAGATGCCGGTTCTCGCGACCGTTGTATCGAATCGGCAATCACCTGGATAGAAAAGGCCGCGGATGACCGAGCCCAAGTGATCTGTCTGCAGGAATTGTTCAACGGTCCCTACCCCTGCCAAAGTGAAGACCACCGGATGTTCGACCTCGCCGAGCCGATTCCGGGACCAACGGTCGACGCGATGTGCGAGATTGCCGCGCGTCGACAAGTTGTGATTGTGGCACCCCTGTTCGAGCGGCGAGCCCCCGGTGTCTATCACAATTCGGCGGCCGTGATTGATGCCGATGGAAGCATCGCCGGAGTGTATCGCAAGATGCACATTCCCGATGACCCGTTGTTTTACGAAAAGTTCTACTTCACACCGGGGGACAACGGGTTTCCGACGATCCGAACACGTTACGCGACCCTCGGCATTGGAATCTGTTGGGACCAGTGGTTTCCGGAGGCGGCGCGACTGTTTGCCTTGGCCGGTGCCGAGATCCTGCTCTACCCCACCGCGATCGGGTGGATCGATGAAGAAAAAGAGGAATTCGGCGACGGCCAGCAAGACGCGTGGGTGACCACCATGCGAGCCCACGCGATCGCCAACAGCGTCTGGCTTGCTGCGCCCAATCGTGTTGGCGTGGAGCAGCGGTTGGAGTTTTGGGGACGGTCGTTTATCGCTTCGCCGCGGGGCGAGGTCGTCGCCCAGGCCGACGATGCGAGCCAGTGCGTCGTGACCGCCGATTGTGCGATCGATGAAATCGACGTGGTCCGCACGCACTGGCCATTCCTTCGAGATCGTCGAATCGATTCCTACCAAGGCCTGCTGCGGCGATGGATCGATTGAAGGACGGTGCGCTAAAATCCGATCGCCGTTCCGTCCTCGTCCAGAATCTGTACCTTGACTTCGACGAACCACTCATGGTCGTAGTGATTTGTTTTGACGGCGATATCATACGGAGTTTCCGGTGCGTAACCGGTGGCCCGATTGTTGTCTGATCTCAACGACTCGCGGAGCAATTTCAAAACGGTGTCGTCGATCTCCGAGTACCACGGTTTGGTTTCGAAACCGTTGAGCACAATTTCAAGAGCCTGGTAGACGTCGGCATCGGACCAGTCTCCCGGAGGCTTCATTTGGAGTTGTGAGGACTTTTTCAATGCGTTGCTGAGTTCCCACTCAGCGGTGAATTCCTGGTCGTTGTACTGGTGGGTCGCGGAGAATTTTGCCCCGTTCTTGGAGCGGATTTTCGACTGCAGCTGTGCGGCCGTGTTCGTGTCGATCGGGCCATCGGCGACCGGGGCTTTGGCTTCCGGCATGCATCCAGGGATGATCAACAGAAAAGCCGGGATCACAGCTATCAGAATCAATCGTTGTCTCGCGGACATCAGAAAACTCCAAGGCAAGAAGAGTTCAGTTCCCGCAGAGTCTAAACAAATGAACTCTGCTTGTGACTATGCCAGTTGTACCAACTGTTTTGGAGCTTGATTTGCATCGGCATCGATGGCCCTTTTCTCCAATTCGGGCGAGACCAGATTGTAATGGACGTCACGCTGACGCGGCTGGAATCCGAGCTCCTCGATCGCTTCGCGGATCTGGCGCAGCGATAGACAATGTACCGTCCCCGCCTCGGCGACGACGTTCTCTTCGATCATCAGACTTCCCATGTCATTGGCACCGAAATTCATTGCCAGCTGGCCAATCTTTAATCCCTGCGTAACCCAGCTGCTCTGGATATTGGGAATGTTGTCAAGGTACAGCCGTGCGATCGCCTGCGTCTTCAGGTATTCGAACGACCCGACCGGGGGAATATGGGACAGGTCGGTGTTGTCGGGCTGGAACGTCCAACAAATGAATGCCGTGAAGCCACCTGTCTCGTCTTGAACCGAACGCAGGCGATCGAGGTGTTCAATTCGTTCGTCCAACGTTTCCACGTGGCCGAACATCATCGTGGCGGTGCTGATTCCGCCGAGTGAATGCCATACGCGCATCACCTCGAGCCAATCATCGGTCATCACTTTTCCGCGAGTCAGTTCACTGCGGACGCGATCGACGAGTATTTCGGCACCTCCGCCGGGGATGCTTCCCAGTCCCGCCGCTTTCAACCGTGTCAACACGTCATGGATCGACAGGTTGTTGACCTTGGTGAAATGATGCAGTTCCGGCGGGCTGAATCCGTGTACATTGACTTCGGGAAAGGCCGACTTAATGTCATGAAGCAGTTGCTCGTACCAATCAATCTTGAATTTTGGATGAAGACCCCCCTGCATCAAGATCTGGTTGCCGCCGAGCGCCACGGTCTCTGCGACCTTCTTGAGCAACTCCTCGCGCGGCAGCACATATCCTTCGTCGCTTTTGGGGCCACGGTAGAATGCACAGAAATGACACACCGCCGTGCAGATGTTGGTGTAATTGATGTTGCGATCAACGTTGTACGTTCGATAGGGCTCGGGATGCATGCGGCGCGATACCTGGTCCGCTGCGGATCCGATCGCCGCAAGGTCATGGCTCTCGAGCAGGGTGACACCCTCGCTCGGCGTCAATCGTTCGCCAGCGATCGCTTTGTCGAGGATGCGACGCACAGGTTTCTCAGCGGTGGCAATCATGTCCAGGCAGTTTCAAATGGTTGTCGATCGCGTCTGTGGCAACATGCCCAGTGCGGCCGCTCGTGAGCGGAATGCTTCCATGCCGATTCGTTCGCGCTGGCCCAGCTTGAAGTGAAGGTTTTGCGCGAAGTATCGATACAGGTCCTGTTGGGTCAGTCCGTGGGCCGCTGACTCGTCGGCAGCAATCCGATGCAGATTCGCAAGTCCGGCATCGCGGCTTGCCTCGAGCATGCATGCCAGCGCGTCGACGTCGATCCCCAATTCTGTTGAATCGAGTCCGGGTCTGGCTACCCACGTGGCAAAGACAAATGGCAATTCCGTCCATCGGACCCATCGATCGCCGAGATCCCAGATCTCACGGTAGACGCCTGGTGCGGGATCCATGGCTCGGTCGCCAATCATCAAGATCGCGTCGGCGTCAACCGATTCGGGCGGCTGGTCGATTGCAAGTGGGATCGTTTCGGGATGCAATCCGTGCATTTCCGCCAACAAGACGCGAACCATCACGGCGCTGGTGCGGCTGCCTTCGTCCAAGGCCAGACGTTTGATTTGCGGAATCGGAACACGGCTGAGTAAGCGGACGCTCCAGACGGGGCCGTGACACGCGATGGCGGCATCCGAGACGATGCGGTAACCGTCGTCGCTGAAATACTCGATCGTTGGAATCAGTGCGACATCAAGCCGGCCTTCGCGAAGATCCTGTGCCAAATGACTCGGCAGGTCGAGCGACAGTTCACCCGAATCGCCCAGCTGCTCGCGCAGCGTGTAGATCAGAGGCTTGGTGTTCAGATAAGAAACGGCGCCGACGCGTAACATCACACAGGTTGATTCGTGAAAGGCTCGGTGTATCCCAACCTGATAACCGAAATCAGGTCGGCCCGGTAACCAAGCTGCATCGATATTACACACTTTGGTCATAGAATCCGGAAGCGGTCACCTTTGTCCGAACGCCATTTCGCGGATCGAGGAAGGCGATTGATCGGGCGTGCAGCAGAATTCGATCCTCGGATCCGTCGATTGGGATCAGCGGCGGGCCACCGTACAGCGTATCGCCGACAATCGGGTGGCCCCGGCGGGCTGCCTGGACTCGCAACTGGTGAGTTCGGCCGGTCTCTGGGAACAGCTTCAACACGGTACGGTCGGTCGACTTGTCATATGATACAAACGAAACACGAGTCTCGGCTTTTTTCGCCAATGAATTCTCGGCATCCGAGATCTCGACACGTGCCTGATCAGGAATCTTCCAAACGTAATCGGTCCATCGCAAATCGGCCGGATTGTAGTGCCCCGAGACAATCGCAAGGTATTCCTTTTCAATCTTGCGACTCTCAAATTGCGCGTTGATCAAGCGTGCCGCTTTCTTTCGAAGAGCGACCAGGATCACGCCGCTGACTTGGCGATCGAGCCGGTGTGGCAATGCGAGATAATCGCTGCGCGAGGAAAACTGTTCTCGCAATCGCATCTCGAGACTTTCGGCCGATGGCGGTGCTTGTGTCGGCAACCCGGCCGGCTTGTTGACCGCCACCAGTACGTCTCCATCCCAAAGTACTTCGACAAGGGTGCAGGGTGGCATTGCGATTCCAGAGAGTACGACAGGCGGGATGTGGCTGCGACTTTCGCAGGCCGGTTCGATACAATGATTGCATGAGTGATGACGATGACTTGCCCCCGGATCAGAACTTTACCACAGCGATGTCAATTCGGTGGCACCGGCTGAGTTTGCGAGAGTACATCGGTGTGGTCACGATCGCGATGCTGGGGGTTGGATTGATCACCACCACGTTGCGTTTGCGAAAGTCCGAGACCGAGGTGGCTCGCCTTCGGTCCGAAACGGGGTATTTGACCGAGACTGACCCGGGGCAGATTGCCGCAGCACGTGCGCCGGCCGACCAGCCGCTGACGTACCGCGTCCGGGTTCGCGTTCCCTCCTCTTCGCCTCCGTTTCGTGTCGCATACAGTTCCGTATGGCCGAAGCAGTCGCCACGCCCGCAGTGGTACGGTGCCGTTGCAGTTCCGCCCGGCGAATCGTTGGTCACCGTGCGGATCCACGAGGACCCTCGCGATCGCCGCTGGAAGATCTCTGCACTCGTCGGATCCCCCCAGGGGACGCGTCGAATGGCGACCGTACTTCCCCCCGAGCATGTCGGAATCTTTCGTGGCTCGCACGAAATCATCAGCACGGGAGTTGGCCGCGAGACGTTGGCGGTAAGCCAGACCAAGTCGATTCGATTGCTGGATGAAAGATGGCTGGTCGGCGAGGGCAGTCTTCTTCTGTACGGTGATAGGGCACCAGAACGAGATCAGGTTGGGATTTACGCTGAGTTGCAGCCCGATGTGGGTCCCCTGTAAAGTTTCTCATTGGTCAAGCCCCGCACGCAACCGAACCTCGATAATCGGCGATCGATCCTCCCATGCCACGCGATTTTCTCAAAGGCGCAGCCGACGAATACGACGTCGTTGTGATTGGCAGCGGGCTTGCCGGCATGACCTCGGCGAACATTCTTGGCCGCGCCGGGCATCGAGTGCTGTTGTTGGAGCAGCATTACAAGCTCGGCGGTTTGGCCACTTGGTTTCTACGTCCCGGCGGACACATCTTTGATGTATCGTTGCATGGGTTTCCCCACGGAATGATCAAATCATGCCGCCGCTATTGGAACCGTGATATTGCGGACCGAATCGTCCAACTCAAAAACATCCGATTTGATAACCCTCAGTTTTCGCTGACCACGACGTTCAATCGCGATGACTTCACGCGTCTGTTGACGACCGATTTCGGTTTGCAACTCGAAACCGTCAATGCGTTTTTCGACACGGCGCGTGGGATGAATTTCTACGACGACCAAACCACCACGACGCGTCAACTGTTCGATCGATTTTTCCCCGGACGCGATGACGTTGTGCGTTTGTTGATGGAGCCGATCACGTACGCAAACGGATCGACACTCGAAGATCCCGCGATCACCTACGGAATTGTCTTCAGCAATTTCATGAGCAAAGGCGTGTTCATTTACGAGGGTGGGACCGAGGACCTGGTCGCCCGCATGAAGAAGGAGCTTGAGTCGAACGGCGTCGACATCCGCATCAATTGCGGCGTCGACCGTATTCATCTCGAGAATGGTCACGTTGCCGCGGTGGAAACGCGCGGTCGCAAAATCCGTTGCCGCGCCGTTGTCAGCAATGCGAATCTGAAAACCACGATCCTGAAGATGATCGGCCCGGAATCGCTCGACAAGGATTACGTCCAGCGGGCCGAGGACGTGCGGCTCAATAACAGCAGCACCCAGGTCTACATGGCGTTGAAAGAGGGTGAAGAAATCGACGAGTCGTCCGGCGACTTGTTCTTCACCAGTACGGCTCACGAGTTTCGCACTGACCTGCTTCTCAGCCGCGACATCACCAGCCGTACGTTCAGTTTTTATTACCCGCGTACGCGGCCCAGTAAAAAAGAACGTTATGCGATCGTCAGCAGCACCAACGCAAATTGGTCCGATTGGGCCGACCTCAGCGAGGAAGAATACCAGGCAAGCAAACAGGATCTGGTGGAAACCACAATCGACGCCCTCGAAAAATACATCCCTGGTGTTCGTCAAAAGATCGATCGGGCCGAAGCGGCGACGCCGCGAACGTTCAATCACTACACCCGACATGAGATGGGCGCCAGCTTTGGTACAAAATTCGAGGGGCTTTCGGTGAGCCGCGAATTGCCTCAGCAAGTTGGTGGCATGTACCACGCCGGCAGCGTTGGCATCATCATGAGCGGATGGTTGGGCGCCATTAACTACGGGGTGATCGTCAGCAACGAAGTTGATGGCCGACTGACCAGCGAAAGTTCTCACGTTTAGCAAGCGGCGAAGTTTCTGGGCCGCCGCAATTCACTAGGATAGTCGCTTCACCAGCATGGTTGCTTCCACCGGGGCATAAGTTACGAGCGGTTGCCGATCCATCTCAAGTGGAGTGCGGATGTCAAGCACAGTCAACGCGAATCTGTGGCCATCACTGCCTACTTCAACCCGGTTGGGTTCCGAAATCGGCTTCACAATTATTGTGTGTTTCGCGAGCATTTGAACGTTCCAATGATCACGGTCGAATTGGCATCTGATGGATCGTTTCAATTGCAGCCTGGAGACGCTGGCATCCTGATTCAAGTTCGCGGTGGGGACATCATGTGGCAAAAGGAGCGGCTGCTCAACATTGGGCTGAAGTCGCTTCCCTCGGATTGCGAGAAATTCGCGTGGCTAGATTGTGACGTCGTTTTTTTTCGCCACGCCCTGTCCTTTGCGAAATCGCCCCGAAAGACGTCCTGCTTAACGCGATTTGCGCAAATCGTATCCACGAGGTGGCGCGTCGACCCGCGGGGGTGAATGGCACCTGCGGTGGATCACGTTTCAAGAATCTTTAAAAAATACGGCGAGCCAAACCGTCGGTTCGCTTTCTGCAGTCCACTGAACGCGATGCCTGCGGTGTGCTTCGATCAAAATGTGATCCCCAGCGTTCATCTCGATCGGTGTACTGTCTTCTGCGAATCGTAGTCGAGCGGCACCGCGCAGCACGATCACCCACTCATGCTCGTCTTGGTCATACCACTTACCAATCGGGGTCGTGTGACCCGTCGAAATGATTCGCTCGATGCGAACGATTTGATTCTTGGCGAGCAAATCGACAGATTCAACGTCGAGCGCTTCAGGCAGGTCGTGAAACAAATTGTTCATTCGCGCGTTAATCCGGGCGATGTATCTTCGGTCTCGCTTCTAGCATCTCCGGGTCGAGAACCGAGCTCATTGAGAAACGCTAACAGATGACCCATGTCGGAAACGGAGATGCTGTGCTCGAGTCCCTCGGGCATCAGTGATTTTCCGGTTCCTTGGATCAATTCGATATCTTCGCGCAGAAATGTCTTTGTTTCTCCGCCGTTGGTTTGCAACTCGATGGCTGTGCTCGATTCGTCGGTGATGATTCCGGCCGCGGCGAACCCGCTGAGCGTTAGCACGTTGTAACTGCGATACTTGTCTTCGACCGCGCTGTTTGGGTCGAGGACGGCGGTCAAAAGCGCCGCAGGTGAGCGGTCTTTCAAAGCCGCCAGATCCGGTCCCACGTTGCGACCGATCTCTTTCACGCGATGGCAAGCGGAGCAATGTTGGGTAAATACCCTCTGGCCACTCTGCGGATCACCTTTGATGCGGCTTGCTTCGCGGTAGCGGTCGATTAATTCCTGTTTGTCCGTGGACGGCAAATTCTCATCGAAGAGTCCGACTGCGGCCTCCCGAACTTTGTTGCTGGCGTGAGTTTGAATCGTCTGGCGATTTGGCATCGCTATCGCTTGCGGCGATATCCGGTCGTCCTTGATCGCGTCGACGAGCTGTAACGCAGTGGATTCGCGGGAAAGCGCCGAATCGACAACCGCGGTTCGAACCGTCGGGCTTAGACCTCCGAAACGATCGAACAACGCCGCCGCATTGCCAGGAAGTACTGCCTCGGCTGCGGCGACTTGCACATCAAGCGGTTCGGTCGTCGTAACTAATCGCATCAGGTTTCGGCTGTCGCCGCCGAGGGCAACGAACAGTTGAACGGCCAAGGATCGATTCGTGGGATCCGCCCCAACGTCGAAAGCGACTTGCACAGCACGCGCCGACAACTCTTCGATCCTCGATTGAAGATCATGCGGAATCTCCAGGCGGCGGGCGTGAACCATTGGTATCAGCAACCGCAGGGACTCGACCGTGCGCGAGCGGGGTCGTCCGGACGAGATCGTTTCGAGCGCCGCAGCCAGCATTCGCGTCATCAGACGGTTGTCTTTGGCCTTCACCGCCATCTGGGTTAGCGCCTCGTGGTACGCGGCCGCTGAATCGGCGGGTTCCAGCGCGTCATGAAACTGCAATGCATTTTCCTCAACAAGCGAACTGGTCACCGCGGCTCGCAGATAGACGTCGTCGGGCGATTCAGCCGCGATCTGTGCCAGCAGCTCGGTCGCGCGTGGTGACCGAGAGGCTCCGAGGGAATAAGCAAGTTGCAACCTTACGTGGGGGTCATCGATCTTGCATAGCGCGAGTGTCTGCAAAACCTCGGACGCTGTGTGGTCATCGCGCGCGAGAACCGGTTCGGCGACTCGGATCGCGTGGCGAACGACGGTTGGATGCGCGTCAGATAATGCGGTCCGCAGCGCCTCGATGCTGAGCTCACCGATGCCGTCCAAAGCGCAAAGAGCGTGCAGGCGACCCATGGGACTCGCATCGCTCGACAGCGTTGCCTCGAGCAGTGGCGTGGTTTCTTTCAGGTTACGCTCGACGATCACTGCCTGTGCAAGGTCTCGAATGCGCCCGTTTGGCGAACTGAGCCGCCGTACAAGTTCGGCTGCATCCAATCCGAGAAGGGATTCAAGCGGCCGAGGCGGATTGTTTGTGGGATACACTCGGTAGATGCGTCCACGGTCGTGTCCGGCTCGCAGAAACAGTTGTTTCTCTCTTTCGTCGTCAATCCATTCGGGATGTTCGATCACCAAACGATACATGTCGACAACCCAGATCGCACCGTCCGGGCCGGTTGTGACCGAGGTGGGACGAAACCAGCTGTCGGTCGAAGCAAGGAACTCAAAGTCCGATTCGTCGCTCGGCCGAACGCTTTGGAATGATACGCCCTCGGAAATGAGACGACGACGATGGACGGCATTGTGGACCGGTTCGCAGGTAAATGTGTTCTGTTGAAAGTCTTTGCCAAACAAGTCGTCGCGATAAACCATCGTGCTGCACGCGGATGTGAATCGATGCGGGCTTCCCGGTTGCGGAGGCTTGTACCCGGACCAGTGGCTAAGAACCCGTGAAATCGGAAACACTTGCGAATTACCACCGTCAGCAATGTCACGGTGCATCGAGGGCGGTCGTACCATTGCGTTGCGGCGGATGTAATGGTCGTCCAAAACGTAATGACGAACGGGGATCGGATTGCTGGACCCGAACCAGTTGCCGTGGTCGTCTCGATGGCGTCCGAATTGCGTCCGCCCCGATTGGGCATCGATCGCGCCATCGGAAGGTCGAATACGAAGATCACGCCCGCGAATATCGACTCGTTCACCCGTTTTCAACGATTCGATTGTGCCTCCGCTGTCGCCGTTGGCGAGGTAGATCCAATTGTCGAGACCGCGACCGAAACCATTGACGCGATGTTGCTGATTGCCTTCGCCGAACCCCTGATACAGATCCTCGCGCGTATCGGCTTCGCCGTCACCATCTCGATCGGCCGCGAAAAAAACGGTCGGCGCCGCACTGACGAGCACGCCGTCACGCCATGCTATGACACCGGTCGGAAAAGCGATGCGATCAAGAAACAGTGTCGACTTGTCGTATCTACCGTCACCGTCGGTGTCTTCAAGATAGCGGACGCGGCCACCC
This sequence comes from Rhodopirellula sp., assembly GCA_024644085.1. Lineage (GTDB taxonomy): Bacteria > Planctomycetota > Planctomycetia > Pirellulales > Pirellulaceae > Rubripirellula. The sequence goes on from JAHELS010000083.1 coordinate 13,999, forward strand.
GGCTTGCCATTGTCGTCCATGCCGAGCGGATAGTCCGCCATCTCGACCACCCACAACTTTCCATCCGGCCCCCAGTCGATTGCGATTGGATCCATCACAAGCGGCTCGGCGGCAACTAATTCAACGCTCAGTCCCGGGCGCACCTTGATCGACTTGAGGGAAAGGTCAGGCGATCGCGGTCCCGGTTCGGTGTCACCGAGCAGTTCCTGGAACGATCTCCGATCCACTCCGTCGGGCAACCGGCTGGTGTTCTCGTTCTGTACCCACATGTGGTCGGCGGCAAACCATGCACCGTTGTTCGTTCCATCGCGAACGATCAAGGGAATATCGGCGGATTTTCCTGCCTCTCGCGCAAAGAGACCCGATTCAGGATCGAAAAGTCGAATGCCTCTTTGGCGTCCATTGGAGACGATCACATCGTCGTAACCGTCTTGATCCAGATCAACAAATCGAAGGCCGTTGTCGCGTCCGTTGGTATCGACAATCGGGAATGGAAACGGCCCCTGGTCGGACCATGATCCGTCATTCTCCCGTTTGAGAGTCTGTTGTTGCGTTGGGTTCCCTATGAGTATCTCACTGATACCATCGCCATCGAGATCGCGGAGCCGAACTCCCTGGTCAATTCCGCCCACGGAGGTCGAGATTTCGTCGAGCGGAGCTGGCAACACCTGTTTGGTCCATCCCGCTTGTGAGAAGTGGTGAACCGCTGATTCTGATTCATTGTTGATCAATACCGAAACACCCGAAGCGGGTGAAAGCCGACCGAATTTTGCACCACGATCGACGCGCCCAGCAGGATTCTTGTCAGTGAACTGAATGATGCTCGGTGAATCATGCCACCTCCGCTCAGACGGTTGCCAGATTCGCGATTTCATTTCCGCTTCGTTGCCGATCATCACATCCAGGTATCCGTCGTCGTTCAGGTCAACGATGCGAATCCCGTTGTCGCCCCCGCCGGACGATCGGACGCTCTGGCCCAGTAACATATGCCGATTGATCCGGCCGATGCACTCCGAAAAGTTCAGGAACTTGACCCGATCGCCGTATCGCTTGTGTGAGTAATCGATCAGATCGATGACTTGATCGTTGCGTAGCCATCCGTGGGGATGAAATACCAGGTTGAACATTCCTTGCTTGATCACCGTTGCGTCAAGCGCGGCTTTCAAGTCGTCGACAGTTTTGGGATTGTTCGGCTGGTGGAGGTTCTGTGCCTCCCAATCGCTCGGCACCATGCAAGGGAATTGCCAGCAGAGCTTGCCGATCAGGTAGGGATAGGGATAGTTTTCAATCGTGTTCACGAATGAAGGAAAGGGAATGTACTTTTTGAATCGGGGCGTCCCATCCGGTTCAGTTACAAGCTGACGAGGCAATGCAGGATCTGCAGACGTGAAGACCTGAAAAACGCTGCTGTCGGCTTGCAGAAAGTTGCCGCCGGGTGTGCGTTGATTGAAGATCTCGTTCCAGAGACGCGGACTCGGCGTGTTGCGCGAATCACAACAGGGTGTGCGAAAAGCGACCGGTACGTTTCCCGGTATGGAGGCCATCATGTCGACGCAGCGGTCGTACGTCGATTTTGCTGTGGCAAAGTTCCCGCCCTGCAGGCATGGACAAGGGTGATCGACCGTGTGAACCTCGATTGAGAGCCCCTCTTCAAGCCATGTTTGCAACTGCTTGTCTTGCGGATCGACGTTGCAAGTCATGATGCTGACCGGAGCCCGCCCGTCGATCTGCTTCAGCCGGTCCAGAATCGGACGCAGATAAGCCTCGTACTTGGCCGTATCGCGCATGTCATCGATGGCGAGCGTAACGACGGCGTCGACACCTTCTTCACCAACCCATTGTGGCGTGCTCAAGACGGGAGATTCGCGTTTCGGATGATACGCCTCGGCATATTCGTCCAACCAGGAAACCGAATCGGATTGGGCCAGCACCACGTTGCCAGTCGATAAGGCAACGACGAGGATGAGAAGTTTTGCGGGGGACTTCCACTGCATGACAGGACATTCTCGTGTTTGTTGAAACTTCCATGCTGGCGACGCCACATAGCGAACACAATATCTTAAACTTTGCGGTCAGCGGTTTCCCATTGCACGTACATGATTTTAACGGTGATTATGAAACTGGGAATCATCAACAGCGCCTTTGAGCAGGCCGGCGTCGGCACCAGGGCGGGGCTCGAACATATCGCCCGGATCGGGTTCGACAGTGTCGACGTGTTTACCGAAGCGACGACCATTGATCAGGCCGAAATCGACTTAATTCGCGAGACCTGCCAAGCCAATAGCCTGCCAATCGTCTCGACAGTCGTCGTGTCGGCGGGGCTGATCGACTTCAACGATCCTGTGCGCGAATTTCATCTGCAGCGGACCAAGAAGTTCCTGGATCTGGCCAAGACCTTCGAATCGAAGAACCTGCTGCTGGTGATCGGCGAATACATCTGGCAGCGCGAGGTGATCCCGCCCGAGGCACAGTGGGGTTGGGGAGTTCAGTGCGTTCGCGAGTTGGGCCAGTACGCGGGTGAGCGGGATTTGGAGATCGCGCTTGAGCTCGAGCCGTTTCGTTTAAGTTTGCTCAACAGCGTGCCGGAAATGGTGCGGTTCATCGACGATGTTGGGCTGCCGAACGTCAAGGCCAACATTGACGTCAGCCACCTGGTTCTATCCGACACTTCTCCCGCCGATTTGCAGTTGTTGGACGGAAAAGCGAACCACGTGCACATCAGTGATTGCGACGGCAAGGTACATGGCGATTTGCCACCCGGCCGTGGCGTCGTCAAGTTCGCGCCGTACCTGCAAGCGATCAAGGATCTCGGCTTCGACGGCGCCGTTTCGCTGGAGCTTGAGTATTCCCCCGACCCCTCGGAGATCGTCGAGTGGGTCGAGGAAGCCTACGAAGCGACTGATAAACTGATGCAGCAAGTCGGATTGAGAGATTCGTCGAACGCGTAAAGGAACTCTGACATGAATGGCGATATCGAGCCCGTGCGGCAATCTTTGTTGGGATGGATTTTTAGTTCCCTTGGGTTTCCTTTGCTCGTGATCTTGCTGATGGCTGGATTGTTGAGTTTCTTCGTGGCTTTCGCAATTGTCTTGCGAGGCAGGGGACCTATGGCGGTGGCGTCACTTCTGCTCGTCGTTCATGTGCCGTTGCTGATAGGAATCTACGCCGCGATCCGCGGAGCGACCAACGCGTACATGGTCATCGCCACGAGTTCCACTACTCCGAAGCCGTCCGAATTGGCGGTCGGCATATCTTCAGCACTGATTGCCCCGACCGTGGGAATGATTTTGATGACGCCCGGCTACGCCGTTGCGTTGGTCGGAACGTTCGTTCGTGCGATGGCGTCTTCGCCAAAGTCGTCGGAAAGTGCTTGATCATCGCGTTTACGATTGTTGACGCCAGTGCTGGCCGTGCCGTGATCCCTTTGCGCAGTCCGATCCGTTACACTTTTTGTTTGACAATCATTTGTTGCAGTGACGGAGCCGGCCCTGTGAGCCACGTCAGTTTTTTGAAAGAAATAACCGCATCGTTCGCACAGCCGGCCGCTGAGAATCCGACGGTTGAAATGATCGAGGCCGCTTACCGACATCACGAATTGCCATGGCGTTACGTCAATTTCGAGGTCGCGCCCGAATCACTGGCCGACGCAGTGCGCGGCGCACGCGCGATGCGATTCGCGGGATTCAACTGTTCGCTTCCACACAAGGTTGCGGTTATCGAACACTTGGACGGACTGGGCGAGTCCGCATCGATCATGGGCGCCGTCAATTGTGTTGTCCGGCGAGACAGTCGATACATCGGTGAGAACACCGATGGCAAAGGATTCTTGAAGTCACTTCGGGAGAAGATCGATCCCAGCGGGAAGACAATGGTGATGTTTGGCGCCGGCGGGGCAGCGCGGGCGATCGGAGTTGAAGTAGCGCTCGCTGGTGCCTCGCGAATCGTGGTCGTCAACCGTGATCCCGCTCGTGGCAAGGAATTGGTGCAGTTGCTCAACGAACAAACGCCTGCTGATGCTGACGACTCGCCGTGGCGGGGTGAGTTCACGGTGCCGGCGACGGCTGACATCGTAGTCAACGCCACCTCGATCGGATTGTTTCCTAATACCGATGCAAAAATCGCGGTCGATCTCGAGTCGCTCAAGCCAACCATGCTTATCGCGGATGTAATTCCCAATCCGCTTCGCACCAACTTCGTCGAAGCCGCCGAGAAACGTGGTTGCACCGTGATTGACGGACTCGGCATGCTCGTGAACCAGGGTGTGATCAGCATCAAGTACTGGACCGGAATCGATGTCGAACCGTCGATCATGCGCCAGCGCGTCGTTGATGTGCTGGGTCTCTAAAAAAACTGGGTCTCTAAAAAAATTGGGCCTCTAACTCTAACGACAATGTTTTTTCCAGGTGTATTCATGAACAAAATCAAGCCGAAGATGGGATTTGCATTCTTGATTGCCTCGCTACTGATGGCCGGGTGCAGCTCGCGTGAGTCGACGAGAGTGGACAATTCCAACGCGACCGGCGATCCGGAGACGACCGGCGAGGTTACCCAAAACGCGGTCCGCGAAAGCGGGTCCAAGGGGACAATCGGCTATACAACGATGTCGTTGACGAATCCTTTTTTCAAAGTCATCGGCGATGCAATGGCCGACGAGGCCGCCGAGCACGGGTACGACGTGGTTGTCGTTTCCGGTGATGACGATGTCAGCAAACAGTTCAACCAGATCGATGATTTCATCGTCAAACGCGTTGCCGCCATTGTGATCACGCCGTGCGACCCCAAGTCGATCGGCCAGGCGATCAAGAAAGCCAACGATGCTGGAATCCCCGTCTTTACAAATGACACCGGGTACGACGGAGACGAGGGAACCGTTGAGTGTCACATCGCGACCGACAACCTCCAGGGCGGTCGGCTTGCGGGCGAGGCAATGGTGAAATTGCTCGGAGAATCCGGCGGCAAAGTGCTCGTCGTTCACAAACCCGATGCACAGTCCTGTTTGCTGAGGGTCCAGGGATTCACCGAAGTTGTCGAATCTCATAACAAGGAAAACCCGGATGCGAAGATCGAGGTCGTGGCTACACTTGATGGTCGCGGTTCGCGCGAGGCTGGTTACGCGGTGACGAAAGACGCCGTTGTTGCCAATGACGATTTGTCGGCGATCTTTGCCATCAACGATCCATCCGCACTCGGCGCAAGATCGGCTCTCGAGGAAGCAAACAAACAGGATCAGGTAACAATCATCGGTTTCGATGGTGAAATCGCCGGCAAACAAGCGATCCTCGAAGGAAGAATCCTATGTGATCCAATTCAATTCCCCGATCAGATGGGCCGCACCACGGTCGAAGTGATCATGAACTACTTCGATGGCGATGATGTACCACCGGAAATACTGATCCCATCAAAGTTGTATTACAAGGAAGACGCCGAAAAGGACCCGGCACTGCAAACCGCGGAAGCAGCCTGAGATATTGCGTTTGTTGCATTGCCGCGTGCTCGTTCGTGTTCAAGCACGACTCGCGTCATTCGTTGCTTAAGAAGTTGACCACATGAGACGGACACTCGAAGCACGCGCATGGTTACCACCGCCGATCCTGACCCTCTGCTGCTCGAAATGTCGGGGATCGAAAAATCGTTCCCGGGCGTTCTCGCCTTGCGCGACGTATCGCTGAGTCTTCGTCGCGGCGAAGTGCTGGCGTTGATGGGTGAAAACGGGGCTGGGAAAAGCACTCTCATCAAGACGCTCGGCGGTGCGCACCAGCCGGATGCGGGTCAAATCGCGATCGACGGCAGCCCAGTTGAACTCTCAAGCCCAACTGCGTCGATCGAGGCTGGAATCGGCGTGATTTACCAGGAGTTCAATCTGATCCCCGCGCTCTCCGCCTGGGAAAACATTTTTCTAGGTCGGGAACGAACCGGATTTTTCGTTGCACGTGGCGCCGAGCGGGCCAAAGCTTTGGAAATGTTTGAGCGTCTGGGGGTGAACATTCCGATCGACCTCCCCTGCGGTGACCTTTCCATCGCACAGCAACAATTGGTTGAGATTGCCAAGGTCCTCTCCCAGGATGTTCGAATTCTGGTGATGGACGAACCCTCGGCCGCTCTCACGCCACAGGAAGTCGACAAACTGTTCACTATTATTCGCGATTTGAAAGACCAGGGAATCGGGATCATTTACATCAGTCATCGACTCGATGAAGTCTTTGAGATCGCCGACAGTATCACGGTGCTGCGTGATGGCCAGTACGTCGGAGGTTCGCCAAGTGACGCAATGACCCGACGGCAATTGATCGAAATGATGGTCGGCCGATCGATTGAGAACGAATTTCCCAAGCAGCCGGCTGAAATTGGGAACGTTCGTTTGGCAGTCACCGAATTGTCGCGCGGTCAGCTCGTCCAGGACGTCAGCTTCGATGTGCACGCTGGCGAAGTTCTTGGATTGACGGGTCTGGTCGGGGCGGGACGGACTGAATTGGTCCGGCTGATCTTTGGTGCCGATGAACGCGACGGGGGTCAGGTAAGCCTTGATGGGAAACCATTGAAGTTGAGATCTCCGCGTGAGGCGATCCGGGCCGGAATCTGTCTGTTGACCGAGGATCGAAAGTCACAGGGGCTCGTGCTGGGACGCAGTGTGCGCGAAAACTTTGGGCTTCCCAATTTGTCCCGGTTCTCGCGGTTTGGTCTGCTGCGGCAACGCCAGGAGCGAAGCTTCTTTGCGCGTTACGTCGATTCGTTGTCCATTCGAATCCCTCACCAGGAACAACTGGCCCAACATCTTTCGGGCGGCAATCAACAAAAGGTCGTTCTGGCGAAGTGGCTGCAGCAGAATGCCGAAGTTTTGATTTTTGACGAGCCCACAAGGGGGGTCGACGTCGGAGCCAAGCACGAAATCTACCAATTGATGAATCGTCTCGCGGCTGATGGCAAGGCGATCATCATGATCAGTTCGGAATTGCCCGAAGTGCTTGGCATGAGCGACCGGATTCTGGTCATGCACGAGGGGCGCGTGACAGGAGAAATCACCGACGTTGCCTCGGCCACACAACAGCAAATCATGGAATTGGCAATCAGTTAGCAGCATCAATGAACACACAAAGCAGACATTCGCGAATCTGGCGAAGCATTGCCAACGATTATGGCATGGTGTTCGTGCTGCTGCTCTTGATTGCGATCCTCAGTGTGTTGACGTTGGAGGAGCAGAATCCGACTGGCGCGGAAGCGGGGAAGCTGGTAGCCCGCGAAATCATTTCGCGCGATGGTTCGTCAGCAACGGTGGTGATCGTGGCCGAGTCGACACCGGTCGATGCGGCGTTCGTCCGCGGGGCTGAAGAGGTTTTCGAGGCTGCGGGTGTGAACGTCGCGGTGAGCGTGACGGGTAAGCCCGCCGACGCAAGGCGCCAGATCGAAGCAGTGCTTGATGCTGGCAGTCGGATCGATGCGGTCGCTGCAACTGGCGATACTGCTTCGTGGACTATCTACGATCGATTTGAAAGTGTTGGACAGTCAAAGTGCGTCAGTCCGCAACCGTATCTTTGGCCGACGTTTGCCAAACTGGATAACGTGTTGAGTGTGGCCAACCAGACGGCGATTTATGCGATCATTGCGATTGGCATGACGATGGTGATCATCACGGCGGGGATTGACTTGAGTGTCGGATCGTTGGTTGCATTGGCATCGGTCGCGGCCGCACTTTTCATTCGGGATTTCGGCGGCGGAAAGGATGCCGGTGTCGCCGTGATGATGGTCGGCTGCTTCGTAGGGATGGCAGTTTGTGCTATTGCCGGGCTCTTCAACGGTGTGATGATCACTCGGTTCGGTATTCCACCCTTCATTGCAACCTTGGCGATGATGATGATGGCCCGCGGCCTGGCGCGTCGTTTCTCTGCCGAGTTGTCGATTCAACAGCTTCCCGAATCATTCAAATGGATGGGTGGCGAGACAACGATGGGTATTCCCAATCCCGTCATCTTGATGATCGTGTTGTACGTGTTGGCGCACGTTGTGATGTCGATGACGGTCTTCGGACGGTACGTGTATGCCGTTGGGGGAAATGCCGAAGCCGCCCGGTTGTCCGGCGTGCCTGTAAAGCGAGTCACTCTTGCGGTCTACACTCTTTGCGGTGCGCTGGCGGGATTGGGCGGCGTCGTGCTGTCGTCCAAGCTAGCGACCGGTGATCCAAAACTCGGTCTGATGTACGAGCTTGATGTGATCGCGGCAGTCGTCGTCGGTGGTACATCGTTGATGGGGGGCGAGGGCCGGATTCTCGGTACTCTGATCGGTGCGTTCATCATCGCCGTGATCAAAAACGGCATGAATCTGATGAACGTCGGAGCTCCCGACCAGCAAATTGTGCTGGGCGCAGTCGTGTTGCTGGCCGTCCTGATCGATACCCTCAAACGCCGACGGGGAACCACTTAAGATCGTCAATCCTGCGTAACGCAAGGCGAAAGCCTGAGTGCCTTAGCAGCGTTATCTACCAGCATGGACATCCGGTTCTTGAATTGATCGCGAGTTTGACAGTCGCGATGGCCCCATTTAACGTGTGCTGGGAAACGGTGATCTGCCGTTGCCGATGAGATTGCGGCGAATCTTTTTTTGCACGCCCGGAGTCACGATCATGGCCCGTTTGTTTTTTGTAATTCATATCACGGGTTTGCAGCTGGCTGTTTTTTGTTCCGCGAGTTTTGCGGCGCCGCCGTTGATGATTGCCGAATTGGAAGCCCGACACGGGATGGCCGAAGCCGACGCGGAAAGCGCGCGTGCGGAACGGGAAATGGCGGCTTGGAGACTCGGCCAACTACAGGAACTGCGTGATCGCGGACACGCTTCGTGGCAAGAAGTTGCCCAGCAGCAAGTCGCTCTCGCGTCAATCACTGCTCGGCTGGCGGGATCCGAACAGTACCTCGAGGCCGTGCTGCAATGGCAGACTCGAGTCGCGAAGTTGGATTTGCCGCAACAGGATGCCGAGATTGAATGCATCCGACTTTACTCGCCTGGCTCGGTGCGGCTGGTGGCATGGTTGCCGGTTGACGTCGCGAGTCGAGAGTTATTGAGTCGGCATCTGGAGGATTTGTCCCGGCATCATGAAGCGTTGTTGGCCATTGATCTGCCGTCGGCACGCTCTGCAGTCGCGGAAGCACAGAAAGCGGTCGAGATCTACCGGCGTTTGAAGACGGAAGGCGTCCTTCTGAATCGGGCCCAGATTCGATCGCGGCTGGCGCAGGCGAAATTACACGGTGCGATTGCCGATCGAGCGATGGCTGAGATCGTCGCCCGGCGGATAGCAAGCGTCCGCCAGTCATTGGAGGAGAATTCAGTTACGCGTGAGTCATCGGGCGGCCTTTCGCAGCTCGGTACTCGATTTGTTGGCGCGACAAGCGGCGAGCAACTGAGCCGTCTGGTCGAAGCGATGGCGACGGACCACGGGCTGGCCAGCGCGAGAGTGACGTTACTTGAGCATCAACGCGTCGCCGCAGTGTCTCGCGTCGATGCACTCGAGGTGTTATTGGAATACTCCAGCGCTGATCGTGGCGAATTTGATCTGGCGAAACAGTTACTGCGGGACCTCGACCTTCAAATTCAAGAGGCGCACGGCCTGTTGGACGTGCAGCGGCATCTCGCCGGCAAATATGAAGAGTCATTGAAGTCGAGACCCCCAGCCATGCCTCCGCCGACAAGGCAGGGATTTTGCGATGATCTCCCAATCATCGACGCAAACGTTGTCCGCCACTGTCTTGACCTGCAGCAGCGTGAGCTGGTGGCTGAAACGCAACGTGCTGATGTGAATGCCCAACGAGATTATTTGGTCGAGCGTAGAAAGCGTGTCGAACGTATCGCGGAACCAGCGCGTGCGCCGTGGGAACTCGAACACCTGGATCGCCAGCTCAAGGAACTTGAAGGGCATCTGGCGATCATCGGTCATGATCTCGTGGCTGTCGACCGCGAGCGGCGAAGATTTCAATGTCAACTTAAGTCACAAAAAGATGAACAGTATCAACTGGTTCAGGCTGCTGACGGTGCGTTGATCGGCCGTGCCCAATTCGAGTTGGCAGAGGCATTGGTTGCGGCAGTTGGCTTTGTCGGGCAGGCGGATCTGCTTCGCAAAGTTCCCGCCACGTACCCGTACATCGAGTCGACCGTCCTGCTCGATTGTCTCTCGAGGCCCAGCATGCAGTCACCGGTCGTGTCAACAGAGATTCTGAGTCGCCAGGGATCCGTGGTCGAGCAAAAGCTGCACCACAGGGTCGCGGGAAGATCAATCTCTCCTTCTGCACTAAGATTGGCGACGGATGGAATCACCTTCCCGGAAACCGCATTTTGCGAATTACCCAACGCGTTACAGTCGGTCCATCCAGGCGTCCGTTGGACACGACGCCGTCATACCCGGTTGGCGAGTTCCTGCGGGTTTCGGACTTTCAATCCGTACGAAACGTACCCGTTTGGATCAGGTGGTCAGAGC